>HF994107.1:18842-37636 GCA_000436915.1 Prevotella sp. CAG:1092 | reverse complement strand
TCTTATCCCGAACTGGGGTAACTATTTGTCCAAAGACAGTAAAAGGAGCCTATAATTGGCTCCTTTTACTGTCTTTATTCTTCATTTCGATTTTATTTCTTCATTCCCACGCCGAGATAGAAGCCTGGCTCTGGTGGCTGATTGTAAGCCACATTCTCGGTAGCTATGCTCAGACGATAAGGAACATCCTGCATGAGGCAAGTGATGCGATGGTCGGTAGGAATATCTGTGGTGTAGAGCTTAAGCATAGTGCTCTGAGCATCGCGCACCAACACCTCTTCGCGCCAGTCGCCAAGGATGTCGCCACTAAGACAAGGGTTCGACTTGGTGCCATTGTTGAATCGGCCATCGAAACGCTTAATAACATTCACCCTGCCTGTTTTCCAATCGTATTTCTGAACTGTCTCGTGGTCGAGAAGTTCGCGAAGCAAGTCGCCATCCCACCAGATGCCGAAGTTTGTAGACATTCCTCTGCGCTTATTTTCGTCCATGGTAGGCTCTTCGTATTCTGTAGGTAGGATGAGTTCGCCCTTGACATTTCTTACGCCTCCGCTATTGGCACTCCACATCTCCAAACCTTCGTTGGTAGGATCAATATCGGCAGCCATACATCTGCCCACATCAAAGTTGCCCGGAATCTGGAATATTACTTTGCCTGTGGCAGCATCGCGGAAGTCGCTACCATCGCGGCGATTCTCGTGACAGTCCCACACCTGCAACTTATCGCTATTAGGATAGAAAGCCATCAGGTGCAAGGCGTCGCCATGACCGAAGCCTGTGTTGTAGAGTCCACGACCATCGTGGTCAATAGCCATAGAACCGTATGTTATTTCGTCGCAGCCATCGCCATCAACATCAGCCACTCTGAGGTTGTGGTTGCCTTGACCAGCATAGCTTGTCCACTCAGGATTGTTGGTGTCGAAGACCCAACGGCTGGTGAGATTCTTTCCATCCCAATCCCAGGCAGCAATAACTGTGCGAGTGTAATATCCACGGCAGAAGAAAGCAGAAGCCTTTTTGCCATCGAAATATCCTACGCCTGCAAGATAACGCTCAGAACGGTTGCCATGGTCGTCGCCCCAACTGGTAAGAGGTCCGCGACCAGGAATATAGTCGACGGTTTGCATAGCTTCTCCTGTGAGACCATTGAAGACAGTAAGATATTCAGGACCATCCATAATTCTTCCCAAGCGGTTGTTTTGCTCATGGCAACGCCAGTCTTTAGAGCCATCACCAACAACATTGCCTTTGCCATCGATGGTGCCATCGGCAGTCTTCATCATGAGTTCGGCTTTGCCATCACCATCGAAGTCGTATGCCATAAACTGGGTGTAGTGGGCTCCAGCACGGATATTCTTTCCCATGTCGATACGCCACAGACGTGTACCATCGAGCTTCAAGCAGTCGAAATACACGTTGCCCGTATAGCCAGCATGCGAATTATCATGTGCATTTGAAGGGTCCCACTTCAGAATAATCTCGTATTCCCCATCACCATCTACATCTGCCACCGAGCAGTCGTTGGCGCTATAAGTGCACACTCTGCCATCAGGCATAGTAAGGTCGGCAGGCTTCTGAAGCGGAATAGAGATAAAACCCTCTTGGGCATCAGCCTTAAGACAGAACGAGCCATTGCAGCTGCCACCTCGAACCTCGTAGGTAGCGTCGCCAGTAACAGGCTGCTCATCAACGAAGAAGGTTCCGCCTTTCTTCAGCGCTTTGCTGTTTAGTTTCTTACCATTACGGTACACATCGAATGCAGCATTCTTGCCATCTTCCGACAGCAATCGCCACGACACAGCCACCTTGCCATTGCTCTTGGTGGCTACAACACCCCTGTTCAGCTTTTCCATCATGATATTCTTCATATCATAACGTGGTTGGGCAAAGCCCGCTGAACATACTGCGAGTAAGCAGATAGTAGAAAGTAGTTTCATAATAAAAAATTATATTGCTTTAGTAAACGTTTACAAGTATGAAGTTAGAGAAGTTAGAGAAGTTAAAGAAGTTAGAGAAGTTAAAGAAGTTAGAGCCAATAGCCTTTTTACCAAGTATTTACCTACAAAAAATAATCCTCTCCCCTCTTTGAAGTGCCCCCAAAGAGGTGGAGAGGGTAAAGCTTTGTTTACTTCTCAAGATGTCTTGCGTATTCGCAAGCAGCAAGCAGGAAGGCACCAGTACCGAAGTTTGTTACACTCTTCTGGTTTACCACCTGTCCAGGAATAGCCTTTTCGCCAATAGGCTGCACATAGCCCACTGTGCCATCAGGCTGAAAGGCTATAGTAGCAAGATAGTTCCAAGCCTTATCAACAGTCTTCTGGTATTTCTTAGATAGGTAACCGTTGTTGATACCCCATTGAATACCATAAGCAAAGAGCGCTGTGCCACTTGTTTCGCGACCTGGAGCCTGCTCTGGGTCAACCATAGAGCGAGTCCAATAGCCCTCGGCTTGTTGGCATTTAGCTACAGCCTTAACAATCTTCTTATAATAAGAAATGTATGTCTTGCGATGAGCATCATCCTTTGGAAGGTCTTTTAATATCTTAGCAAAGGCTGCTACAACCCATCCGTCGCCACGAGCCCAAAAGTCTTTCTTACCATTGTTAGTGGTATGCTTAGGATAAACATATTTGCCATCGCGGAAGTATAGACCTGTCTCCTTATCATACATGATGCTATTGGCATACTCCCAGTTTTCGTACATCTTCTGCAGATACTGCTTGTCGCCAGTAATCTTATACATCTTTGTCATCACAGGCATCACCATATACAAAGCATCTGCCCACCACCAGTAGTCGGACTTGTCGCTATATGCCTCGTAGTGCATAACTTCCTTGGCACGCGCCAACATGAAATCTTTGTCGGCAGGAGCTATAGGAGAATTATAGAGGTCGATATAAGTCTGGAAGCAAATCTGCCAGTCGCCAAACAAGACGAAATCGTGACCTTCACCGTATTTTTCATAGCGCCACTTGCTCTTATCTGTTTCGCGAGCACCCTTCCATTGGTTCTTTTCAGCCCACTCGTATGAATACTTATACCAATCATTATTGTTCAAATACTGAGCAGCTTCCATATTACCTGTATGATAAACGGCAGGATCCCAAAACGAGCGTTCTTGCTTTGGATGATTCTTCTGCCAGGTATTGTTTACCTTAGTAATAATATCTTTCACCTCGCCTACGGTCCAGTTCTTAGCCATAGCTGGCTGCAAACCCAAAATGGCGAGTGCCAATATTATTATCTTCTTCATAATTATTGTTTTTAGTTAATGTTTGATATTTAACAGATTACCATTTATCTTTAGTTTGAATATCATCAGCCCATCTATGGTCTTTAGGGAAATTCTGTCCGTTCCATGCTTTTACCTGAGTCCATGGCTTTGCCTCGTCAGTCCAGAAAGGAGAGGTGGCAGGAAGACCAAGAGGCATAAATGCCAATGAGGTCATGTATAGCGAACCATTGTTAGTATACCAATCGGCTATATTCTTCTGTGAGCCACAGAATCCGATAGTAAGAAATCCACCCTCGTTATAGTTGTTCTGATGGTCAAACATGCGGTGCATAACCTTTGTCAACGCAGCTCTCACCTGACCATTGCTGAGGTCAGAAGGCAACTTTTCATACCAAGCCATCAAAGCCAAAGGTTGCATAGCTGCAAGGCGGTAAGGAGTAGAGCGACCGATAACAGGGTATGTACCCTCAGGCGAAATGAAACGCTCAAGAATGATAGAGAACTTCTGTGCTCTCTTCAGCTCACGCTGATAATACTTCTTATAATCCAAGCGAGTGTTAGCCTTTGCATCTACCATAGCCTGAAGGGTTTCGAGATACATAGGGTGGAATACATAGCTTGAATAGTAGTCGAAAGCGAATACTGGACCATCGGCATACCATCCGTCGCCAACATACCACTCTTCAGTCTTGCGACAGGCTGTATTCACACGAAACTCATCATATGGAGCACCAGCCTTAGCGAGGAAACTCTCTATAACACTAGAGAATAAGAACCAGTTAGTATAAGGTGGGTCTACTCGTCTCAACTGAGTAAACTCCTCAAAATAGCGTTTCTTTGTTACCTCGTCGAGTGGTTTCCACAATGCGTCGTAAGCTCTAAGGAAGCTCTCAGCCACGTATGCTGCATCCACCAATGCTTGCCCATGTCCTCTCCAAGCCAAATAGTCAGGGTTTTTAGGGTCTACAGCATTCTTATAGCTTGCCAATGCCCATTCTCTGAGCTGCTTGCGCTGTACACTTTCTGTAGTTTCGTCATCTGGTAACGATAGCCAAGGCGCAATACCAGCCATCAATCTGCCGAAGCATTCCATGTAGGCAACCTTCTTGTTTCTGCCATCCCAGTTTGGCGACACCTCGAGTTGCATATTCTTTTGCAGCTCGCCTTTAGCCATGTTTTCCAATACAGGCTGTGCCATCTTATAAGCTTGTTGGCACCAGTACTCACGATCAGTTAGCTGTTTTTGTTTCTTCTTTGCAGCCATTGCACCAATAGGCAACAGCACAGCAAGCACTATTATTAGTGCTTTGTGGAATTGATTAGTCATAGTTCAAATTTGAATATTGTTGATAATAATGTTATTTTTTAGGTTTTTACGTTGCAAAGATAATGCTTACAAGCGAAATGTAAGTTTGCTTACAAATTGCCGAGTACATCTTATCTTCTGCAAAGATAAGCCTTTTATATTTATTAGACAAATTGTTAGTTAATAAAAATATTGAAAAGATTATTTATATTGTCGTAAAAACAACAACAGACATGGCGCAACGAGGCAAATTTCTCTTGTTTTGCTTGCATAAATGCAAGAAAATACCCTTTTTCTTTGTCATATCTTCAAATTATAGTAATTTTGCAACCACAAACTTAAAATAAATACCAATTAGAAGGAATAATGGCGAATTTAAGATTCGAAGTTGTAGCCGAGGCTTTCAAGAAAAGACCCGTCGACGTTCTCGCACCATTGGAGCGACCATCACAGTATTATGGTAAATATGTCTTCAACCGGGCCAAGATGTACAAATACCTGCCTGCCGATGTTTATGCAAAACTCATCGACGTTATGGATAATGGTATTCGTCTTGACCGTTCTATTGCTGACGCAGTAGCACGTGGCATGCGACAATGGGCAGAAGAGAATGGAGTTACACACTACACTCACTGGTTCCAACCTCTGAACGAGGGTACTGCCGAAAAGCACGATGCTTTCATTGAGCACGATGGCAAGGGTGGAATGATAGAGGAATTCTCTGGAAAACTACTCATGCAGCAGGAACCTGATGCTTCAAGTTTCCCTTCGGGCGGTATCCGCAACACCTTCGAGGCTCGCGGATATTCGGCTTGGGACCCTACATCGCCTGTCTTCATCATCGATGACACTCTTTGTATCCCTACCATCTTTATCTCGTATACTGGCGAGGCTCTTGACTACAAGGCTCCGCTGCTTCGTTCGCTTCATGCTGTGAACGTGGCTGCCACTGAGGTATGCCACTATTTCTATCCTGACGTGAAGAAGGTGCAGACAAACCTGGGATGGGAACAGGAATACTTCCTCGTTGACGAAAGCTTGTATTCAGCTCGTCCTGACCTTATGCTTACTGGTCGCACTCTTATGGGTCACGACTCAGCAAAGAATCAGCAGATGGACGACCACTACTTCGGAACTATCCCTGAGCGTGTGCAGGCTTTCATGAAAGACCTTGAGATACGGGCTCTTGAACTTGGTATTCCTTGCAAAACTCGCCACAACGAGGTTGCACCAAACCAGTTTGAGCTTGCTCCTATTTATGAGGAGTGCAACTTGGCTGTAGACCACAACATGCTCTTGATGAGCCTTATGCGCAAGGTTGCTCATAAGCATGGCTTCCGCATGTTGCTCCACGAAAAGCCTTTCGCAGGCATCAATGGTTCGGGTAAGCACAACAACTGGAGCTTGGTTACAGATACTGGCGTATTGCTGCATGCTGCAGGCAAGAATGGCGAAGACAATCTTCGCTTCGTAGTATTCATCGTAGAAACCCTTATGGCTGTTTATCGCCACAACGGATTGCTCAAAGCGTCTGTGATGAGTGCCACAAACGACCATCGTCTTGGTGCCAACGAGGCTCCTCCTGCTATTATTTCAAGCTTCCTCGGTAAGCAGCTCAGCGACTTGCTCGACCATATCGAGAAGGCTGACAAAGACGAACTCTTCAATCTTGCTGGCAAGCAGGGTATGAAGCTCGATATTCCAGAGATTCCTGAATTGCTCATCGATAATACCGACCGCAACCGCACATCGCCTTTCGCATTTACCGGTAACAGATTCGAATTCCGTGCCGTAGGTTCTGAGGCAAACTGTGCCAGCGCTATGATAGTGCTCAATACCGCTATGGCAGAGGCTCTCAACAACTTCAAGAGTCGCGTAGACGCTCTCATAGCCAAGGGCGAAGACCAGACAAGCGCCATCATCGATATTGTTCGCGAAGACATCCTTGCTTGCAAAGCTATCCGCTTTGATGGTAATGGATATAGCGATGAATGGAAAGAAGAAGCTAAGAAGCGCGGTCTCGACTGCGAGGCTTGCTGCCCTAAGTGCTTCGACCGCTATCTCGACAAAGAGAGCATCGCTATGTTTGAGTCGATGAACGTGATGAAGGAAAACGAGCTTAAAGCACGCAACGAGGTGAAATGGGAAACATACACCAAGAAGGTGCAGATAGAAGCTCGCGTTATGGGCGACCTCTCGATGAACCATATCATCCCTGTTGCCACCCATTATCAGAGTCGCTTGGCTAAGAATGTGGAAGGCATGATGAATGTGTTTGGTGCTGAAGAGGGAAAGAGCCTCACAGCCCGCAACGTGAAGATTATCAAGGAGATTGCAGAGCGCACTCAGAGCATCGAAACCCTTGTAGAAGAGTTGGTAGAGGCAAGAAAGAAGGCCAACGTAATAGAGAGCGAACGCGAAAAAGCTATTGCTTACCACGACACTGTGGTGCCAAAGATGGAGGCTATTCGCTACCAGATAGATAAGCTCGAGCTTATCGTTGCCGATGAGCTTTGGACATTGCCTAAATATCGTGAACTATTGTTCATTAGATAATATTACATTAAGGATAATATACTCTTAGGAGTATAGATATAGAATTAAACCAGCCTTCATGGCTGGTTTTTTTATCACTATCTATGAAAGAATGCGAAGAAAATACTATCTTTGCAAAAAACAAAACAACAAAACAGATAATAAATGGCTAATAAGAAAGAATATGCTCTTGCCAACAAGCAATGGCTCGAGGAAAAAGCTAAGGAAGAGGGCGTGAAGGCTCTTCCTCGTGGTATTTATTATAAGGTGGTGGCTGCAGGTAAAGCCGACGGCAAACACCCTACCCGACACAGCATCGTTACGGCACACTATACAGGATGGACCATTAATGGCAAGAAATTCGACTCTTCGCGCGGCGGCACTCCTGTTGCCTTCCGTCTGTCTGACTTGATAGAGGGATGGATAATAGCTATGCAGCAGATGTGTGTAGGCGACAAGTGGGAAGTTTATATTCCTGCAGAAGTGGGATACGGAAAATTCTCACAGCCAGGCATTCCTGGCGGTTCTACATTGATATTCGAAATAGAATTGCTGGGAATAGCATAAGCTTGCGACCGTAAAAGGTAAACTTCCATAATATCCTTAAACATAAAAAAAACTTTCATCATAATAGAAAAAATGAAAAAACTATTTTTTATCATCCCTGCTCTCATGCTGGCGCTTACTGCAACGGCTCAGCAAGCACGCAAAGATTTCAAACGCGACATCACTCTGTCTGCAAGCAACTATGTAGCCTACCCTGGACCACAGAAGGCACTCACTCCTGCACCTAAGGGCTACACACCTTATTATATTAGTCACTACGGACGCCACGGCTCACGCTATCTTATTGGCACTAACGACTACGAGCGTCCTTACGACATGCTGCTGAAAGCTCAAAAACAAGGCATGCTGACAGCAAAGGGCGAAGAGACTCTCTCTAAGATAAAGACTATAAAGGACGAGGCTTGGAAGCGCGATGGAGAACTGACTCTTCGTGGCGCTGAGCAACATCGTGGTATTGCCAAGCGAATGTACGAGCGTTTCCCTGAAGTTTTCAAGGGTGATGTTAGAGTGGATGCTAAGTCTACCATCGTGATTCGTTGCATACTCTCTATGGAAAATGCGCTTCAGCAGCTCAAAGCCATGAACCCTAAGCTCGACATTCGTCACGATGCCAGCGAGCACGATATGTGGTACATGAACTTCGACGACAAAAAACTTTTCTCGAAGCGAATGCCTAAGGAGGCTAAAGAGGCTTACGACGCCTTCTCTAAAAAGCATGAAAACTATGAGAAAACTATGCGCAAGATATTTAACAACGAAACCTACTGGCGCGACAGCATAGACGCTTCATGGCTTGGCGACAGACTGTTTAAGCTTGCCAGCAATATACAGAGCACCGAATTGCGCCACACCATTTCGCTCTACGATCTATTTGACGAAGACCAGATTTACGACTTCTGGCTTCGCAATAATGCATGGTGGTACATCAACTATGGTCCATCGCCTCTCAATGGCGGAACACAACCTTACAGCCAGCGTAACCTCTTGAAAATGATTATCCATGAGGCAGACTGCTGTTTGAAGCTCAAGGCTCCTGGCGCCACTCTCCGCTATGGCCACGACACTATGGTAATGCCACTCACTTGTCTGCTAAATATCAATGGCACAGGAAAGCAGATTGCCGACCTCGAACAAATCGACGACGAAGGATGGAACAACTATCGCATATTCCCTATGGCTTGCAATCTGCAGTTTGTGTTCTATCGCAAAGCAGGATCGGAAGATATTATTTTCAAGATTCTTGACAATGAAGACGAGGCTACACTACCTATAAAAACAGATATAGCTCCATACTATCATTGGAATGATTTCAAGAAATATTGCAACGAAATTTTATCTAAATACGAAGAGTAACAGTTCGAAACAACGGGTAAAACTAACTATTATTGGCTTGAAAGCTCCCTATCTTTGTTCTAAACTTCGGTTTATGAATTTTTTCTCGAAGAAAAGTTTCGCTGTTACAGATAAATCACATATCTTTGCAACCGATAACAATCAAACAATAATTTAAGGAAAAGATTATGAAAAAGTTATTATTGGCAGCTGCTTTCGTAGTAGCTTCATTGAGCGCAAACGCTCAGGTTTATCTTGGTGGTGGTGTAAGTTTTCATTCTGAGGATCCAGGTGAAGGCGATACAAAGACAACTATCAACCTTATCCCAGAACTTGGTTACAAGTTGGATGACAAGCTCTCTATCGGTGTACAGTTCGGTCTTGAGCACTCTAAGCAGGGAGATAAATCTACTAATGATTATACATTCGAACCATACGTACGTTACACTTTCGCTAAGTGGAACAAGGTTGGCGTATTTGGTGAGGCAGGCTTCGGTTACAAGCACTTCGAAGACAAGGTAGAGAAAGAAATAGGTAACACTACTGTTACTGCAAAGACAAAGGCTAACGCATGGTACATTGGTGTTCGTCCAGGTGTTTCTATCGACGTTACAAAGAACCTCACTTTCCTCACAAAGATTGGATGGTTGGGCTACACAAGCTACAAGCTCGATGCTGACGATGCTAAGGCAAGCACCGACCTTGGTCTTGATTTGAGCGGTGAGAACCTCCTGTTCTCTCTCGTTTACAACTTCTAATAGAAAAGTAGAATTTGTTTTAAGTTAATACAACTATGGGGGACAAGTCTCGATGAGACTTGTCCCCCTCTTTTCCCCACTCAAGAAACACCCATTTATAGTATTTGTAGCGTATTTTCCTAATAAACGCAAGAGAAAAACTATATAATCATCAAATTTGATAATTATAGATGTAGCGATGCAGTAAGTAGCTTTCATTCAACAACTTAACTATCTTCATTCGTTTTCGAAGTTATACTTCGAGCAATCTATGCTTTCTATCAAAGATTCCTATGCTTTCTATCAAACATCTTTTTGCTTACTATCAAATGTCAATATGATTACTATCAAATATAATTTAATTCCAAGATTAACTATCTAACAATTATAATTCAAAAACAAAAACTGCGTATTTTGTTTTGTCATTCCACTCGCTTGCACTATCTTTGCAAAATAATCCCGAAACAGACATTTCTATATAATGAAGATACTTATTACTGGCGCCAGCGGCTTCATTGGCAGTTTTATAGTCAAAGAAGCCTTAGACAAAGGCATGGACGTATGGGCAGCCATACGCAAGAGTAGTCCGCTTACTTATCTCACCGACAAGAGAATAAACCTTATAGAGCTCGAATTGGGCTCAGAAGCCAAACTGAAGGAACAACTAAAAGATCATAATTTCGACTATGTGGTGCATGCTGCAGGAGTGACGAAATGTATGAACCCCGAAACATTCCGCAAGGTGAACACCCAAGGCACTATGAACCTCGTGAATGCTATCAAGGCTCTTGGAATGCCTATAAAAAAGATGGTTTATCTGAGCTCGCTAAGCATTTTCGGTGCAATAAAAGAGCAGATGCCTTATCAGGAAATTACCGATAGCGACACTCCACAGCCTAATACCGAATATGGCAGAAGCAAGTTGGCTGCAGAACAATTTCTCGACAGTCTAACGGACTTCCCATGCGTTACGCTTCGCCCTACTGGCGTTTATGGACCAAGAGAGAAAGACTATTTCTTGATGGCAAAGAGCATAAAACAGCATATTGACTTTGCTGTGGGCTACAAGCAGCAAGACATCACATTTGTGTATGTGATGGATGTGGTGCAGGCGGTGTTCTTGGCTTTAGAGAAGGGAGAGAATGGTAGAAAATATTTCCTTTCTGATGGCAACGTATATCGCTCAGCCGACTTCAGCAACTATATACACGAAGAACTGGGCAAACCATGGTGGCTGCGCATTACGGCTCCAATATGGGTGCTAAAGGTGGTGACTACGGTTGCCGAGATGATGGGCAAAGCCACAGGAAAGGTGTCGGCACTAAACTGCGACAAATACAACATACTGAAACAGCGCAACTGGCGTTGCGACATTATGCCTGCAATAAAGGAATTGGGCTATAAGCCAGAATACGACCTTAAGCGTGGCACTCACGAAACAATAAAATGGTATAAGGAGAACAACTGGCTATGAGAAAGAAGAATCCTATACTCGAAATATTCAGCATAGAAAAGAAGCCTCAACGCGGACTCTTCGCCATAGAATGGGTAGTGGTGGCGTATACTGTGCTCACGCTATTAACGGTGCTCTTTATATCTACCAAGCTTCAGCATTCCGATGCCATGATATGGGGCAGACTGCGAGTGTTGGCTTGCACTCTCGGATTGTGGCTTGTATACAGGCTGTTGCCATGCAGAGCCACAAGGTTGCTTAGAATATTGGTGCAGTTGGCATTGCTGGGATGGTGGTATCCCGATACTTTCGAGATAAACAGAGTATTTCCTAACCTCGACCATATCTTTGCTTCAGCAGAACAGAGCGTATTTGGCTGCCAGCCTGCCCTATTGTTCCATCAAGCCATGCCGTGGCATTGGTTTAGCGAGCTGATGGACCTTGGCTACGCCAGCTATTATCCGCTTATAGCTATGGTGGTGGTGTATTATTTCTTCTGTCGCTATGCAGAGTTTGAGCGAGCATCGTTTATCATCCTTGCCTCGTTCTTCGCCTACTACGTGATTTATATCTATCTGCCCGTTACCGGACCGCAGTATTACTATCAGGCTGTAGGAATGAGCGACATTGCACAGGGAATATTCCCAAACCTTAACGACTATTTCTCCACCCATGCAGAGCGCATGATAAGCCCAGGATGGAAGGACGGACTGTTCTACCACTTTGTAGAGCAAGCCCACGATGCAGGCGAACGCCCAACGGCAGCTTTCCCAAGTTCGCATGTTGGTGTGACAACGATTCTGATGCTATTGGCATGGCACAGCGGTTCAAAGAAATTGCTGCTTTTTATGTTGCCATTCTATGTGCTGATGTGCTTTGCCACGGTTTACATCCTTGCCCACTATGCCATCGACGCAATAGCAGGATTGATAACAGGTGTGGCTTTCTATTTCCTGTTTTTATGGCTTTCTAAAGACATGATAATAGGAAAGAGCACACGATAATTAGTTTATGTGGCGAAAAATAATTAACTTTGCAGCCATAATATATATATGTATATATAGAAAAGAATGAAAAAATTATATATTGAAACTTACGGATGCCAAATGAATGTTGCCGACTCTGAGTTGGTGGCATCTATAATGAAGATGGCTGGATACGAGGTGTGCGACAACGAAAACGAAGCCGACGCCATATTCCTAAATACTTGCTCTATTCGCGAAAATGCGGAAAACAAGGTGATTAACCGCCTCGACATTCTGCACGCTATGGGCAAGAAGCGCGAAACACCACTCATCATCGGAGTGCTGGGATGTATGGCAGAGCGAGTGAAAGACGACTTGATACAGAACCACCATGCTAACTTGGTATGTGGACCAGACTCATATCTCAACTTGCCTGATATGATAGCGCAATGCGAAAATGGCACCAACGCTATCGACATCAAGCTATCGTTGACAGAAACCTATCGCGATGTAATACCACAAAGATTGGGTGGCAACCGTGTGAGCGGATTTGTGAGCATCATGCGTGGTTGCAACAACTTCTGCCACTATTGCATCGTGCCTTACACTCGTGGACGTGAGCGTAGTCGCGATGTAGAGAGCATATTGGCTGAGGTGCGCGACCTTCACGACCGTGGCTTCAAAGAGGTTACACTATTGGGACAGAACGTTAACTCGTATGGCTTGTTGCCTAATGGTGCACGCCCAGAGAATGGAACCTCGTTTGCCGAACTATTGCGCATGGTAGCCCATGAGGTGCCAGATATGCGTGTGCGCTTCACCACCTCTAACCCTGAGGATATGAGCGAAGACATTCTTCACGCCATTGCCGACGAGCCAAACATCTGCAAGCATATCCACTTCCCTGTACAGAGCGGAAGCGACAAGATATTAAAGCTCATGAACCGTAAATATACACGCCAGGAATATCTCGACCATGTGGAGGCGATAAGAAGAATTATCCCTGGTTGCGGACTCACTACCGACATCTTTGTAGGCTATCATGACGAGACTCCTGAAGACCATCAGCAAACTCTCGACCTTGTACGCGAGGTAGGTTTCGACTCTGCCTTTATGTTTAAATATTCTGAGCGCCCTGGCACCTATGCAGCTAAGCATTTGCCAGACAACGTTTCTGAGGAAACAAAGATAGAGCGACTCAACGAGCTTATACAGCTTCAGACTCAGATGAGTGCTGAGCGCAATAAGCAAGACGAAGGCAAGGAGTTTGAGATATTGATAGAATCGTTTGCTAAGCGCAGCCGTGAGCAGATGATGGGACGCACAGAGCAAAACAAGGCAGTAGTAATAGCTCGCAACAACCATAAGCCTGGCGACAGAGTTAAAGTGCGCATCACAGGCTCTACTTCGGCTACTCTCTTTGGAGAGGAAATTTAATATCAACGCAAAGAGAGAGAATACCAATGAAAGAATTCCTGCAGATACTAAAGCGGTTTGTGCCGCCATACAAGAAATTCCTGACGCTGAGCATCGTCTTCAATATATTGTCAGCGATACTCAACATATTCTCGTTTGCTGCTCTGATACCTATATTGCAAATCTTGTTTCAGGTAGATGGCGGCATTCGTGCCAACGACTTGATGACATGGGACGGCACATGGGGAACAGCAAAAGAGGTGGCTACAAACAACCTGTATTTCTACATACAGAACTTCATCATCGAGTATAGTGCTTCGACAGCGCTGCTGGTGATAGGATTATTCCTCGCTTTCATGACTTTCTTGAAGACAGGAGCCTACTTCCTTTCGTCAGCCACCATCATCCCTATTCGTACAGGTATTGTGCGCGACATTCGCAATCAACTATATCAGAAGATAAACTCGCTGTCATTGGGATTCTTTAGCGAAGAGCGCAAGGGCGATATCTTAGCTCGTATGAGTGGTGATGTGCAGGAGGTTGAAAACAGCATCATGTCGTCGCTCGACATGCTGTTTAAGAACCCAATTCTTATAATCTCTTATTTCGCAGCTCTTGTGGTTATCAGCTGGCAGCTCACATTGTTCACCATAGTATTTGTGCCATGCTTCGGATGGTTTATGGGCGTAGTGGGCAGAAAGTTGAAAGCCAAGAGTACAGAGGCGCAAAGTCTATGGAGCGACACCATGAGCATGGTGGAAGAAACCTTGGGCGGACTACGCATTATAAAGGCTTTCTGTGCCGAAGAAAAGATGAACCAAAGCTTTGCTAAGGTGAATGGCGAATATCGCGACCACATCATGCGAGTAAACATTCGTCAGCAGATGGCTCACCCTATGAGCGAATTCTTGGGTACAATACTCATCGTGATAGTATTGTGGTTTGGCGGTATCTTGGTGCTCGACTATGGTCGCATCGATGGTCCTACCATCATCTTCTACCTCGTGATGTTGTACAGCATCATCAACCCTCTGAAAGACTTCTCTAAGGCTACATACAATATTCCTAAGGGATTGGCTTCTATGGATCGTATCGACAAGATTCTGAGAGCTGAGGTAGAGATTAAAGACAAGGAAAACCCTGAACATATTGCAGAATTCAAACATCAGATAGAATTCCGCCATGTGTCGTTTGCTTATACCGACCACAACAGCAACGAGCTGGTGTATGTGCTAAAAGACATAAATCTCGTTATTCCTAAGGGTAAGACAATAGCCTTGGTAGGACAAAGCGGTAGCGGAAAGAGTACGATGGTAGACTTGATTCCACGCTACTACGATGTGCAGGAAGGCGAGGTGCTCATCGATGGCATCAACGTGAAGGATATTGCCGTTCACGACCTACGTCAGCTGATGGGCAACGTGAACCAAGAGGCTATACTCTTCAATGCTTCATTCAAAGACAACATACGCTTCGGCAAGACCGACGCTACCGACGAAGAAATAGCAAACGCAGCAAAGATTGCTAATGCCTACGACTTCATTATGCAGTCGGAACATGGTTTCGATACCAACATCGGTGACCGTGGTGGCAGACTATCTGGAGGTCAGCGTCAGCGTGTGAGCATAGCTCGTGCTATATTGAAGAATCCTCCTATCCTCATCCTCGACGAGGCTACTTCAGCCCTTGATACAGAGAGCGAGCGACTGGTGCAGGATGCGTTAGAGAAACTCATGAAGACTCGTACCACAATAGCTGTGGCTCACCGTTTGAGCACCATCAAGCATGCCGACGAAATATGCGTGCTGCATGAAGGTAAGATTGTGGAGCGTGGTTCGCACGAAGAGTTGATAAACAAAAACGGATATTATCGTAAGTTGCACGATATGCAGCAAGTATAATAAGTATAAAATGAAGAAGATATTATATGGCATAGCTTTCGGTATCTGGTATCTGATGTCGCTACTGCCGCTTAGTGTATTATACCTTGTGAGCGACGGCTTGTTCTACTTGGTATTTTATGTTGTAAAATATCGACGACCATTAGTAAAGAAGCATCTTGCAGATAGCTTTCCGGAAAAGAGCGAGGCAGAACGCTTGAAAATAGAAAAAGAATTCTATTCTTGGTTTTGTGACTATATAGTAGAGAGTATCAAACTCTTTACTATGAGCAAGAAGCAAGTGATGAAGCGCATGCAGTTTACAGGCGTGGAGAAGATAAGAGTATCGTGCCAAAAAGGACAGTCGTGTGCCATATACTTAGGTCATTATTGCAACTGGGAATGGGTTACTTCGTTGCCACTATGGGCAGGCGAAGATATTACATTTGGACAAATTTACCACGTATTGGAGAATCCTGCCTTCGACAAACTATTCCTTTATCTGCGCAATCGCCTTGGCGCCATAAGCATTCCTATGGCTGAAACATTGAGAAAGATAGTGAAAATGCGACAAGAAGGCAAACATATTGTTATTGGCTTCATTGCCGACCAAGTGCCACATTGGAACAATATACATTATTGGACCAACTTTTTGAATCACGATACGCCTGTATTGACAGGTACTGAGAAGATAGCTAAGAAGGCTAACTTCGCCGTTTATTATCTCGACATGCAGAGAGTGAAGCGCGGTTATTATAAAGGAGAATTCAAACTTCTGACAGATAAACCAAAAGAATATAAGGACTTCGATATCACAGAGATGTATTTCCGTGAGCTTGAGAAGACTATTCAGCGACAGCCTGCTTATTGGCTTTGGACTCACAACCGATGGAAGCGCACTCGCGAAAAATGGCTGCAGAAGATGGCTGCTATGGCAGAAAACAAAAACAAGATATGATCAACACCATAAAATAATAACATAAGATTTACATTATTACAATAACTAAGAAGGGGCTATCTTCGCAATGAAGATAGCCCCTTCTTTCAGTATATACAGTTTATATAAAACTTATCTTACGATAACTTTCTTTGTTTCACCATTGCTCATCTTAACGATGTTGATGCCACGCTGCATAGCGCTCAGGCGTGTACCATTGATGCTATAGATAGCTGCAGGAGTAGCCTTGCGGTTAGCTGTAGCGTTGGTGATTTCCTCGATACCTGTAGCAAGTTCGTTTTCACGAGCGATAGACTTCTCACCATGGTTCATGAGATAGATATCATAGAATCCAGCCTTAGAGTTGCCAGCAGCAATACGTGCGCGAACATATACCTCGTCAGTATTCTCATAGCTACGTATGTACTTTCTGTACAAGCGCTTTTCGTTAGCAGGCATATTGATTGTGTCGCCTACCTGTGTCCACTCTATGCTATCCTTAGAAACCTCGAATACAATGCGTGGAGTGCCGTCGCTACCATTAGAGATGAATGATACTATATCGAAAGGACCAGCATGCTTAACAGTTGTTGCGATTGTACCACTTGCAGGGTTTGCTGTGTTCCACTCACCAATGTTGATGTAGTAGTTAGTAACGAGTGTATCTAAGTCGTTAACAGTAGCTGGGTTGTAAGCATTGCCATCACCGATGTTGGTACCAGGCTTGATGTTCTCCCAAATCATCACATGACCACGAGAAACAACCTTCCAACCATTGTTGAAATCAACAACCTCTTCAGCATTGAGCTTAGTATAAACTATAGAATCCAAACCATCAGAACCCTTTACAACTTCGTAAACGCTTTCATCGTAGTAAGGATATGCGTTCTTATTCTTACCCCAAGAGAAGTAGTAAGCTGTAGAAGTCTTGCCATCATTATATTCCTCAGGATTAGCATCCATGTGAGCGATAGCATCGATGCGGAGGCTTGGCTTCTGGATGTTGATAGTCTGTGTTGTGAGTTCGCTCTGTACGAGAGCCTCGCTAACAGCAAATGCAGAGATTGTCTTGCTATCACGAAGAACGATAGGCTCTGTATACTTGGTGCTCTGTGTAGAGTCAGCGTTTGCTGAATAGTTGTACCAAATGTCTACATCAGGAGATTTGCTGGTGATAGTAACAGTAGTCTTACCATCTTCCATTACTGTGCTGATAGTTGGAGCGACAGCCTGATGCTTCATTTCTACCAACTTTTCAGCAGCATCGCTAACGAGATAACCCTCAGCAATAGCTACAGCCTTAACTGTAGCCTCGCTTGTGAGGTTGAATGTGCCCTCATAAGGAGTGCTCTCGGTAGTAGGCTCTGTGCCGTCTACAGTATAGTAGATCTTTGCATTCTTGTTAACGCTCTTGATAGTAACGTTGGTGTTGAGGTTCTTGTATTCCAAGCTGAATGTAGGAGCAGGAACCTTGCTGATGTCGCTCTTTGAACCTTTGAGCATGCCGATAGCGTTAGTGAACATAGCTGGAACATAGTCAGCGTAAGCATCGGCAAGTACTTCCTGAGTGAGAGGAAGATAGATATAGCCATTGTGATTGATGTTGTGAGCATGAGAAAGCACTGGAGTGCCACCAGAAACAACTGCCAATGTATCGTCTGCAGCAAAGTAAGCACCAAGTTTTACACCTGTTACGTTGACTTTACCATTGGTATAAGCGATACCTTCCCAACCTTCTTCAAGACCTGCGTCAGATGCAGGGATAAGGGTGAGACCCTTGTAGAGGTCGCTATTGGAATTGTTTGTTGCACCGAAGGCGCCTGTTGTTGGAACAGCCTCACCATATCCCCATGCTGCATATAGAGCTGGGTTGAGGTTGAGGACTGGAGTCCAAGGCAAAGCCTCTTTCAATACTCCAACCATAGAGTTGTCGGCAGCGATAGTAGAGCTTGCTACGGTAACATCGAAACCACGGAGAGAGTCAGCTGTTACGAGACTAACGTCGCCTGTTACATCGATAGGAGTAACGATATACTGCTCTTTGCTTTCAAGAAGCTTAAGAGCCTGCTCATCGTCCTTAGCACCACCATAGAGATAGCCCACCTTAGTCTTATTGGCATTAGGATCGTCGCCTGTGCCTACTATCATATAATAGATATGGCAACCATTGGTAGACGTAATCTGTACTGGAGTGTAGTCGTCAACGTCTGGGGTATCGTCAGGAATATTGTATACCACCTCGTTGAAGAACTTAGGAACCTGCTCGCCTTCTACAGGAGCAAGAGCTTCGCCATTAACGATAACATTGATACCACGAGCCTCAGTATTCTTGTGGCTCTCTACACCAATACGTAGAGTTTCACCCTTCTTAACCTGATTGATAGTGAAGGTAAGCTTCTTACCATTCAACCAAATAAAGCCGCCACCATAA
>HF994107.1:0-18831 GCA_000436915.1 Prevotella sp. CAG:1092 | reverse complement strand
ATAAAGCCGCCACCATAAGGATACATGCCGTTAGGTGAACTTTCGTTCTCGGCAGTAGGATAGTTTGTTGCAAGGATAAGGCCCTTAGCCTTTATACCCTTCATGTTAAGACCCTGTGTTTCAGGGATTGGGATGTACTCGCCATTAACAACTGTACAGAGTTCGTTGTTGTCATTGACTGTTGTACCACTGCCGGCAGCCCAATATGTATCACCATACTTGCCTGCGTCAGTAGCATTCTTTTCCCAGTTACGCCAATGGGCGTCTGTACCATTCTGCTCCATATCGGCAGCAAGATTAGCTACAGTAGCTGTGCTGAAGCCTTCGCGGAAGTCCCAAGTCTTGCGAACTTTCTGTGCGGTAGCACTTAACGAGACTAATAGTCCAAGTGCTGTAAGAGTAAATAATTTGTTCATAAGTATTTAGGTTTTAGTAAATATTACTATAGTTTTAAGTATGAATACTTTCCAGTTATATTTAATAGCTGTAGTAGTTAGTTAGGTATTGATATAAAATCAACATGGCAAAAGTAGTTGATTTCTATGAGAAAAGCAACTGCTTATGCCATGAATATTTGATAAGTAGCCTTAAATTTTGATTTTTTAAGCTAAATGGTTATTTTGCGCCTAATTTCTTCATCCATTTTCCTCCTATCATACATGCTATACCGATGATAATGAATGGGATACTGAGTATTTGGCCCATATCAAGAAGCATGCCAGCTTCGAAGTCTACTTGGATATCTTTGGTAAACTCGATAAAGAAGCGGAAGGTGAAAATCAACGCAAGACAAAGTCCAAAGAAGAAGCCTGTGCCAACGCGATTCTTACATTTCTTATATATAGCCCAGCCTATGAAGAAGAATACGGCATAAGCTATGGCCTCATAGAGCTGACCCGGATGGCGTGGATATTGGTCGACCTTGGCAAAGATAAATGCCCAAGGCACATCAGTAACCTTACCGATAATCTCAGAATTCATGAGGTTGCCCAAACGGATAAAACATGCTGTGATAGGTGTGGCAATAGCAATATCGTCGAGCACATGCCAGATATTCATCTTTGTTCTACGGCAATATGCCCATAGGGCTATCATGAGTCCAAGAGTACCACCATGGCTTGCCAATCCCTCGTAGCCAGTAAACTTCCACGAGCCGTCTGCCATGTGACGCATAGGTATGAGCATCTCTATCACATGGTCGAAGGATGAGAGATAATAGCCTGGGTCATAGAACAAGCAATGACCGAGACGTGCTCCTACGAGAATGCCGATGAAGCAATACAGAAACAGAGGTTCGAATAGTGTCTCTGACAACTTCTGATCCTTATAGAGCCATTTCATCATGAAGTAGCCACCTGCCAATCCTATAAGCCAGCATAGCGAATAGTATCTTATGGCAAAACTACCAAGACGGATGAATGTCTCGTCAGGATTCCAAAAGATATATGATAATAGGTCTATCATAGTCTATTTATAAAATAGAGGTTCTATATTTCTTATAAAATACTTAGACGTTGAAGCGGAAGTGCATGATGTCACCATCTTGCACAACATATTCCTTGCCTTCGATGCCAAGCTTACCAGCTTCGCGAACAGCAGCCTCAGAACCATACTTCAAATAGTCTTCATATTTGATAACTTCAGCACGGATAAAACCCTTTTCGAAGTCGGTATGGATAACACCAGCACACTGTGGAGCCTTCCATCCCTTGTGGTAAGTCCAAGCCTTTACCTCCATTTCGCCTGCGGTGATAAAGGTTTCAAGGTTCAATAGTGCGTATGCCTTCTTGATAAGGCGGTTTACACCACTCTCCTCAAGTCCCAATTCCTCAAGGAACATCTGCTTGTCTTCGTAAGTTTCAAGACCTGCGATATCTTCCTCTGTCTTTGCAGCGATAACCATTACCTCTGCACCTTCTTCTGCGGCTATTGCCTCAACGCGACGCGAGTATTCGTTACCCTCCTTGGCACTAGCCTCATCGACGTTAGCGACATATAGCACAGGCTTTGTTGTCAAGAGGAACAAATCGTGAGCTGCCTGCTGCTCTTCTTTGCTCTCGAATGTTACAGAGCGAGCATTCTTACCCTGCTCCAACGCCTCTTTGTATGCCAGCAAAACATTTACTAATATCTTTGCATCCTTATTGTTGCCAAGGGCAGCAATCTTCTGATTCTTCTGAAGTTGCGACTCAACAGTCTCAAGGTCTTTAAGCTGAAGTTCGGTATCGATGATGCTCTTGTCTTCGATAGGATCTACAGCCATACCGCCTTCGCGAACGATGTTGTCGTCTTCGAAGCAACGGATTACATGGATTATAGCGTCGCACTCACGAATGTTACCAAGGAATTTATTGCCAAGACCTTCGCCCTTGCTTGCGCCCTTTACCAATCCGGCAATGTCTACAATCTCGCAAGTAGCAGGAACAATACGTCCAGGATGTACTATCTCAGCGAGCTTTGTCAATCGCTCGTCAGGAACGGTGATAACGCCGAGATTTGGCTCGATAGTACAGAAAGGAAAGTTGGCAGCCTGTGCTTTAGCACTCGACAGACAGTTGAAAAGAGTAGACTTACCTACGTTAGGCAAACCTACTATACCACATTTTAATGACATTTCTTTATCTTTTATTCGTTATATTCTGGTTGCAAAGTTACAGAATATAATTGAAAGACACAAAGAAATAGCCTTTTATCAAAATCTTTTCTTATTTTTGCACAAAAATCAAGCTTATGACGAATAATCAAGATATTCGTTGGATACAGCGATTTAATAACTTTGATAAGGCTTTCTCTGATGTTGATATTGTCCTTATTGGAGATTTTTTAGATTTTAATGATTTACTATATCTGAAAACAGAAATTGATGATCTACTACTTCCATACGAATTTGATTTCTGTATATACAAGGATTTAAAAAATAAAGAACTTAAAAGCCATATAGATAGAATTGGTATCGTTATATATAATACACAAATAAAATAAAAAAGTGTCGCTACCCTATTTATTAATGAAATAGCGACACTTTTTGTTTTTTATAAAATTCATATTAATCTGCTTTTCTTGTTTATTAACCTTTCCAAAGTCCATGCAAGTTGCAATATTCGCGAGCTGTAACCTCTTTGGCATCGGTATAGAATATTGCCTCAGGCTTTTCGCCTGGCTTTAGTTCATGGCGTAGAACGTCGGTAGGAGTAAGCAACTCTATCCATTGGATATAATGTTCTGGCTGCATAGGATGCTCAACGCTGCCCACACTTACTTTATATCCACCTTCGATAGGCTCTATCACAGGCACATGCTTTTCTTTTGCGCCATCTGTAGTGTTTTCTTTCATAAGCATCATTGGTTGGCCACAGCAACTGAGCACAGCACCAGGGTTTACTACTTCTACCACATTGCCACATATCGTGCAACGGTAGATTTCTCTTGTCTTTGTCATAATGATTCCTCCTTTAATTACTATTTTATTTTCTCCTTCTTTTCTATTATTAGCTTATTACTCCATTGGGCTGAAATCTTCTTTACCAACACCACAAAGTGGGCATACCCAATCGTCTGGAATATCTTCGAAAGCTGTACCTGGAGCTATACCGTTCTCAGGATCACCAACTTCAGGGTCATATGCCCAACCACATACGTTGCAAACATACTTCTTCATAATAAATCCTTTCTTTTTATTATTAATACTATCTGTATTTCGCAAAGATAGGTTTTTAATTCCAAACTATTGAGATATCACACACAAATGATGTTAAAAATTATCCGTTTTATGTTTTTTTATATATTCATACAATTTCTTATAAAATTCATGATGAGCAAGAGTTTCGTGGTCGCCAATGATGATGAGCTTTGAACGAGCACGAGTCATAGCAACATTCATACGACGCAAATCGCGCAAAAAGCCTATCTGACCATCGTTGTTGCTACGCACAAGAGAAACTATGATAACATCTCGCTCCTGACCTTGGAAACCATCTACGGTATTTACTGACAACAAATGACGGAAAGGCTTGAAGAACGCTTCTTTCTTGATAAGGTGGCGAAGATACTGCACCTGTGCACGATAAGGCGAAATAATACCTACATCGATGCTCTCGTCGATGATACGCTGTTTGCCAATCTTCTCGAAATAAGCCTGCAAGAGTTCCATCACCTGTCGTGCTTCCACCTTATTTATTCGTCCGAAAGTCTCGCCAACAAAGGTTTCGCCAACGGTTTCATCATCGTTGGCTACATCGTCTACCCATTCTATAGGAGTATCATAGTCGAGGATTCCACGATGTGCAGTTATTGGAGCCGCCTTCACCTTGCCATCATAGAACCACGAGCTTGAGAAACGCATTATCTCCTCGTTCATACGATATTGAGTATCGAGAAGCGTCACCACCTCTGGTTTACTATCTACGATGCGCTCCATAAGAGTTTTTCCTAATCCTGCTTTTAGTGCAGCAATACTCTTTACCGTTGGTGGCAACTGACAATGGTCGCCAGCAAGAATCACACGGTTTGCTCTTCGTATGGCTATCCAGCAAGCAGGCTCGAGCGCCTGAGCAGCTTCATCTATGAAGAGAGTGGAATAATGCTGACCATCAAGAATCTTGTTTGATGCTCCTACCAATGTAGAAGCAATAACACGAGCCTGACCAAAGAGGTCGGCATTGATAGAAATCTCCAACTCCGTAGCACGACTTCTAAGACGATCCATCTTCTGATGCCAATTCTCCGTTCTACCCTTTCGCTGCATACGCAACTCACGAATGGCTTTACGTATAGCCCAAAGTTGTGAATAATCAGGGTGAGCCTCGAAACGACGCTCATAAGTGAAGCCAAGCATCTTATCGTTGACACGAGTAGGATTACCTATACGCAGCACATTAATTCCACGGTCTACCAACTGTTCACTTATCCAGTCGACAGCCATATTGCTCTGCGCACATACCAACACCTGACTTTCGCGAGCCAATGTCTCGTTGATAGCTTCAACGAGAGTTGTAGTCTTGCCAGTTCCAGGAGGTCCGTGGACAATAGCAACATCCTTTGCACGCAACACCTCGTTGACAGCATGCTGCTGAGTGGCATTGAGCCAAGGAAGCGAAATATCAGAGAATGAGAATGTGGCTGCAGGAACCTTTGATGCAAACAAGTCGCGAAGATAAGCCAACCTGCCATTCTTAGCTTTGATAACTCTGTCTAAAGCATCAAACATAGCACGATAGCTTGTTTCGTCAAACGACAGTTGTACACCCAAACCTTCTACCTGCATCAACGATGCGGCACTATCAGCAGAAGGCAACACAACAAGCATACGATTGCCATCAACATAAGAAACGTTGGCAGATATATTATAATAATGTGGCTTATCACCATTAATGCTGAAAAACATCAATGGCTTTCCATATTCAAAATTATGATCAGTATCCTCGTCGGCATTTCTAAACACCTCTATCACATACTGGTTTAAGGAATTATAAAAAGCCTTGCCAGTAGTAATAGGAAACCATGCATCGCCACGCTTCACTTTGCGTTGCAACCCCATGGTTTCAGTAAGCTTTTTGAAAGCCTCACGCTCAGCGGCATGCTCCATTTCGAGCAATATGCGCTGCTGCATCAACATTTGGATTGAATTATTCATAGTACAAAAGTAGTGTAAGTGAGTGGAATAACAAAAGAAATTGCTTACTTTTGCATATTACTTATAAGTTATCCACATATATTATCCACACAATGTCTATAACAACACACAATTTAGCAATAGGCTACGACAAGAAGACAGTTGCCACCAACCTTAACGCAGAATTTAAGGATGGCGAGTTAACATGCTTATTAGGTCCTAACGGCATAGGAAAATCTACTTTTCTACGAACCATCATGGGTATACAGCCACCATTGGCTGGCAACATTATATATAATAATGGTGGAAAAGACATAGAACTAAAAAATATGTCGCAAAAAGATATTGCACGAATGGTAAGCATAGTGCTAACGGATAAACCGGACGTTGGCAATATCACGGTAGAAGAAATAGTAAGCATGGGCAGAAACCCATATACAGGCTTCTTGGGAACGCTGAATGAAGAAGATAAAAAGATTGTGGAAAAGACTGTGGATATCGTTGGATTATCAAGATATATGAAAACTCCAATAGGTCAGCTCAGCGATGGAGAACGACAGAAGATAATGACTGCCAAAGCCTTGGCTCAAGAAACTCCTATCATACTCCTTGACGAACCAACATCATTTCTTGATTTCCAAAGCAAAGTGGAAATGATGAAACTACTAAGAGATCTTGCACACGATATGGAGAAAACAATAGTGCTCTCCACCCACGACCTGATGCTTGCCGAAAAGATGGGCGACAAACTATGGTGGATGGAGAGCACTCTGCAACCTATAAGCAAGGATAGATTATCCAATTATCTTACTGATGTCCTCGATACTACGGTCGAAAGGACCCGAATGCTCTAACTTTAATGTACACATGGCAGCAGCAAACTTTCCTGCCTCTTCTACTCCTATGCCTTGTGAACGACAATAGAGATAACCTGTGGAATAAGTATCACCACAACCTGTGGCATCAACCAATTCTGTAGGCTTATATGCAGGAATCTCATAGAATTTGCCATCAAAATATATAAGTGAGCCATAGCTGCCAAGAGTTATCACCACTTCTTTTACTCCAAGTTCGTGGAGAGCCAACGCCACGGTACGAGGATTCTTATATGATGTGATAACTTCCATTTCGTGCTCGTTGAGCTTCAGAATGTCTGTACAAGTAAGGATATCCTTCTTGTCTTTCCATTCTATAGCATGAACACACTCGCCACGAACCTCACGAAGATATCCCTGAACATCTATTGATATTTGTCCCTTTGTAGAAAGATACTTCACTACCTCAGGACTAAAATCATCGTTGAGCAATGTGCCAAGGTGGAATATCTTGGCATCAAGCTTTCTTACTTCGTCCAAAGTAAAAGGATCAGCCTTTGCCAACACACGCTGAGTACGGTTGTTGGAATTATCACCATATTTATTTTCAAAGTATACAGTATGCTCACTATCATGGCACACAACCTCGATGCCTGCCTGACGCATACGCTCCACCTCTGCCATATCTTCCTTGGCAACCTTTGTTACAAGTTGGAACGAAGCCTTTGGTGGTAGCTGATTCATACCCCACGCCATATAGAAAGATGTGCCACCTGCCATGTAAACAGTATTGCGAGGAGTAACAATCTTATCTTTTGTAATATGTCCGATACAACAAATATCTTTCATTATAAGTTTTATTGGTTTTGTTTATTTGCAATATCATGGCTACATAGTTAGTAACATAGATTGCATCTGCAAAAGTAACAAAAATAATTCATATAGAATAGTTTTTATCACAAACATCATTTATTTATCCACAAATATTGGGAAAAACCTGTAGATAACTCTGTTAATATCTATGTTGATATCCACAGCATTCGATAAGAGCATATGGAGATTATGGATATCCACATGGTTTTAAAGTGCTTTTAAGCAACTTTTCAACTAAAAAACAACAGAAAAAGATATAAACTTATTAACTTTGCACCGAAAGTGGATAATGTTGATAAAGTATCTATCTAACCATATATCAATAAGAAGATATTATAGATGTATGTAGATAATACATTATAAAAGGTTGAAAACTTAATATGCAAATTTTTTGTTATAAAGTTACCAACTTATCAACGGCATATCATACTATTCATCTTTTTTTTCTTTTAAAATAAATAAAAGTATAATAATAATATATGGTGAAGAAAGAGTGGAAAGATAAAGGTTTCGTAGACGAAGCTGTCGACAAAGCCATTGATCTGAAGAAAGAGATACGCAGACTTTGCGAAGAGAAGAATGCGATAATCCTTGCGCACTACTATACAGTAGGCGATGTGCAAGACATAGCCGACTTCGTTGGCGACTCATTGGCGTTGGCTCGTAAGGCTGCTAACACCGATGCTAAGGTTATGGTGATGTGTGGTGTACATTTCATGGCTGAGACTTGCAAACTCTTGAGCCCTGAGAAGACTGTGCTTTGTCCAGACCTTAATGCAGGTTGTTCGCTTGCCGACTCATGCAAGGCTGAAGACTTGAAGAAGTTTAAGGACGAGCATCCTGGATACCAGGTGATAAGTTATGTGAATACCACAGCTGCAGTAAAGGCGTTGACAGATGTTGTAGTTACAAGTGGTAATGCCAAGAAGGTGGTAGACAAGCTTCCTGAGGGCGACAATTACATCTTTGGTCCAGACTACAACCTCGGTAGTTATATCAACGAAGTAACGGGCAGAAAGATGCTTCTGTGGAATGGTGGCTGCCATGTTCATGAGCGCTTCTCGGTAGCAGCCATAGCAAAGCTCAAGGAGGAACATCCTGAGGCTATCGTAATGGCTCACTTGGAATGTAAGGGTCCTGTTATTGCTGCAGCCGAAATAGTAGGTAGCACAGCCACTATGCTTGATTATGCCAAGCAGAACCCTACAAAGGAGTTTATAGTGGCTACAGAGGCTGGTATATTGCACGAGATGCAACGTTCATGTCCTGATGCTAAGTTCTATCCTGTGCCACCAGAAGTTAGCGAGGGCGGCTTAGGATGCTCATGCAATGAATGTCAGTATATGAAGCTCAACACCTTGGAAAAGATTTACAATACCTTGAAATATGAATGGCCAACAGTAGATGTTGATCAGGAGGTTGCAAAGGATGCTGTAAAGCCTATCTTGAGAATGCTTGAGCTAAGCTAAAGATAATACAGAAAACAAAATAAAAATGGGGATATGTCTATCATAGCATATCCACATTTTTATTTTTTAATGTGTTAGTTTGTATATCTTTTTTTAAAATGTGTTAGTTTGTCAACGACAAGCTAAAAACCTTCTTTTTCTCTTATAATATAATTAGGTCTTCTTTTTGTTTCGTGGAATATTCTTCCCAGATATTCACCTATAACGCCCAAAGATATTAGTTGAATACCACCCAAGAAGAGGATTATAATGATGATAGTAGGAAAACCTTGGATAACTTCGCCAAACAATATAGTCTTTATAAAGACGAAGATCATATACATAAATGCTGAAAGCGATGAGAGTATACCAAATATTGTGGATAACCTCAATGGAGTTGTAGTATACGATGTTATACCCTCAATGGCAAAATTGAGCAACTTAAAGAAGTTGAATGATGATTTGCCATGTTGTCTATCGCTTTGATTGAATAATATTTCCTTTTTCTTAAATCCTATCCAGCAATATAGTCCCTTGGTATATCTTTGCGTTTCTCGCATTTGCTTCAGAGCATCTATACATTTTCTATCAAGGAGACGGAAGTCGCCAACATTAGGCAATATATCTATGTTTGCCATTTTCTGCAATATAGCATAATAGCTCAATGAAAGTTTCTTTCTGAGCCAGCTCTCTTTGCCGCGATATATTCTTTTGCCATAAACATCCTCGTAGCCATTCTCCCATTCCTTTATCATATCAGGAATGGTATTTACAGGATGTTGCAGGTCGGCATCCATAATTATAGCACAATTACCAGTAGCATTATCAAGACCAGCCAAGATAGCCTCTTCTTTTCCAAAATTTCGAGAGAAGGATATATAAGAGAACATCTTGTTCTGAGCAATCACTTCCCTTATCTTTTCCACAGTATTATCTTTGCTACCATCGTCGACAAAGATAACCTGCCATGAATATTGTGGAAGTTTGTTTGCCATACTGACAATATTCTCAGCCAATATAGAGATATTGTTTTCTTCATTATGGCAAGGAATTATTATAGATATTATTTTCATTGATATATGCTTGTTTTCTATTATTTTATTATCGTTATCATCGAATAACGCTTGTACTATCTGGGTATACTATCCATACACACTCATAGCCATTTTTAAGAGCAGCTGATGATAGTTTATTAATATAATCAGGTGTGGCATCTGTTATAGATAGTGTAGTATCTTTAACCTCTTGTGGCCATTTGTAGCCTGTGGCATGCATCATAGCTATTCCCCACCCTACAGTTTCGTCGGTAGGCACACAGAATGAAGAATATTTCTTTTCGTTGTTTATCAATATACAATAAGCCTTTGAAACAGGTTTACCAGTCTTCTTTATTATCTCTTCGGATATATATTTCGATGGCAATGATGTTTGCCATGATTTATACCAATGGTGGATGTCTGTAAATATGGCTGTGCATACATAGAATATAGCTAATATTGTTATTATCCTATGTTTATCCACATTATTGTTGATAAGATATCCAATAAGTATTGCTGCCAATCCTAAGGTGCAATAAGCATTCATCACACTCATACTTATCAGCAAGTTGGGTGAAGCGGTGATAACTATTGCTAATAATAAAAATATTGTAGACTGCTTTGCCAAGTTTTTGATATTGCTAAAGAAACAATATAATATGTATGGTGCTGAGAGCAAGAATGTTATTAGAAATAATATGATGTTTCTGCTTTTCTCATGCACTATATAAATATAATCGGCAGCAAACCATGTATATCCTATCCATGTAACAAGTCCTTTAATCTTACTGCCAATGTTCATCATTTGTTCTAAGTGAGAACCATTATTGATATAGGTTGTTGGCAGAGATAATCTAATAACGGCATAAACAATAGCTATACCAAGTCCAAAAGCTATTGACTTAAGAATACCTTTAGAACTCTCTTTACCTAAGCCTATGGCTACTATTGGTGGAACTATGCTCCATGCTATTCCATTATCTTTGGATAGTGCAGCAAGAAATATAAATATAGTCCAAAGTATGTATCTTTTCTTGTTATTATATATAAGGTAAGAATACACAGCTGCAATTCCCCATAGATGTGAGTAGGTTTGGTTTAGTGCGTCACAACTATATATGGTGCCACATACGCATGGAGAAAGATAAAAGAATAGCGTTGATAAGTTTGTGGATAACTTATTAAAGCCAGCAACCTTTGTTATTCTATATACTATAAATGTGCTCGCTAAATGAGCCATGTATATTAATATGTGGTTGAGTATAGGAAATCCTTTGTAGTTGATAGCATTTATGTATCCTAATAGCGCGTCGCCTGGGCGCCATACAGTACCGAAAGGAAGGAAATACTTTAGATATTCCTTATCGTAGTTAGGTGAAGAGAGTGTAGTCCAATCATCGAAGGTTGGAAGTATCTGTGCAATTGCCAACAATACTATAGGTGCCGACAAAAATATAGCAAAGAGTACAGGATTTGCTATAGCTATTCTTTTAATTGTTCTTTTCATATATATCAATTTACTATTGCGATCTTGCATACTACACCTTTCTCGCCTGTTTCTGTAGCTGCTTCTACCATATAGATTCCAGAAGCCACACGCTTACCACTGAGGTCGTTGCCATCCCATGTAAAGCTACCACCATTGCTACGTCCTTGAGCAACAAGGGCGCCACTTGATGTAACCACTTTTACGTCGGCATTCATAGATAGTCCTACCACGGTGATAAGTCCTGTATAATCTGGGCGTACAGGATTTGGATATGCATATACATTATCTTTATTCATAACCTCGGCAGGTTCTGAAGCATCGCTCATATATGAGCATAATCCCTTATCTGTACCGAAGTATACTTCGCCAGTATTGTCGTTGATAGCTATTGCCAACACATTATTTGATAGCAGACTACTATTATCTGTAGTGAAATGCTGTATTTCTTTTATGTTGTCATTGCTAATAAGATATACTCCGTTGCCATAGGTGCCAAACCATTTTCTATTACCTCCGTCAACAGCGATGCTTGCTATGTCAACGCCAGAGAGAAGATAATCGGCATAGTTGGTGCCATCGTTGCGAGGAACTTTAACTTGTGTAAACAGAGGATTTTTTTCTGTAATCTTTGATTGTTCAAGCAATAATGGACCTTGGTTTGTGCCTATCCACATATCGCCATTCTTATCTTCAGCCACACATCTAACGTATGTTATTACAAGAGAAGTTCCATCTTGGTTTACGAATGTTTTAAATCCATTTATACCTTCTGTAGATGGTTGATAGCAATATGCTGAAGGTGTTTGCCAGTTGTCGTTTACAAACCACATTAGCCCACGACTATCAAAAGTTAAGTTAGTCATGTTAGGCATAGAATATTTTCTGTTATGGATTACATCATTGTAAACCAACTCACTATTACTCCATGTTTTCCATTCTTTACCTGTTGTATATTCCAACATATAAGGCTTGTCAGTAGCAGTCTGACTTGTCAAAGCCCATAAGTTGCCTTCCTTATCATATTCTACAGTTTGAGCAAGTATATATAATAATTTATAAGGGTCAGTTGGTTTAATTGTTGAAGCTACAGTTAGTGGACTATTGCCTTCTGTGAAATGTTTTACGAAGCTACCATTTTGAAATTCATATATACCTGTTCTGCCTGAAGCAAAAACATGATTTTTATCTTTTGGATCTATGGCTATAGAGGCTGTGGCAAGATATTTTATGTTGGTAACATTTTGAATATTATCTTGATATATAATCCAATTATCATTATTCAATACTTGTATGCAACCTAAGTTGTTTGTATTTAGAGCACTACCACAAGTATACAATTGTCCAAACTTATATTTCAAGCAACCGAAGTTATTAAACTTAGGTCCGCCTGGTTGTAATGTCTTTACTATATTAAATAGTTCGGTTTTATCTTCTGTCTTCTGAGCTGTATAGTTAGCTGTTCGCTTCCAATTGTTCTTATCAAGCATGTTTTGGCTCATGCTGCAAGTGTATGTGCCATTTCTCTTAGAAGCGGCATAGATGGTATTATTATTTATATAGCAATAGTCTACGTTGATACCTATATTATATGTATTGCTTATCTCACAATTTTCCATATTCACGTCAACGATACCGAATGCGGTAGCCAACAAGGCGTGCTTACCATATATATATATGTTGTTAACGGTCTTGTCTTCTGTCATCGATTTAGAATAATAGTCGGAGATGTTTACAACATCGCTATTACTATTGCCATACATTATGTCGATGTTGGCATTATCATAGACTATAATAAGATTCTTAGTATTCTTATTCCATTTGATATGCGAGATTGTACAATCCGACAAACCATTCGTTTTGTCAAAGGTCTGAAGGCTTTGATCATTGGTATTATATGTGTATAATCCGTTGGAAGCCAATACATATAGCATATTGCCACTACCCTTTTCTATCTCTGTAGGCTCATAGTAAGAAAGATAGTTTTTCCATGTTCCTACGCCATCAGCAAGCATAGAAACTGTGGATAATAATATGGTGATGAATGCTAAAACTATTTTTTTCATGAGAGTGATATATAATACATTAGTTTATATACATTAAACAGAAAAATGTTTGGTTTATTGCCCGTAAGCCTTGCTTTTATGCCAAGACTTAGTAGTGGAAACAGTTTTTTACATAAACAGCTTACATGCCAACGCTCAAGATGGTTTGCATAGCGGATAATCTTGGAATACCCTTGTAGTTCATCCTTAAACTGATATAGTGTATGCAGACTTTCCTCGGTTTTAAGGATAAAAGAGTAGTTGGAAGTAAAGTTGTCGTAGCCTAATACATTATCTATATGCTCAATCTTTATGTTGTATTCCTTAAGAGTCTTACCAAACAACACATCCTCATAGCCATACTTCTTGAATCGCTCATCGAAAGGATGAGTAAGCATTATGTTGCGTTTGATGACGAAGTTTGAGGTATGGAAGTCGGCATAAGGATTATTCTGGCGTAGAGTATAATCTTCGTTTTGTTGGGCTGCACACTCAAAGATATATCTTAGATTGCCTTTCAGCTGTGGCTGATTTCTATCTATCTTATATCCTCCATATATCACGTCGTGCTCTTTGCAAGAATGATATTTGGCAATATAATCGTTGCTAACTACGCTCATATTGCTGTCTATATACAGCAACCAAGCATATTTAGCCTCTTGAGCCAAGAAATTGCGGATAGCAGCTCTGCCTATATTGATGTTTCTCTCTATATATTGGCAGTTTGGTAGTTTGTTTATAGCTTTGTTAGCTTCTATAGTAGAATTGTCTGTAGAGCCATCGTCGGCAACGATAATCTCGTAATGAAAATCAGATAATAATGAAGCTTGGGCTTGTAATGATTCTACAAGCCCAAGACATACCTTATTATATGTGGGGATAAGTATCGAAAGTTTGCTTATCATGAGCTATGTTAGCATTATTTCTGCTTAAGATATTCTGCAAGCTTAGCCACGGCTCTTGCTCTATGGCTGATGCCATTCTTGATGCTTTCGCCAAGTTCTGCAAAGCTCTTGTCGTAGCCTTCTGGTACAAAGATAGGATCGTAGCCGAAGCCTGCAGTACCATGCTTCTCTGTAGCTATGCTACCGTCAACGATACCTTCAAATCTGTTTACCTTCTTTATGCTTGTGCATCCGCAAGGGCAAACATCCTGCTTCTGTATTAATGCTATAACTGTGCGGAAACGAGCCTTACGGTTGTCTTTGCCTTCGAGGTTGCGAAGTAGCTTTGCCATATTGGCTTCGCTATCATGGTCGGTACCTTCTGCATATCGTGCACTATGCACACCAGGCTCACCATTCAATGCCTCTACCTCAAGACCAGTATCGTCAGCAAAACAGCTGAGGTTGTAGTGGTCGTAAACATATTGTGCCTTCTGCATGGCATTCTCTTCAAGGGTGTTGCCCGTTTCAGGAATATCCACGTCGCAACCAATATCCTTTAGCGATACTATTTCAAACTCGCTGCCAAGGATATCGCGTATCTCTTGCAACTTATGCTGATTATTTGTAGCAAATACTATTTTCATATTTTTTCGTCTTCCTTTACTTTAACTTTCATTTCGTCGAAGCCTTCGCCATATACTCCTATTACCGAGCTTTGGCTCACAAAGGCGTTAGGGTCTATTTGTTTTACTATACGGAATATCTGCACACTCTCGCGCTTCTTTGCCAACAAGCAAAGCACCTTGGTAGGGCGACCTGTCCAAAAGCCATGACCATCGAGGATGGTTAGCGTGTGGTCGGTCTTGCGACTTATGGCAAAGGCTATCTCTTGATATTTCTTTGAGAATATCATAAATTGTACCGACTGGCGTTGCCAATACATCACATAGTCGAGCATCAGACATTCTATAAGCATGGTACACAAACCAAATACCACTTTGCGGAATCTAAGGTCGATAGCTCCAAAAGAATCTATAAACAAACAGCTGCCTATGATGCAGAAGTCAACCATGATAAGTGCTTTACCGAGCGATATGTTATGGAATTTGTTTACTACTGCTGCCACAATATCCGTACCGCCAGTACTACCATTATTTAGAAATACTACTGCCAGCGCCGTACCCGTGATGATACATCCTATCACCAGCGACATAAAGTCGTTGCCTTCGCCCAGTAGCTTATAGAATGTGCCATCGGGCTGAACCACAATCTCTTGAGCCAATTCGAGCATAAAGGTGAGCATGAATGTGGCATAGATGGTTTTGGTAAGGAATTTCCATCCCAACGTTTTTAGTGCAAGGATGATAAGAGCGGCATTGATGATAAAGAATGTGTATTGCACAGGAAATCCCGTGCTATAGAATACGATAGCACTAATACCGGCTATTCCTCCCGTCACAATCTCGTATGGCAACAGAAATACTGTGAAGCCCAAGGTATAAAGCATCAATCCCAACGTGATGTTGAAATAGTCTCTAACCTCATATATTAAATCTTGCTTTGTCATTTTCATAGGGAGCGATTTTTTGTTTTTATGCTACAACTCTTAAAGAGTCGTCAAGGATGTATAGTTATACATGGAAATTAAAAGCCCTATTGTCCCCAAAGATAGTGGAGACAATAGGGCTGAAGTTATGCTTATTTGATAACGATATTCACAATCTTCTTAGGCACAACGATAACCTTCACAATCTGCTTGCCATCGATATACTTAAGAGCTTTCTCGTCTGCGAGAACAGTCTTCTGTATATCTTCGTTTGAAGCGTCAGCAGGGAATGTCATCTGATAGCGAGCCTTACCGTTGAAGCTTATGGTAAGCTGTACTTCGTTCTCCACCAAGTAGCTTTCGTTGTATACTGGCCATTCTGCATCACAGATGCTTCCTTCGCCTCCGAGAGTTTCCCAAAGTTCTTCTGCCATATGAGGAGCAAATGGAGCTATCAATATTGCGAGAGTCTTCAATACTTCGCGGCTGTGGCACTTTTGCTGCGACAATTCGCTTACTGCAATCATAAATGCAGAGATAGAAGTGTTGTATGAGAAGTTCTCGATATCCAAGCTTACCTTCTTGATGAGCTTGTGCAAGCTCTTGAGGCTTTCCTTAGATGGCTCGTCGTCGTTGATAAGAATTTCGCCCTCTGCTCTGCCGAAGTAGAGTCCCCAAAGCTTCTTCAAGAAGCGGTGGCAACCATCGATACCGTTAGTATCCCATGGCTTCGACTGCTCTACAGGACCGAGGAACATTTCGTAAAGACGCAAGGTGTCGGCACCATATTTCTCTACTATCATGTCTGGGTTTACAACGTTGAACATAGACTTCGACATCTTCTCTACTGCCCATCCGCAAACATACTTACCATCTTCGAGGATGAACTCTGCGTTGTTATATTCAGGACGCCAAGCCTTGAAAGCCTCTGTATCAAGGATGTCATTCTGCACGATGTTTACGTCTACGTGGATAGGAGTAGTATCATACTGGTCTTTCAAACCAAGCGATACGAAGACAGGAGCCTTAGAGTGGTCGTCGCTATTGATACGATATACAAAGTTTGAACGACCCTGAATCATACCCTGGTTAACGAGCTTCTGGAATGGTTCTTCCTTGCAGCTCACTCCATTATCGAACAAGAACTTGTTCCAGAAGCGAGAATAAATCAAGTGACCTGTAGCATGCTCTGTACCACCTACGTAGAGGTCTACATTCTGCCAGTATTCGTCAGCTTCCTTAGAAACCAAAGCCTTGTCGTTGTGAGGATCCATATAGCGCAGATAGTATGCTGAGCTACCAGCGAAACCAGGCATAGTGAAGAGCTCCAATGGAAATACAGTCTCGTTGTCTACCAACTGCTTGTCAACAACCTTATTCTCCTTAGTGTCCCAAGCCCACATCTTAGCTCTGCCCAATGGAGGCTCGCCAGTTTCTGTTGGCTCATACTTGTCGATTTCAGGAAGTTCCAAAGGCAGACACTCCTCTGGTATCATATATGGCATGCCGTCCTTATAGTAAACAGGGAATGGCTCGCCCCAATATCTCTGACGAGAGAATATGGCATCGCGAAGACGGAAGTTCACCTTCACTCTTCCAAGCTGATGTTCTGTAACAAACTTCTTTGTTGCAGCTATAGCCTCCTTAACGCTCAAGCCGTTGAGAGAGAAACCATCAAGAGTCTGCTTGCCCTCAGCAGGCGAGTTGCAAACGGTACCCTCCTTAGCGTCGAAGCTCTCTTCGCTAACATCGGCACCCTCGATAAGAGGAATGATAGGCAATCCGAAGTGCTTGGCAAAAGCATAGTCACGAGAGTCGTGAGCAGGCACAGCCATGATAGCGCCTGTACCATAGCCAGCAAGTACATATTCTGAAATCCATACAGGAATCTTGTCGCCTGTGAAAGGATTGATAGCGTAAGAACCTGAGAATACACCAGTAACCTTGCGGTCGCTCATACGGTCGAGCTCAGTACGCTTCTTCACGTAAGCCAAGTATTCATCAACCTCAGCCTTCTGCTCTGCTGTTGTGAGCTGCTGAACGAGTTCGCTCTCTGGAGCCAATACCATGAATGTAACACCAAAGATGGTGTCGGCACGAGTGGTAAAGATAGTGAAGTCGATATCCTTGTCAGCCACCTTAAACTGCATCTCAGTACCCTCGCTTCTGCCAATCCAGTTGCGCTGAGTTTCCTTTATAGAGTCTGTCCAATCTACTGTATTCAAACCATCGAGCAAGCGCTGAGCATAAGCACTAACGCGCAAGCACCATTGCTTCATCTTCTTTTGGATTACAGGGAATCCACCACGCTCGCTCACTCCGTCTACTACCTCGTCGTTGGCAAGCACAGTACCAAGTCCTGGACACCAGTTAACCATAGTTTCGCCCATATAAGCGATACGATAGTTCATCAACACCTGCTGCTGTTCCTTTTCGCTCATAGCCTTCCACTCCTCGGCAGTAAACGATAGTTCCTCGCTCTGAGCAATATTCAGGTCGGCACTACCCTTCTCTTCGAAGCGCTTAATGAGTTTCTCTATTGGCTGAGCCTTTTGGCAAGAGTAGCAATAGAAGCTGTTAAACATCTTCATGAATGCCCATTGTGTCCACTTATAATATTCAGGAGCACAAGTGCGAACCTCGCGATCCCAGTCGAACGAGAAACCAATCTTGTCCAACTGCTCGCGATAGCGGTTGATATTTGTAACAGTAGTCTTTTCTGGGTGCTGACCAGTCTGAATAGCATACTGTTCAGCAGGAAGTCCGTAAGCGTCGTAGCCCATAGGGTTCAAAACGTTGAAACCTTGCAGACGCTTGTAGCGTGCATATATGTCGCTTGCTATATATCCTAATGGATGGCCAACATGTAGTCCGGCTCCTGATGGATAAGGGAACATGTTGAGTACATAGAATTTCTTCTTATCTTTATCTTCTACAACATGGTAGGTCTTATTCTCTACCCATTTCTGTTGCCATTTCTTCTCGATGTCTCTGAAATTGTATTCCATTTTCTTCTTATACCTTATTATAATAGTAATTAGTTGCAAAGATAATGCAAACGAGTGGAATAACAAAAGAAATAC
>HF994106.1:12006-22096 GCA_000436915.1 Prevotella sp. CAG:1092 | reverse complement strand
GGCAGGCCAACCAACGGTAAGTGTGGCTACAGGCATCACGAGCTTAGGCAGATGCAGAGTGTCGATAATCATCTGAGGCATGTAAACTGTGGTGCCGAGGAAACACAATCCTAACCCCTCTTCTTCTGCACGATTGCAGAATGTCTGAGTGAAGAGTAGGGCGTCGGTAGCAGCATTCATAAACGACAGAAAGTTGTCGTAGCCTGGGTTGGCATTACGCTGCAAACACCAGTCGGTGGAGCGACGGAAGTCGGCACAGATAGTGATAACCACAGGTGCTTGCTTCACCATAGGCTGATTGAAGTGAGCAGGCGACAACTGTTCTTTAACCTCTTCAGAGCGAGTAACAACAGCGCTATATAGCTGCATGTTGCCCATAGTCTGTGTGCGAGAAGCCTCGGCAAACAGACGATTTAATAGTTTTTCGCTCACTTCCTTATCGGAATATTTGCGTATACTTCTACGGGTATTGATATTCTTCATAATGTGATAAATATAATAAGGTGTATTTATGTCTATATATATATAATTAAGGTGTAAACTCTATCTTTATTGCAAAGCTAAATGCACCGATGATGTTGCAAAGGTACATTATAAAAATGAGAAACTCTACGAAGGCAAAGTTTATTTTTATAGAAACGACCTATAAATGTTGCATTGCGCAAGTTATCCGTTTTGGATAACTCTATTTTAAAAACGGAGAAGGAAGTTTTCCGTTTTATTATTTCTCTATTAAAGAAATTATATATAACTTTGCCATCATTATTTTACTGAACAATGGAATCAAAACAAACTTTTACCTATGAGGAAGCTTATCAAGCTTCGTTACAATACTTTGATGGCGATGAACTTGCTGCCCGAGTATGGGTCAACAAGTATGCCATGAAAGATAGTTTTGGAACAATCTTTGAGTGCTCGCCTAAGGATATGCATTGGCGTATTGCTAATGAGATAGCCCGCATTGAGCAGAAATATCCAAACCCTCTTTCTAAGGAGCAGATATTCGAGTTGCTCGATCATTTCAGATATATTATTCCTGCTGGTAGTCCTATGACAGGTATTGGCAACCATCATCAGGTAGCCAGCCTTAGCAACTGCTTCGTTATTGGTCTTGATGGCGATGCCGACTCTTATGGTGCTATCATGCGTATTGACGAAGAGCAGGTGCAGCTGATGAAGCGTCGTGGTGGAGTAGGTCATGACCTTAGCCACATACGTCCGAAAGGTTCGCCTGTGAACAATTCTGCGTTGACCTCTACAGGTTTGGTTCCATTCATGGAGCGCTATAGCAATTCTACACGTGAGGTTGCACAGGATGGTCGTCGTGGTGCGTTGATGCTCAGTGTTAGCATTAAGCATCCAGATAGCGAAGCTTTCATAGATGCTAAGATGACTGAAGGAAAAGTGACAGGCGCTAACGTTTCGGTGAAGATTGACGATGCCTTTATGCAGGCAGCTGTCGACAACAAACCTTATGTGCAGCAGTTTCCTATAGATTCAGATAATCCAAAGGTAAAGAAGGAGATTTCTGCCCACGACCTTTGGCAAAAGATAGTGCACAACGCATGGAAGAGTGCAGAACCAGGAGTGTTGTTCTGGGATACCATCATCAGAGAGAGCATACCAGACTGCTATGCCGACCTTGGCTTCCGTACTGTGAGCACAAATCCATGTGGCGAGATTCCATTGTGCCCTTACGACTCTTGCCGTTTGCTCAGCGTCAACCTCTATAGCTATGTAAATAATCCATTTACTCCAGAGGCATCTTTCGATTTCGATAAGTTTGCTAAGCATGTGCAGCTTGCACAGCGACTGATGGACGATATCGTGGACCTTGAGATGGAGAAGATAGACCTCATATTGGAGAAGATAAAGCAAGATCCACAATCTGACGAGGTTAAGGGGGCAGAATATCATCTTTGGGAGAAGATAAAGAAGAAGAGTAGTATGGGTCGTCGTACAGGCGTTGGCATTACTGCCGAAGGTGATATGCTTGCAGCCCTCGGACTTAGATATGGCACACAGCAGGCTACCGATTTCTCGGTTTCTGTTCACAAGACATTGGCATTGAACGCTTATCGTTCTTCTGTTACTATGGCTCAAGAGCGTGGCGCATTCGAGATTTACGATGCCAACCGCGAGGTTAACAATCCTTTCATCAATCGCTTGAAGGATGCAGATGCTGAGTTGTATGCCGACATGGTGAAGTATGGTCGCCGAAATATTGCTTGTCTAACTATTGCTCCTACAGGCACAACGAGCCTTATGACTCAAACCACAAGTGGTATAGAGCCTGTATTCATGCCTGTATACTTGCGCAGACGAAAGGTTAATCCTAATGATACTAATGTGCATGTAGACTTTGTTGATGAAGTTGGTGACTCGTTTGAGGAATATATCGTTTATCATAAGAAGTTCCAAGAGTGGATGAAGGTGAACGGTATCGATACCGAAAAGAGATACACCAAGGAGGAGATAGATCAGCTGGTAGAGAAGTCGCCTTATTATAAAGCTACAGCCAACGATGTAGACTGGCTGATGAAGGTGCGTATGCAGGGAGCTATTCAGAAATGGGTAGACCATTCGATAAGCGTAACCGTAAACTTGCCAAACGAGGTAGACGAGGAACTTGTAAACAAACTCTATGTTGAGGCTTGGCGCTCAGGCTGCAAGGGATGTACTATATATCGTGATGGTAGCCGCTCGGGTGTGATGATTTCTGTTTCTAAGAAAGATAAGAAAGAAAAGACAGCCGAAGAAACTCCAACAGTAGAAAACCAACATATTTGCAAGCATCCAGAGGTTACCGAGGTTCGACCTAAGGAATTGGAGTGCGATGTGGTTCGTTTCCAGAATAATAAAGAAAAGTGGGTGGCATTCGTAGGTTTGCTCGATGGTTATCCTTACGAGATATTCACAGGTTTGCAAGACGACGAAGAAGGCATCATGCTACCAAAGAGTGTTACCAAGGGTAAGATTATCAAGACCATTAACGAAGATGGCACTCGTCGCTATGACTTCCAGTTCCAAAACAAGCGTGGCTACAAGACTACCGTTGAAGGTTTGAGTGGCAAGTTTAATCCAGAATATTGGAACTATGCAAAGCTCATCTCTGGAGTGTTGCGCTATCGTATGCCTATCGACCATGTCATAAAGCTCGTTGGCTCGTTGCAGCTACAGAGCGAGAGCATCAACACATGGAAGAATGGTGTGGAGCGTGCCTTGAAGAAGTATGTCGTTGATGGTACAGAGGCAAAAGGCATGAAATGCCCACAATGCGGACAGGAAACTCTCGTTTACCAAGAGGGATGCCTGATATGTAAGAATTGCGGTGCAAGTAGATGTGGATAATTAATTTCTAAATAATGATTTTGAACGAAAGCTATATATATCTTGACGACCTGCGGTTTCATGCCTTTCATGGCGTGATGCCGCAGGAGCGTTTAACTGGCAACGACTATACCATAGATATAAAAATAGGTTATGATGTGTCGTTGGCTATGGTGTCTGATAATGTTGATGATACCCTCAACTATGCCGAGGTCTATAAGATAGTAGACCAAGAGATGGGTGTGCCAAGCCAGTTGCTCGAAAGAGTTGCATATCGTATTGGCGACAGATTGTCGCGTAAGTTTACTTCCATAACCTCTATCAATATAAAGCTAACCAAGCTAAACCCTCCTTTTGGTGCTGATTGTAAGGGAGCAGGTGTGGAACTTCACTTAATAAATGATAAAACTTAACCATCCTTTGTGGTTTTCTAATATAATTTCCTTACTTTTGCAAAATATTATAATATAATGTGTAAGAAAAGTCTATTCTGTACCATCTTGCTGTTGGTATTTGCAGTAGTAGTAAATGCTGCTAACAAGTCGTTCACTCTCGTCATCGATGCTGGTCATGGAGGCAGAGATGATGGAGCATGTGGTGCAATATCGAAAGAAAAAGACCTTACATTGAAGTATGCTCTTGCTTTTGGCAAACTGGTAGAAAGAGAATGCCCAGATGTGAGAGTGATATATACTCGCAAGACAGATGTGTTTGTGGAGTTGAAGGAGCGTGCTGCCATCGCCAATCGTGCTAAGGCCGACCTCTTTATGTCTATACACATAAATGCTATGCCAGGCAGAAAGATAGCTCGCGGTTTTCAGACTTACACCTTGGGAAAGGGTAGTAGCGGAAACGGAATGTCTACCAACCTTGAGGTGGCAAAGCGCGAGAACTCCGTGATATTGCTTGAGGACAACTATAAGCAGAGCTATCAGGGATTCGACCCTGATTCGCCAGAGAGCAATATTATGTTTGAGTTTGTGCAGGACAGAAATATGGAGCAGAGTGTGAACCTCGCAAAATTACTTCAGCGAAATGTATGTGCTGCTACTGGCAAAATAGATGGTGGAGCTCATCAAGCCAATCTTGCCGTGCTCCGACTCTCGTCGATGCCTGGATGTTTGATAGAACTTGGCTTTATCTCTACTGCCGACGAGGAACGTTTTCTCAACAATCCTGAATCTGTGGCATTATATAGTCGTGGAATCATGAATGCTTTTAATGCATACAGAGGAAGATACGACAAGATAGTGAATGTGCCTTATCGCACTCCTGACCAGGTGTTGGAAGATACTCCTGCTCCAAGAACTAAAAAGCGTGGCAAATCAAAGGGCGATGAAGAAAACATCGTGTTACATAAGCAAGATTCAGCTTTAAAGGTGCAGAATGTAGCTGTTAGGGAGAAGAATAACGATAATAATAAGGTAAAGCCACAGGTGGTGAAAGCTGAACCAAAGGTAGTAAAGGTAGAGCCTAAGGCTGCTGTTTCTGCCGACAAGCCTGTATTCAAAGTTCAGATTTTGGTATCAAGCAGAAAGCTAAAGAATGGCGACCCACATCTGAAAGGACTTACCGACTACGACTTCTATCAAGAAGCAGGATATTGTAAATATACTGTTGGCGAGTCGGCAAACTATAACGAGATTTACAGATTAAGAAAACAAATATTGGATAAGTTCCCCGAAGCTTTCATCATAGCTTTCAAGAATGGAGCAAAGATGAATGTCAACGAGGCGATACGAGAATTTAAAAACAATAGGTGACATGAAATTTTTTACTAAGGAAGTACGTATAGCTCTTGTGGCTATAGCTGGTATAATAGTATTGTTCTTTGGAATGAACTTTCTCAAGGGTATGTCTGTATTTTCTACCGACCATACCTACTATGTGAGGTTTAAGGATATTAGCGGACTGTCGGCTTCTAATCCTATCTTTGCAGATGGATATAAGATAGGAGTAGTGAAGACCATTAAATACGACTATGCTAATAATGGCGACGTAGTGGTAGGCTTTGATGTAGACAACAATCTGCGTATTCCTAAGGGTAGCTCTGCAGAAATCGTTACCGACCTTATGGGAAATGTAAAGATGAACCTTCTGCTTGCCAACAACCCTCGTGAGCGTGTGATGCCTGGTGATACCATCCAGGGAGCTATCAACGAAGGTGCTATGGGTAAGCTTCAGGCTATGATTCCTGCAGTAGAAAAAATGTTGCCTAAGCTCGACTCTATTATGTCGAGCCTCAATGCCATCCTTGCCGATCCTGCCATCCGTCAGTCGATGGCTAATGTGCAGACCATAACATCCAACCTTACTGTTACAACTAAGGAACTCAACACCATGATGGCAGGCTTGAACAAGAATATGCCTACCATGATAAACAAGGCAAACAATGTGCTTGATAATACTGAGACACTAACAGCAAACCTTGCAGCTGTAGATGTTGCAGGAACTATGGCTAAGGTTAATCAGACTCTCGACAATGTGCAGACTGTAACAGATAAGCTAAACAGCAAGGATGGTTCGTTGGGACTCTTGATAAACGATCCTTCGCTTTATCACAATCTCACATCTACTATGGGTAGTGCCGACTCGCTCCTTATCGACCTTAAGGCACATCCAAAGAGATATGTTCACTTCTCGGTATTTGGAAAGAAAGACAAATAAAGATAGCTTATATTCTAAGTAAAATAGCTTAAGGAGTTAAGGAGTAGGTGAATACTTCTTAACTCCTTAATTAAATTTTGTCTAAATATAAAGCCATAATGTTTCACAAGTTTTAATTGTTTTGAAACACTCCTTATAATAAAGAGATTACATCGAAAAGCATAATGTTTCACTATGTTTTAAGATTGTGGACTTTGTGTTGCTTAAAACTTTAATTATCAGAAGGTTAAGTGAAATAATAGGCTAAATGACACTTTGTGTGTGCGAAAACGATGCTAAAGTCCACAGTTATAACCATTTACGAGGTGTTTATACTATGAGGTGAACATTTGAGATATTTGTTTATTTGAAAAAATAGTGGTATATTTGCAGACTGAAAAGTGTGAATTAGTCTTTTGACGATATCATAATACAACTAAACTCTATAGATGAAAGCAAGTCCTGATGCTCGTTGGGACAATGCTCTTGCGCTCATCCGCGAGAACGTTAGCCAGCAGCAATACGATACATGGTTTAGACCAATAGTCTTCGAATCGTTCGACGATGCGAAGAAGACTTTGTTGGTACAGGTGCCCAGCCCATTTGTGTATGAGTACCTGGAGGAGAACTATGTAGATTTGCTTATAAAGGTGTTGCATCGCACATTCTGCGAAGGTATACGCCTGAATTATCGTGTCGTTACAGATAAGGAACATAAACTATCACAAGATATAGAGTCTGACCCTGCAGATATTGAGCAGAAACCACGCACAAGAGCTAATCAGTCGCCAAATCCGCTTGATGCTGCACAACCTCAGCAGATTGACCCACAACTGAATCCTCACCTCTCTTTTGCCAATTATATAGAAGGTGCCAGCAATAAGTTGCCACGTTCGGTAGGTCAGTCTATAGCCGAGCATCCTAATACCACACAATTCAACCCTATGTTCATCTATGGACCATCGGGTTGTGGTAAGACTCATCTTGTCAACGCCATTGGTTTGCGCACTAAGCATCTGTATCCTCAGAAGCGTGTGCTGTATATCAGCGCAAGATTGTTTCAGGTGCAGTATACCAATGCGGTGTTGCAGAATTCTACCAACGATTTTATTCGTTTCTATCAGACCATCGATATGCTTATTGTCGACGATATTCAGGAATGGATTAGTGCACCAAAGACACAGGACAATTTCTTCCATATCTTCGACCACCTGTTCCGTAATGGTAAGCGAATAATCTTGGCTTCCGACCGTCCTCCTGTCGACCTAAAGGGTATGCCTGAGCGTTTGCTCACTCGTTTCTCTTGTGGTTTGATAGCAGAGCTCGAAAAGCCTAACACACAGCTATGTGTAGACATCCTCGAAAACAAGATTCGCAAGGATGGCTTGCATATTCCAAGCGATGTCATCGAGTTTATCTCGCAGACTGCTAATGGTAGCGTAAGAGATTTGCAGGGTGTTATCAATTCGCTTATGGCATATTCTATTGTATATAATAGCAATATTGATATGCGATTGGCTGAGAGAGTGATTAAGCGAGCTGTGAAGATTGACGACAAGCCACTTACTGTCGACGAGATTATTGAGACTGTATGCAACCACTTTAATGTGTCACCATCTGCTGTTGGTGGTAAGAGTCGTAAGCGCGACTTCGTAGTTGCTCGTCAGGTGTCGATGTATCTTGCTCAGAAATACACCAAGATGCCAGCAAGCCGCATAGGTAAGCTTGTGGGCAATCGCGACCATTCTACTGTTATCCACAGTTGCACACAGGTGGAAAATCGCTTGAAGGTAGATAAAGAGTTCTTGGCAGAAATTCAAAGCCTTGAAAACTCATTCAAGATAAAAGCGTAATTACGTATGATTACGTATAATTGCGTCTTTTAGCATATTATAAGGAGATATAACTTATCATACTAAATAGCTATAACAAATTAGCCTCGCCGGATATTGCTATCAGGCGAGGCTTTTTGGTTTATAGTATTATTGAAAACTGTTATTGGATTTTGATGGTCAATCCTGCCATTACCCACATTCCTGGTTGCTTTACGCCTCCAAGGTCATAGTATCTGTGGCAAGTGATGTTATCAGCCATTACATATATATTATATGAGTTGGCATCCCACATGATTTTACCATCAAGCTTGGTGTATGGATGATAGCCATTCATGCGCTGCTGCCATCTTAGGCTCCAGCTTGCATGCAACTGTCGCCAAATGCGATGGTCGAGAGTGCAGGTAAACTTATGGCGCAGATACTCCAAAGCATAGAGCGACTTAAAGATCTGACGGTCGGTCTTGTGGTCTTGGTCTATATAAGCATAGCCCAACTTCAATCGCTCAAGAGGAGTTGTTGGCAACAGATTGTTGAGCTTAATGGTAGTCTCTACAGAGAATCCCATGTTGTTGAGCTCGCCAATATTTAGTGCATGATATTTTGTAGACTCTTGGGTTTCGTACACCCAGTCAATCATGTCAGTACCCTTGCTATAGAAAGCCGACAAATTAGCATCCAACCATTTGCTACGATATTGACTACCAACCTTGAATGTAGAATTCTTCTCAGGCTTTAAGTTCAAGTCGCCTTGCTGTACAGAGTTGCTGGTATAAAGGTCGGTGTAAGTAGGCACACGCAACGCCTTATTCCATGATGCAAACAACTTCAAGTTTTCCGAAGGACGATAGCTGAGGTCGATACCAGGATATAGTTTATAGTCGCTATCGATACCAGTATTCTTGTTGGCAAGCAAACCTGCAGAAAGGGTGAAGCCACCAAGGATGACATTGTGCTCGATGAAGAAGTTTGAAGTGGTACGTTTGCCCATTCTTGTATACTTTCTGTCAGAGCCATGAATATCTTTATATTCCGACTCGTCGAGCATATCTCCGTAGGCTGTACTATATATCTTTTCGCGTCGCAAGTCGGCACCAACGGCAGTCTTTCCTAAGATAGACGAGAAATAGATATTGAGCGAACCGCCATAGACGTCGAGTCTGTGATAGTTTTCGCCATTGCTTGCACCAGTCTTATGGCGTGTCAGCTGGTAGTGGTCGTAGTTGCGATGACCATATACGGTAGGAGCCAAAGTCAACGAAGAGCCTGCAATAGGCTTCAGCTCGCCACTTATCGAAGCAATATATCTACGAGTAGTCTCATATTGATTGTTGAAACGTGCGCTATAGAAAGTGCTGGCACCATAATCTTTAGAAATCAATCCTGCTTGCCAATTCAGTTTTGCACCTTCCTTGCCTAAGCCGCCCTGCCAATACAACTGTCGCTTCTTGAAGTCACTATTCTCGGTGCCACCATCACTTTGCTGATAGCCACCGCTGAGTGTAGACCCGAAGTTCTTGTTGCAGAACGATAAGCAACCATTGGCGCCCCATGTGCCGAAGCTTCCTGCCTCTGTGCTAATGCGCACACCAGTATTCTCAGACTGCTTTGTCACGATGTTGATAGCACCATTGAAAGCCTGTGAGCCAAACACCCTTGCCGAAGCACCTTCGAGTACCTCTATGCGTTCGATGTCTTGTAACGAAACTGGGAAGTCTGCAGCATTGTGACCAGTCTGAGGGTTGGAAATGTCAACCCCATTAAGAAGAATGGTAATCTGGTCGAACGTACCGCCATTGATAGAAATGTCCGTCTGTACACCAAAGCCACCGCGCTGACGAACATCCACGCCAGTAGCTAATTTCAAAATGTCGTTGATGGTTGTAGCCTGCGCACGATGAATATCGTCGCGAGTGATTACCTCAACGATCTTTGCTGACTGCAGCTGAGTCAGCGGCGCTCGAGAACCTGTGACGATAACTTCGTCGAGCTTTACCTCTTCACGACTAAGAGAGTCGGAAGCGAAGTCGGTACGTGTGCTGATGCCGTCTGCTTTGGCGTAAGTCAAAGTAGAGATGCTCAGCGTTCCTATCAAAACTTCACGTCCGATACACGAGAAGAGAGCATAGCCTTTCCTGCTAAAATGCTTGAACAGGATAGGTGAGCGCTTGTTAAAAATTTGTTTGTTCATAAATGTGTTTTTGGTTAAAACGGCTGCAAAGGTATTAAAAAATATTGGAACATTGTATATAAAACGCAAAAAAGTCCCGATATCACATCGG
>HF994106.1:2158-11977 GCA_000436915.1 Prevotella sp. CAG:1092 | reverse complement strand
CATCGGGACTTTTTCCTTTGAATGTTTCAGCAGTTTGTGTTTTCTATGTAGTTATGATCTTATGAAAATCAGTTAATGTATCCTTATTTCTTAATTCTGATGCAAAGGTAGGGCATTTATTGATATAAATCAAATAAATAACAAATTATTATCGATATTTCCACGCAAACGTTTACAGTAAACATTACGTTGTATGTATGGAAAATACGCGTTTTTCTTTGTTATTCCACTTAATCTTATTATTTTTGCATACATATTATATATAATAGATGAAAGAATTCGTAATTTCAGAGGCCAAGGCGGAGACCGCCGTACTCGTTGGACTTATAACCAAGGAGCAAGATGAGGCCAAAACCAAGGAATATCTCGATGAATTAGAGTTTCTTGCCGATACTGCTGGTGCAGTAACTGTGAAGCGATTTACGCAGAGAGTTACTGGACCAAGTCAGGTTACATACGTAGGTAAAGGTAAGCTCGAAGAGATAAAGCAATATATCAAAGACGAGGAAGACAACGAACGCGAGATTGGTATGGTAATTTTCGATGATGAGTTGTCGGCAAAGCAAATACGAAATATCGAAGCCGAGCTTGGCGTAAAGATATTAGACCGCACATCTCTCATCCTCGACATTTTTGCTATGCGTGCGCAGACCGCCAATGCCAAGACACAGGTGGAACTTGCGCAATATCGATATATGCTTCCACGCTTGCAGCGCTTGTGGACCCACTTGGAACGCCAAGGAGGTGGTTCAGGCTCAGGTGGAGGAAAGGGTAGTGTGGGCTTGCGTGGTCCTGGTGAAACCCAGCTTGAGATGGACCGTCGTATCATCCTTCAGCGTATCACTCTGCTCAAGCAGCGACTTGTGGAAATTGAGAAGCAGACAGCCACTCAGCGCAAGAATCGTGGCAGAATGATTCGTGTGGCATTGGTGGGATATACCAACGTTGGCAAGTCTACCATCATGAACCTTCTTGCCAAGAGCGAGGTGTTTGCCGAGAATAAGCTCTTTGCCACTTTGGATACTACCGTGCGCAAGGTTGTTGTCGACAATCTTCCATTCCTTCTTGCCGATACCGTAGGTTTTATTCGCAAGTTGCCTACCGACCTTGTAGAGTCGTTTAAGTCTACACTCGACGAGGTGCGCGAAGCTGACTTGCTATTCCATGTAGTAGATATCTCACATCCAGACTTCGAGGAACAGATAAACGTTGTAGACAACACCCTAAAGGAACTCGGTTGTGCCGACAAGCCTAAGGTGATGGTGTTTAATAAGATAGACAACTACACATGGACAGAAAAAGAGCCCGACGACCTTACTCCTGCCACCAAGGAGAATATCACACTTGATGAGCTCGAGAAGACATGGATGGCCAAGCTCAACGACAACTGCATCTTCATCTCAGCACGCGAGAAGATGAATGTAGAAGAACTCCGCAACACCCTTTACACCAGAGTTCGCGAGCTTCATGTACAGAAGTATCCATACAACGACTTTTTATATCCTATTGACTAATCTTAGAATAAATGAACGACTACAGACACATTACAGACCGTGAGATAGATATCCTTGAAGCCAACAACTGTTGGGCGGAGGATTGGACCTCGGTAATGGTGGCAGAAGATTTTCGCCCCAACTTCATGCACAGAGTGATGCTATATGGCGACATTCGCATTGGTGCTTTCGAGAAAAATGTAGAGGTGAGCAAAGGCTTCGTAAAGCATTCTGGTATCAACGATGCCACATTGCGAAACGTAGTTATTGGCGACAACTGCTTGATAGAGAAAATAGGCAACTATATCAACAACTATACTATTGGTGAAGATTGCCATATTGCCAACGTTTCAACTATCGAGACCACAGATGGCGCTACCTTTGGCGAAGGCAACCTTATTTCAGTCCTCAACGAGGTTGGTGATGGTAATGTAGTTTTGTTCCGCGATCTAAATAGTCAGTTGGCAGCTTTTATGGTGAAGCATTTTGCCGACAAGGAACTAAAGAGCGAGATTCGTCAGCTCATTCGTCAGCAGATTTCTGATACTGCTCCCGAGCGAGGCGTCATTGGAGATAGAGTGAAGATAGTAAATACTAAAGAGATAACAAATACTGTAGTCTTTGATGATTGCGAGATAGATGGCGCCTCACGCCTTAGCGATTGCACCATCCTCACATCGCCTAACGCATCAGTATATATAGGTACAGGCGTGATATGCGAAAACTCCATCATCTCAGATGGCTCGAGCATCATCAATAGTGTGAAGATACAAGATTGCTTTGTGGGCGAAGCTTGCCAGCTCAGCAATGGCTTCACTGCTTCAGCCTCGTTGTTCTTTGCCAACTCTTATATGAGTAATGGTGAGGCTTGTGCAGCCTTCTGTGGACCATTCACAGCCAGCCACCACAAGAGTTCGTTGCTTATTGGCGGTATGTTCTCGTTCTATAACGCAGGTTCTGCCACCAACTTCTCTAACCATGCCTACAAGATGGGACCTATGCATTGGGGAGTTTTGGAGCGTGGCTCAAAGACAGCCAGCGGAGCCTATCTGCTGATGCCTGCCACCATCGGAACCTTCTCTGTATGCTTCGGCAAACTGATGCATCATCCTAACACTCGCAACTTGCCATTCTCATATCTCATAGCAGGTGGCGACACTATGTTCTTGGTGCCTGGTCGCAATATCACTACCGTGGGTCTATATCGCGATATTCGCAAATGGCCTAAGCGCGATGTGCGCCCAATAGGTTCGCAGAAGAGCATCGTCAACTTCGATTGGCTATCGCCATTCTCGGTAGGCGAAATCCTTAATGGTAAGAAGATTCTCGAAAATCTTCGCTCTGCTTCGGGCGATAATGTCTCTACATATAATTATCACGAGTATGTCATCAACGCCTCGTCGTTGCGCAAGGGTATCAAATACTATGACATAGCTTTGAGAATTTATATGGGTGCCGTGCTAAAACGTGTGCTAAAGAAAGACCCTCAGCTCACTCCTCCAACTTCGGATGTAGGCGTAGGCGATTGGCACGACCTCTCGGGACTTCTGCTTCCAGCATCTGAGGAAGAGCGTATGATTAACGATATCAAGGATGGCACCCTTGGCGATATCCAAGCCATTAACGACCGCCTTGTGGAAATAAACAATAATTATCGCGAATATCAATGGGCGTGGACCTATCGCATGATTCTCGATTATTATAATCTCACAGAGCTTACCCTTGCTGATGCAGAGCGCATACATGTCGACTATATCACAGCTCGTCGTGCGTGGATAGCCGAAATCAGAAAGGATGCAGAGAAGGAGTTTGCTATGGGCGATGTAGAAGAAGAAGTGTTCCGCAACTTCATCGACAACCTCGACCATGAAATCGACTACGAAGAGTAAACAATAGATTTTAACTAATATTATATACAACTATGGCTAAAACACCAGAATTTAAGTATGCCCCAATGTTTCAGATGGGCAAGGACGATACAGAATATCGTCTACTTTCTAAAGAAGGAGTCAGCACAGCCGACTTCGAAGGTCATGAAATCCTGAAAGTAAGCAAAGAGGCTTTGACCTTGCTTGCTCAGCAGGCTTTCCACGATTGCGAGTTTATGCTCCGTCGTGCTCACAACGAGCAGGTTGCAGCTATCCTCACCGACCCTGAAGTAAGCGAAAACGACAAGTATGTAGCTCTCCAGTTCCTCCGCAATGCCGAGACTGCTGCTAAGGGAGTATTGCCATTCTGCCAGGATACTGGTACCGCTATCATCCATGGCGAGAAGGGTCAGCAGGTGTGGACAGGCTTTGAAGACGAAGAGGCTCTCTCGCTTGGTGTATACAATACCTATACACAAGACAACCTCCGCTACTCGCAGAATGCTCCTCTCAACATGTACGACGAGGTGAACACTCGTTGCAACCTTCCTGCACAGATTGACATCGAGGCTGTAGAGGGTGCTGAATATCGTTTCATCATGGTTGCCAAGGGTGGTGGTTCTGCCAACAAGACCTACTTCTATCCTATGACAAAGGCTACCATCCAGAACGAGGGCACTTTGTTGCCATTCCTCGTAGAAAAGATGAAGAGCCTTGGTACAGCTGCTTGCCCTCCTTATCATATAGCTTTCGTTATTGGTGGTACTTCTGCTGAGAAGAACCTCCTCACAGTAAAACTCGCCAGCATCAAGTACTACGACAATCTGCCTACAACAGGCGACGAGACTGGTCGTGCTTTCCGTGATATCGACCTTGAGAACAAGCTCTTGGAAGAGGCTCACAAGATTGGTCTTGGTGCACAGTTTGGCGGTAAGGCTTTTGCTCACGACATCCGTGTAGTTCGTCTCCCACGTCATGGCGCTTCTTGTCCTATCGGTATGGGTGTTTCTTGCTCTGCCGACCGCAATATCAAGGGTAAGATTAACAAGGATGGTATCTGGCTCGAGAAGATGGATTCTAATCCTTCAGAACTTATCCCAGAAGAGTATCGTCGTCCAGGCGAAGGCACTACAGGTGTTGAAATCGACCTCGACAAGGGTATCGAGGCTGTTTGCGCAGAACTCTCTAAATATCCTGTTAGCACACGCGTAAACCTCAAGGGTACTATCATCGTGGCTCGCGACATCGCTCACGCTAAGCTTAAGGCTCGCCTTGATGCTGGTGAGGAAATGCCTGAATACTTCAAGAATCATCCTATCCTCTATGCAGGACCTGCTAAGACTCCAGAGGGATATCCTTGTGGCTCTATGGGACCAACCACAGCCAACCGTATGGACCCTTATGTAGACGAATTCCAGGATCATGGAGCATCGCTCGTTATGATTGCTAAGGGCAACCGTAGCGACGTTGTTACCGAGGCTTGCAAGAAGCATGGTGGTTTCTATCTCGGAACTATTGGTGGTGTAGCTGCCGTTCTCTCACAGAGTTCTATCAAGAGCATCGAGTGTGTAGAATATCCTGAGCTTGGCATGGAGGCTATCTGGAAGATTACAGTTGAAGACTTCCCTGCTTTCATCCTCGTTGACGACAAGGGCAACGACTTCTTCAAGCAGCTCAAGCCTTGGATGCCTTGCAAGAAGTAAAAAAAAACCTCACCCCCAACCCCTCCCCAAAAGGGAGGGGAGTAATTAGACTCTTAGGGCTTAATATTTGCTGACAAGTTTTATCAGTAATAATAAAATGTAGAAAAGAGTATATATATATTGGCGATTTATGTCTTCTATATAAGGCATAAATCGCTTTTTTGTGCTATATTTGCCATCGAATATATAATATTTACGATTATGAAACATCTAAAGACATTATTTCTACCAGCTATAGCTGCAGTTGCTCCCTTTTTGATATCATCGTGCGACCCAAAACCTGCAAAGGGCACGTTGCTTGATAATGTTCCAAATATCCTAACCAATGTTGTTGGCGATTCCATATTGCAAACATGGGTAAAGGACAGCATATCTGTGACTTCTGACTTTGGACATGTGGGCATATCTATGCAGCATCCAGTAGATACTTTTTCCGTAACTTCGCAGGCTATAACAGAATATATGAGCGAGATGCTTGGCGGAAAATACGATGGTTCTTATACTTCGCCAAAGGCTGTTATGAAATACTATCATGCCGACCTTATGTCGCAGCTTAAAACTGATTATGAGGAAGTAAAACGGGCAAGAGGCGACGACGAAGTGAAGATGGAGTGGGATGTCACATTTTCTAAGGTTGCCGACAACTCCAAGTTCTTCACCTACAAATATACCATGTACAATTATCTTGGTGGTGCTCATGGCACGAGTGCCCTCTTGGGTGTAACCTTCCGCAAGAGCGATATGCGTCGCATGGGGTGGGAGATAGTTCGCAATTATGCTAACGACCCTTTTCAAGAGCTTATGCGCAAGGGCTTGCGTGAGTATTTCGAGGTGAAGTCTGACGATGAACTAAAGAATATGTTCCTCAATCCCGACCATATCTATTCTTTGCCTTTGCCAGAATGTCCACCTTTGTTTACCGACCATGGCATCATGTTTGTGTATAATCCTTACGAGATAGGTCCTTATGCTGCAGGCATGCCTACCTTCACCATTCCTTACGCAGATATCCAACCATATCTCACCACGACAGCTCAAAAGCTCATCGAAAAGCAATAAATCTCCCTGCTTTTTCCTATACTAAAGTCTATATAATACATATTTTTAGCGATTTATGTCTTCCATACAAGGCATAAATCGCTATTTTTATGCCTTCTATAGGCGGCACAATCATATTTCTTTCAAAGTTACGCTGCGCTCGGGAATAAAAAACAAAAACTTCGTCTTTTGTTTTGTTATTCCGCTCACTTGCAGTAACTTTGCAGACGGTTTCCAAAATGGAAGCTAAAGGGGTGCTGTATCAGTTGATACGGCTGAGATTATACCCACAGAACCTGATACGGGTAATGCCGACGCAGGGATAGGTAAAACCTCTTTTTTATAGTTTTAATTTTTAAGGTATACATGAAAAGAAATGTATTCTTTTTCGCTGCACTTACTTGTGCAGCAAATCTTTATGCAGTAGAGCCTGTAGATACAGCTAAGGCTGTGATGCTGCAGGAAGTTCAGGTAACATCAACTCGTGCTGGCAAGCACACACCAATGGCTTTCTCTAATTTCGACCAAAGCCAAATCAAGAGTGTTAACTTCGGACAGGATATTCCTTATATCCTTTCCCTGACTCCTTCAATCACTACAACTTCTGATGCTGGTAATGGCATCGGCTATACCACTTTGCGTGTGCGTGGTACCGACCCTTCGCGCATCAATATCACATCAAATGGTGTGCCACAGAGTGATGCAGAAAGCTCACAGCTCTTCTGGGTAAACATGGCAGACTTTGCCTCAAACCTTCAGAGCATGCAGATTCAGCGTGGTGTAGGTACTTCTACCAACGGTACAGGTGCTTTTGGTGCTACCATCAATATGCTTACCGAGAATATCGGCACAAAGCCTTACGTAGGTCTCGACCTCAGCGCAGGCTCTTACTATTCTCACAAGCAGACCGTACGCTTCAGCTCCGGTTTGCTCAACGAGCATTGGGGCATTCAGGGTCGCTTGTCTAACATCGGTTCTAAGGGCTATCTCGACCGTGCTTTCACTAAGCTCAACTCATATTTCTTGCAGGCTGGATATTTCGGCGATAATACCGTAGTAAAGTTCATTACATGGAACAACCAAGAGCAGACCTACCATGCTTGGAACTATACTTCAAAGTATGAGCAGTCTATGTATGGTCGCTCATACAACTCTTGTGGATATATGGGCAAAGATGATAATGGCAACATGATGTTCTTCGACAATCAGACCGACAACTATCATCAGCAAAACTATCAGCTCGTATGGAACCAGCGCTTGAATAGTGCCATCAACTTCAACGTCACAGGCCATTACACTCGTGGCGATGGCTACTACGAGCAGTATAAGCGCAACAAGCCGCTCATCAACTGGGGACTCTCTACAAACCCTGACGAGAAAGGCAACGTGATTGAGCAGAAGAAGCTGGGCAACGACTTCTATGGCGCTATCGCTTCGTTGAACTATTCTGCCGATAAGCTCTCAGCTACCTTCGGTGGTGGATGGAACAAATATGATGGCGACCACTTCGGAAAGGTTGTGGGCAAGCCTAACTATGAGTACTATCGCAACAACGCCAAGAAGACCGACTATAATGTATATGGTAAGGCTTCGTACGAATTCTTGGAGGGTATGAGCGCATTCGTTGACTTGCAGTATCGCCATGTCAACTATACCATGCAGGATCCTACCGATAGCTACGGCTCAAATGCCGATGGCAAGTATATCATCGACGACGACTTTAATTTCTTCAACCCTAAGTTCGGTATCAACTACGACTTCTTGCCTGGTCAGCGCCTCTACATCTCTTACGCTATAGCTCATCGCGAGCCTACACGTAACGACTACGAAGACAACCTCGGCACTAAGATGAAGTCTGAGCGTTTGAACGACTTGGAGGTTGGCTACAAATATCAGAGCAAGACCTTCAGCGCAGGTGCCAACTTCTACTATATGGACTACAAAGACCAGTTTGTGCTCACAGGCGAGCTCACCAACATCGGCGAAGCAATTGCCAAGAATGTTGGTAGCAGCTATCGTATGGGCGTAGAGCTCGAGGCTGCATGGATGCCTGTAGACTGGTTCCGTTGGGATGCTAATGCCACATGGTCGAAGAACCGTGCTAAGGATTGGACCATCACCGACAACGATGGCGACCTCTGCAATCTTGGCGACACACCATTGAGCTTCTCGCCAGATTTCATCTTCAACAACATCTTCACATTCTCTTACCAGGGATTCAAGGCTATGGTGCAGAGCCAGTACATCAGCGACCAGTATCTCACCAACACAGGCTTCAAGACCATGGAGTGCAAGGATGCTAATGGCAACACCACATACGAAACTCTCTTGCTCAAGAAGCATTTCAACACCAATATCGACCTTAGCTACAATTTCTCTTTGCCTTCAGTAGGCATCAAGAGCATGAACATAGGCGTAAGCTTCTACAACATCTTCAGCGCTAAGTATGATAATAATGGTTGGGCTGCTCCACAGCTCGTGAAGTCGGGCAATAGCGTCAAGGCTGTCAACGAGTGGGGCGTACGTGATGCTGATGCAGCAGGCTTTGCCGTTTCAGCACCATTCAACTTCATGGCTCACATGTCAATCGATTTCTAATCATATTTTATGGAATATCTCGCAGCCCATTGGCTCGACATCTTTACAACGATACTCGGCTTGATTTATATCTTGCTCGAGTATCGTGCTTCTATAGCACTATGGTTGGTTGGTATCATTATGCCTGCCATGGATGTATGGCTCTATTGGAGCCACGGACTATATGGCGATGCCGGTATGGCAGTCTACTATACCGTTGCTGCCATCTATGGTTGGATGGTATGGAAATTCGGCAAAAAGCATGGCCAGCAGCAGGCTGGCGACATGCCTATCACCTTCATGCCTCGTAGGTTGTACTTGCCTACCTTCATATTCTTCTTCCTGGCATGGGGAGCCACATATTATGTCCTCATCACCTTTACCGACTCCACAGTTCCGCTCCTCGATGCCTTTACCAATGCTCTTTGCTTCGTAGGTCTTTGGGCTTTGGCTCGCAAATATATCGAGCAATGGTTCTTCTGGATTATTGTCGACATCATCTGCTGTTATCTCTATGTTGTCAAAGGCATACCTTTCAAGGCTGCCCTCTACGGTCTTTATGTCATTATTGCCGTAGCAGGATATTGGAAGTGGAAGAAGATGATGGTAAAATAATAATTCTCGATTTTTTTCGTTTATTCATAGAGGTGGTATCTTTTTGCCACCTTCTAACGAATAAACGAAATGAATAATACATTATTTATATATAAAGCTCTACGCCAGTTTGCCCACCATCTGCCAATGCTCGTTATTGCCTTGGCTTTATTCTCATCGTGTGGTGCCGACCGCAACTTCAAGAAGGGAGAAAAATATCTTGCTCTTGGCGAATATTTCGATGCTGCCACAGAGTTTAAGCAAGCCTACACCAAAACTCCTGCCAAGGAGCGCGAACGCAGAGGACAAATAGCTCTGAAAATGGCTGCAAGCTACGACAAGAGTTTGCAAACTGCCAAGGCTGTGGCTGCATATCGCAATGCCGTGCGCTATAAGCAGGCTTCATCTTCCGATTATCTTGCCCTTGGTCGCCTGCTCCTGAAAACAGGCAGCTACAAAGAGGCTGTACAAATCTTCGAGATGGTGCTCGACTCTATGCCCGACAATGCCCTTGCCCAAAATGGTCTTGAGGCAGCACGCAAGGCT
>HF994106.1:0-2133 GCA_000436915.1 Prevotella sp. CAG:1092 | reverse complement strand
CTGGCTTCAAGGATGCCGGCAGCCGCTATACCGTAAAGCGCATGGATATCTTCAACTCTCGTCGTGCCGACTATTCGCCTATGCTTCTTGGCGACGAGAGCGAACTGCTTTATTTCACCTCCACTCGCAACGATGCTCAGGGCGACGAACTTAGCGGCATTACAGGCGCTAAGCCTGGCGACATATTCTTTAGCGAAAAAGACGATAAGGGAAAATGGAGCAAGCCTGAAGTTGTGCAGGGTGGGGTAAATACCGACTACGACGAGGGCGCTTGTGCCTTCTCGCCCGATGGCAGAACCATGTATCTCACTCAATGTTCCACCGACCCTTCCTATCCTCGCTATGCCAAGATTATGACCTCTAACCGTAGCGATGCTTCTTGGGGCAAGGCTACCGAACTGAAACTTTCTAACGACACTCTGTCCAGCTTCGCTCATCCTGCCATCTCGCCCGATGGCGAATGGCTCTATTTCACCTCCGATATGCCGGGTGGCAAGGGTGGCTTAGACATTTGGCGCGTACGCATCACTTCGGCAGGCTTAGGAGGTGTAGAAAATCTTGGCGAACCCGTCAACACTCCTGGCGACGAGGCGTTCCCTACGTTTCGTCCTAATGGCGACTTCTATTTCTCAAGCAACGGTCATCCGGGCTTGGGAGGCTACGATATCTTCATAGCTCGTGTGGGCAAAGACCATCGCTATCATCTTGAGCATCCGGGCTATCCGCTCAACTCTCAAGCCGACGACTTCGGCATGACCTTCGAGGGACCATACAATCGTGGCTACTTCTGCTCCAATCGCAACGACGGCAGAGGCTGCGACCACATCTATTCTTTCTACAATCCAGAAATTGTGAACACCATAAAGGGCTACGTCTACGAAATAGACGGCTACGAGCTTCCTGCTGCCCAAGTATACATCGTTGGCGACGATGGTACCAACGAAAAACTATCCGTGCGCAGCGATGGCTCCTTCACCAAGGTTGTTACCCCAGGCGTAAGCTATCTCATGCTTGCCACCTGCCAAGGCTATCTCAACCATCGCGAAGAGCTAAAAGTGGCTGCTACCGACGAGAGCCACGAGGATGTGCTGCAGTTCCCTCTGGCTTCCATCTCCACCCCTGTGCTCATCGACAATATATTCTATGAGTTCGACCGTGCCGACCTCACCAAGGCTTCTGAGCTCGAGCTCGACAAGCTCGTGGCTTTGCTCAACGAAAATCCGCACGTAACCATCGAGCTTAGCTCGCATTGCGACTATAAAGGTTCGGCAGAATACAACAAGCGCCTGTCGCAACGTCGTGCCGAGAGCGTAGTCAACTATCTCATCGCCCACGGCATAGCTGCCGACCGCCTTACTCCTATGGGCTATGGCAAAGAGCGACCAAAGAAGATTAAGAAAAAGGTGGCTGAGAAATATCCTTGGCTAAAGGTCGACGACGAGCTAACGCCCGACTTCATCAAGGCTCTCAAGAATCCTGAGAAAGAGGAAATCTGCAACTCTCTCAACCGTCGTACCGAGTTCACCGTGCTCCGCACCACCTACGGACTATTCGACGAGAATGGCAACCTAAAGGCGCAGCCTAAGCCAGCCAAAAAGCCAGAATCATCATCCGACGATGTCGACTTCGAATTCTATGAATGATGCTTTCTATTCTGGGGCATAATCATGGGCTTAGAGTGCTAATCAAGTGCGATTACTCGCATGTTGCTTTTCAAATAGTCGCATGTTGCTTTTCGAATAGTCGCATATTGCTTTTCAATTAGTCGCATAATAAATATAACTAAAACCACATATTCTACGCTTTTGCCATGGTTGGCATCGTAGAATATGTGGTTTTACTTATATTGCACTTCCTTTTTGGAATGTTTCCGCCTTTACTTACTCACTAAGTATTTCTTTCCGTTTTGGATATAAATTCCGTTGGTGGGGTCTTGGGTTTTGATGCCCTGGAGGTTTACCCATGCGGTATCGTTAGGATTTTCCATGTGCAAAGGTATAAAATGAAAATCGTACAATACTGCAGGGAGCTACGCAAACTTGCAATATCGTACGATTGAGGACCAATAATACTTTTACCCTTTTTACCTTTTTACACTTTTACCTTTTTCCTGACTTCGTCACTCAAAAAATA
>HF994105.1:4399-9256 GCA_000436915.1 Prevotella sp. CAG:1092 | reverse complement strand
CTGCTACTTTTATATCTTTAAAGTTTGTCATATTCTAATATTCACTACTTTTATATAATAATTTAATTCAAAAGGTAGGCTCCACACCAAAAGCAAAAGTAGCTCAAGAATGCTAATGACGCTTCGCCTCCGAACATGATATATAATAGCCTCACCCAAACATAATGTTTAGTGTTTAATGGAATGCTTGCGATGATTAACATAACCCAAGATAAAACTAGAGCCTCACCCCCGCCCCCTCTCCAAAAGAGAGAAAAAGCCTCACCCCCGGCCACCTCTCCAAAAGAGAGGAGAGTGATTAGACTTGAAGGGGTCGAAAAGGTAAAAGGGTAAAAGAGTAGAAAAGTAAATAAATGATTGAATTTAATATTTATTTTTGTACAAAACAAGGCAAAAGTACCACATTATCTACATTTTTACTCTTTAAAATCAAATACTCCAAAATAGGTAGTATAAGGAATTGTTATATCAATAAACTCAAAAGACAACTTGCCTTCCGAAGTCTTTATCATATCATACACCTTCTTGCATTCGACATCCGCTGTACCATAAAAGTTGATGTCTGGTTCCACATCAGCTTGCGCAAACATCTTGGTATCATTAGGTACTACGGCTCTTGGAGCAATGGTTGCACCACGCTTTTTCTTCTCAGCATAAACCTCTGCTATCATCTTTCCTGCTCGTTGAGCATGATCGAAATTAAAAGGAACGATGAGCATATTTTTAAGAGGAAGTTCACTCACATCCCCTCTCACACAATACTCTGCTATAGCAATGGTGCTAATCTTTATCACGAAATCATGCTCCAAGAAATATCTGAAATACCCCAAGGCATTTTCATGCAAAGGGTCTTCTTCATTCAACAAGCGAATGAAAAAACTTGTGTCCAACAGTACGCAATTCTGTTCCATCAGGCAAGTCCTCCTCTTACATTAGTCAACCATTCGTCAGCATTCACATCTTTCCACTTTGGAGTAGCCTTACGAATCAAGCCCTGCAGATAATCCTCATCAAACTTGGGCTGATAGTCCATCAATTCCAACAAGACCAAAGTTGATTTATCTATATCGCCTGTAAGAATATTCTTCTTTGCACGAACTCGTACACCAAATTTCTTATATAGAGGATTGCCTTGATAGCCTGCTAAATATTCCTTGTCTGTTCGTATTGTCAAGGAGCCTGCATCCCTTGTATCTAAATGAATGTTGGCTTTGTCCTTTCCACCTGCATCGGTCAATGTACCATAATAATAGCACTCAATATCCACCAAGATATTCTCACGGCGGACATAATGAGTAGTTGGAGTAATCTTAAAGATGCGTTGTGGTTTGTCTGAAGTGCCTATTTCTATGTCATAGTTATGGCGCAAGGCAAAAGACTGAAGATTTTCTATCGCTTGCGCACTACCCACTTCCAACTTATCAATATAGCCAGTCTCCTGCTCAATAACACCAAGCACAGACGACACTAAGAGAACACTTTGCATGGAAGTTTTGAACACATTGAGTACAGAACCTTCCTTCAATTCATAAGAAATTGTAGGGCGGTCTTTACGTTTCTTCTTGTCAGGATATAACAAATTCTCCACCTCATCGAGCAAAAATCGTATCTGCCCGATGTCAAAATTGGCAGGAGTAAGGGGTTCATCCCCATTCTTGCCTATTATTCTTAATGAAATTTCATTCTTATCCATAACCACTGCAAATATAATATATTTTAGACAACAAAGAATTTTTAAACGTATCTTTTTAGAACATTTTACATTTTGGCATCAAATCTGCCAAGCTTATATATACTTCCAATACAACGTCCTAACTATTTGTATATCGCTCTGCACTTGTCGCCAATCGAATGGGGAATATTGATTTATTCTACAAATGAATGAGAAGCCTAACGCGGCTCTGCTGCTGTTTTTAAACGAACACTAATATTGCAAATCTACACGAATAGCCCTGTGGACTTGGCTGCTGGAGTATGGCGCACACGGATTGCACCGAGGGCACGGAGGAGGAGCCTAACTCGGCTCTGCTGCTGGAGTCTTTAAAACAACAAATACAACAGGTACAACGGATACAACCGATGGGGCAAAACTTGCTTGAGGTTTAAAGAACACTAATCATGCTCTAAGGTTCATATAAAAACACCAATGGGTAGTGTGTAGTGTAGTGTTTATATGTAGTGTTTAATGACTAAACTGACTATGATAGACAAATGAATGTCGAGGTAAAGCCTTTCAGGCTACTACTGCATGCATTACTTACCATGGGCGATGCCCATGGTTACCTACATCGGCAAGCCGATGTGTATAGCCAAAGGACAAGGATTGGCACTCTGTATATCACCAAAGAAGTATTTTACAAGTTTTCTACAAGAAACTTGATATAGTCATCATTGACATTGGATATTTCTCCTTTATCATAAATTGTTAGGAGTGTAATATCCATCGTTTCTGCATCCAACAATATATTCAACGTCAAAATTCCAACTCCACTTCCATACGGCTATGCTTCCTTCATTTCCCGAATGAAATCATCAACATCCTGAAGCTTTTCACCTTGCAATTTTGCAAGTTTTACCTCTTGCAATGCCCGTGACAGGCTTTCCTTGACATAAGCCTTCTGCTTCTCTTCTATTGTCAAAGGTGATTCTTTGATTATAGACGCAGAAACAACTCCACGCAACATCTTAATGGCATTGCGAATACTAGCTGACGGCTGTGTATCATCTATTGTAACTAATATCTGTCCCATATCCTATCTTCTATTTAATTAAATAATGGTACAATTATAGGCTTTTTCTGTGAAACTACCAAATTTTTGGGAAGTTTTTATGTCCAGTTTAATGTTTAGTGTTTAATGTTTAGTGTGTAGTGTTTAAACTTGGTGTCGCACACGGATATCTCAAATCTATACGAATATGAGTGGGTCTCTGTTGCTGGAGGCGATATTAACGACAAGACAGACAATTTAAGACAAAAGGATGATGCAAATTCATCCTTCATAAGGCAGGTTTTCGGGTCTTGAACAAACTAGGACTTGGAAACCTGGGAAATGCTCCAGATCGTAAGTAAACTTTTCATCGTTGGTTAAAGCAAACTTTCTGTCAGAAAGAAGAACCACAGGTATGTGATTTCTATCTTCCTGGTTGGATCGAAGAGCCTTTTCTACCTTCTTTTTAAAATACGTGCGCTGAAACTCCTTGATTTCTGCATTGCTGATTTTCAACAATCTGCCTTCCTTCGTCAACTTGTCAACTATCATTGGGATGCTCGTTGAATCATAAGCCCCTTGGCTTGAAGCCATATATTCATGAAGCAACTTGTCGGACACTACTAATATAGCATTGTCATCACTACCCTCCTCATTCTTCATAATCCAATTGATGAGCTTCTTCATCTCTGGATCCATTGGGTTGGCAAAACGACAAGCGATATTATTGTCTATAAATATATCTTTTTTCATTGCGCACTCATTGCTATGTCCATCACATCTATCATATAAGTATCGAAGAAATCATGAGGAGCTCCTTCTATCTGACCGTTCTTCTTGAACTTGACAGTGTGAATGGTGGTCTTGCCTTCGCCTTGACTCATATAATATACCTTAATATCCTCCTCCTGAATATCGCCCCTGACTACTGACAGACGCAGACGATTCATAAGATACTCGCTGTGTGATTCGATGACATAACGTTTGCCCTTCAGCATCTGCTTAACAAGATAATCGCCAAACTTTGCCTGGGCTCTTGGGTGCAAATGAACTTCTGGCTGAGAAACATAAAGAGTGGATCCCTTGCCCAACTCTACATCTGCAATGATAATCGGCATGGTTTGTGATATACCAAATCCTACATCTGAAAGATTTGCAAGTTCATCATCTTCATGCACCTTCACGCCAATCTTGAATTGACCAGATCCTAATCTGGATGGTTCTACTTCACTCAACAACCCAATGGATTTGATGCCCTCTACAAATTCATCAAACTTATCATGGCTATTATCCTTCCAAGTTAAGAGTTCGTTGATAAAACCTTCGCCTGAAGTTGCAATCTTACCGGATGTAACAGGCTCCTCGGTATAAATACGTTGAGCCGGTTGACGATAAGAACTGATATAGTTGACTTTCGCATTATAACGCTCTATGAAACTCGTTGCTTCCCGCATGGCAAAGAATAGTGGATACTTTTTTTCCATGTTTCCACTAGAAAGGTCACTAACCACCAAATTTTCTAAATGAATTTTCTCGGTAGCATATTTCAAAACCTCTATAATTGAATCTTTTGGAGCCAAATGAGAATTAGCATATTCCAACAATTCCTCAAATTTCTTTCTCTGCCTATTTTTAGAAGGATCTATATCGACATCAACGAGGATTTCACCATCTTTCGTAACTTTTTGCTTGAAATAATAATAACTACCCGTACATTCATTGAAAGAAATCATCGGATTACCTGCCTGATTACTCATCCACTGGCTTTCAATCTTTAACTGTTCGTCGGTTTCTGAGTCAACCAAGGTAAAACTTAAACCAATTTTACTTGTCGAATCATGTTTGAATACCATCTCCATGAAATTACCCATCTGCACATAAATGCCATTAGGGGAAAATTCCAAAGGGAATTTCTTACTCTGAAGAACTCCCAACATACCAAACATCAAGGAACTCTTACCGGTGCTGTTGGCACCTGTAAGCAACGTCAGTTTTCCAAATTCTAAGCTAGAAGTATCTTCAAAGCATTTGAAATTGGTTAATCTTATATCTTGCAAATAAACCATAGTTTAATGTAGTGTTTAATGTTTAATGTGGAGTGTTTAATGTGGAGTGTTTAATGTGGAGTGTTTAATGTGGAGTGTTTAGT
>HF994105.1:0-4362 GCA_000436915.1 Prevotella sp. CAG:1092 | reverse complement strand
AAACTTGGTGTCGCACACGGATCACGCGGAGAGCACGGATGAGGAGCCTAACTCGGCTCTGCAAATGGTTTTTAAAACGAACACGAATAGGGCGAATCGAATAGCCCTGTGGGCTCTGTTGCTGGAGATTGAAACATAAACTTGGATAAAACAAACAGCCTCACCCCCTGCCCCTCTCCAAAAGAGAGGGGAGTGATTACAATATCTTTGTCGTAGCAAATGAAAGGGGTATACCATGGTTTTGTTGAGTAAACTTTGCCTTATAGTTCATTTGCATTGACGTAAATTTCGGATATCCTTGTCGAAAGCAGATATATGCCTCGACGTTTCTCAAAGTCGTGACATCTGTATTTTGGACTGAATAATGCTGATTGAAAATGTTTATAGTTGTCTGCAATTGTTCTATTGCTTTATCATATCTCTTTGAGATTGTTTTATGACAACCACTTTCTGCATTGGCTTTAAACTCTATAAAACAAATATTTGTGTCATTTGCTATAGCGCAATCGCATTTCTTAGTATTACGATGTTGAATAAGACCTTTATCTATCTGTAATAGAGCGTATGGCTTCGCAGATGGATTTTCAATAGCAAAATACCTTTGTGCTTTGTCTTCTTCCTGTCCAAAGGTTGGCGTTACGAATCCACAAATATGGTGAGCTTCAGAATCTACGATGTGCTCATTTTTAGTAGATTCTAATAAATAGGATTCTACTTGCTTCGTGTATTGCGCAAACACATTTGGAAGTGCTAAATCGTGGAGATAACTGGGTATCATTGCTGCCGTAACTTTTGAATGTATATTTGATATAGCTTATCGAAGACTTCTGCATTATATTCTGAGGCTGAATCAAGTTCGTTCTCACTTATAAGGCCTGTACTTTCGTCTATTAATGAACGACAAGTGCCTTCTGAAATGGTATAAGCTGAAAAATCATCTATCGACATAAATGATTCTGTAGATATCAGATTCTTTATTTCTTCTTCATCTACGCCCTCAGAAGCTAACTTGCTTGCAAACAAAAGAATGTTGGCTGCAGCTAAGACATATGGGCTATGTGTGGTAATAAAGACTGAAGATGTATGCTCTCCATTACAAAGCGAAATAATATCATTGAAGAGTTCTACCTGTGTTTGTGGGAAAATATTTTGCTCTGGTTCTTCTAACACAAACGAAATACTCTTAGGATAGACTAATCTTTTATATAGATCTTGCATCTCGGTAATATGAGATTTGGCTACTTCGTCTTCGTCTTCTTTGCTTTTAATCTTTTCTAAATATACTTTCTTATATCCGTCCTTCTTTACTTGGTCTGGATAATATTTAGTTGTTATTTTTTCGGTTATCAGCCAAGCAAGATTAATTTGTTTTTGACCTTGTTCAAAAGAAAGATTCTTATCGTAGTTCACAAAATAATCCGACACAAAATAATGCATCATAACCGTCATTGGAACTAACGACTGCATACCACTTGAAGCATCATATAATGGAATATCGTATGTCACTCCATTTTTATGAGCAAGCATATCTTTTCTATCTTTCGCTTTATCATCATGATAATAATTCATACCCAAATTGAGTATGGCAATTTTATTTTGAGGACTAAAGTTTCTGTTGGCATCGAGCCAATCGAACAAGAAACTCCTAAAGTTGGTTGGCTCAAGTTCACGCTTTTCTATATCCTTCATCGTTATGATATTTCTATCAGATGGCATATATGATATCTTGATACGCTTGTAGTCAAGGTTTTCTTTAAATGCCATTGAGAAATCTCCTTTATCATAGTTGATGAAAATATAGGGTGATTCATATCTAACAACAGAGCTATCTGGATGGATATAGTTATGCATACGATGGAAGTCTTCGACTAAGGACTTGAAGGCTTTTCCATCACTCACCACATCTACAGAAAGATTGGTACAGGCTTCCTTTTCTAACCACATACATGTGCTCAGAATCTTAGCTATCGTACTTTTTCCTGTGCTCTGTGGACCAATAAGTATGCAAAAACGCTTATATTCTATTGATACCGTTTCTGTTATCGGGCCAACATCTGTTATTGTTAGTTTTCTCATTATATTATATGTTCTATAGGGTTGGGGACTCTAAGGGCTTTGGCGAGTTCGAGGATCTTGGGGTCGAGTTTTGCCAAATGGTAGAGGAGCTGGACGGAGATCTTGTCGAGGTGCAAATGGAGTTCACCTATAACTATCTGGTTTTGTGTGGTTGCATTTGGAGCAATTTGATTGTTTCCTGATTGTACACTAATTTTTGTTGTCTCGTTTGACATTGTCGTTTTTTAAATGGTTAAGTTAACCCAAATCGGCATTAGGCCGCTTTATGTATTAATGTGCTTAAGTTTCGCATGTAAGCTCCACACGCCCTGCAAGGGCAGAAGATTTAAAAACTCCAGGCAAAACATAAGGCTTTTGCCCTTACAGGGCGCCTTACTGATTGCCATCATACCCAGGGCGATGCCCTGGGCTAGGAGCTTTTGGGCCTTCAGCCCGTACTTAAATCACATGCGAAAGTTCAATTAATTATATTCTGCTTGCAGTCTTTAGTTTTTTACAAGGCGTCTTTTGCCAGTTTTTAATTCGCAATAGCTCGCTATTACTCATTAAAAGGCTAACAAAATCCTCTCTTTTGGAAAAATCAAAATACAAGCAAGCCCTAACGACCGATTTGTGTTTAATATGTTAATAATTGGGTGTAGGGGTGGGAAAAATGGGTATCTAATGATACTTGCCAAAGTATTACGTGATACTTGGCAAAGTAATACGTGATACTTGGCAAAGTATCACGTAATACTTTTTTAGGGGTCTTTAGCGACCGGGATGGCGGTTGGCTCGTTTGCGAACTTCCCAGGCTTGATTGATGTATAGACGCAGGTTGTCGATACTCTTGCCTGTCTCCACATTCGTGAGGAATGGTAGGAGGAGGGTGATGAAGTTTTGCTTCACTATGAGCTCTTCTACTATCGTGGTCTCTTGAAGACACATCGTGGCTACCACTTCGCCTACTTCTTTGGCGGTTTTGCACGCCTGAAGCTGGGTGAGGTACCCTCGGAGGGTGTCCACATTATTAATATATATGGACAGCCGCTGCTCAGGGGGACTGAGTGGTGCGGGTGAAATACTTTCCCCTGCAGTGTTCTGGCTGGCGAGCTCGTCGCCATAGAAATTCTGCACCGCATAGGTTGCGTTGGGGAGAATCTGATTGTTGCCTCCGTAGATCTGAATGGATACGGAGGGAGTGTTTGTTGTCATCATAATAACAAAGAATACTTAAATAACGTTTATAGGTTTGATATAAATAATTGAGCTTTCACAAGCTCGGGAATAGTGTTTAATGTGTAATGTTTAGTGTGTAATGTGTAGTGTTTAATGTGTAATGTTTAGTGTTATTTAATGGTTATTCAATGGTTGCTCAATGGTTATTCAATGGGGTTCAACAGAATTGGATTCGGGGTTTTGATGTTGTAACTTTGCATCAGCTTAAACGAAGAACGGAGGGTGATGAGTGAAAAAGCAATGTTCGGCTGCCGAAAGAAATGCTAATATAATACCCGGGATGCTCAACATTCGAAGTTTGGAGTGGCTGACAAATTTAGTATTAACAATTTTAAAAGAAAGGATTTAAATTATGATTGATTATTCTGTTTACATGATGAAGAACCAAATGAAGCCAGAGGAACCAGCTAAGGCTTATGCTAAGAACCAAGTGCGCGAGATCTGGGACTTGAACAAGTTTAGTAAGCATATCGCATCGCACCATAGTGGTTATAGCCGCGGTATAGTAAAGGCTATCTTGTCGGATATGTGCGACTGCATGGTGGAGCAGCTGCTCAACGGCAACAAGATTAAGCTCGGCGAGTTTGGTGTGTTTAGTATCTCTATCAGCTGTGAGGGTGCTGAGTCGCTGGAGAAGTTCACCGCTGAAAACATCAAGAATGTGAATATCAAGTTCTCGCCAGGTGAGGACTTCGAGGATCTTCGTTCTATGGCTGAGTTCAATCCTGTGGCAAGCCGTGCTGGTCAAGCTGCTGTATTGAAGGCTGAGAAGAACAACGAGACTTCTGTTGACTTGAATGCTGCCAAGAAGAAGGAGACTAATGTTTAATGTTTAGTGTTTAATGTTTAAACTTGGGGCTTAACACGAATATCTCTGAGTCTGAGGTCTCTGCAGCTTGAGGTTTCGCACACGGATTGCGGAGAACACGGAAAGGAGCCTAACTCGGCTCTGCTGCTTGAGAAGTTAAAGAACACGAATATCTCAAATTGCACGAATGAGTAGTGTGTGATGGGTAGTGTTTAAAGGGTGGGTGGAGGGTATAATGTTTAATGTTTAATGTTTAATGT
>HF994104.1:2345-11061 GCA_000436915.1 Prevotella sp. CAG:1092 | reverse complement strand
CAACTTGTTTTGAGCCGTTGCCATGAGCATACGCCATTTCATATCGACATTCTTTGCCGACGTTATATTCTGAGTCTTTTTAATAGTGCAAAGACTGTCGTAGGCAGCTTGCGGATTTGCATCCATAATGGAATCTATATGGTCAAGACGCGACAACAATGGATTGTTGTTGCTGCAGCTAACAGCAAATATTAGGATTAAGAATAGTATATATCGCATTGGGTAATGGTTTCATATTCGTAATGTTTACTTGACAAAGTTACGAAAAAAAAATAATGTTGCAAGTTATCCATACAGATAACTTATTAAAAGTATGCTTTTTTAATATTGAAATATCGTAAATCCAATAAAATTTATATTTTTATTTTCAGTATTTTTGCCTTGTAGCACGTATACATATATATATAAGCAATCAACAACACCATTTATATGAAACTACACTTATTTTTTTTAACAGCAATAGCTTTCATTGCTCCACAGACGATGAAGGCTTCAGGCTCAATGATGCCAAACACAAGCATCAACTATAGTAGTACTGCAGCCGTCCTCAATACAGAGAAACTTCAGTCTGCAATCTCTGAAGCTGAGGCTATTATTGCCAATGCTAACAACTATCTGCCTGGTCTTGTCAACGACCTGTCTGACGTGCTATTTAATGTACGTAAAATAGTAGACTCTGCAACCACACAAACACAAATTAATCAGGCGGTAGCAAAGCTTAAGACTTCAATAAGCAAAGCAAAGGCTTCGGAAGGTAAGACTTTCGATGCTGGCAATGCTAATGCCGTTTATGATACAAACCGTGGATTTATACACCCTGGAGGTTTGCATACCCAAGTCGATTTCGACCGCATAAAACAACAGTTGGCTGATGGCAACAAGAAGGTAACAGAGGCTATGAACAAACTCCGTATGGCTGAATATGCACAGCCTACAGCAGCAACTTACCCTACCGAAACTATCGTGCGTGGCGGCTCTGGCGAAAACTATATCAACACTTGTCGTGGTGCTGCTATAGCATATCAGAATGCTTTGCGCTGGAAGATAGAAGACAACCAGACTTGCGCAAAGCATGCTGTAGAAGTATTGATGAAATGGTGTAACACCACTAAGAATGTAACAGGCTCATCTGATCAATTCCTCGCCTTCGGACTATATGGTTATCAGTTTGCTCAAGCAGCAGAACTTATGCGCGACTACGAGGGATGGAAGCCTGCCGACTTTGAAAAGTTTAAGAAGTGGATGCTCAACATTTGGTATCAAGGAGCTATCGATTTTCTGCGTCGTCATAATGGTACATGGGAGAACAGCGGTAAATGGTGGCAAGCTCCAGGTCACTATTGGAGCAACTGGGGATTGTGTAATGCCATGTGCGTGTTGTCAATAGGTGTGCTATGCGATGATGTTTTCATCTATAATCAGGGTCTTGGCGCTATCAAGTACGACCAAGTAGGCACATTCAAGAATCCACGTACCGACAATCCTATCCTTGCCGACGGCTTGACAGAATTCTTGGGCAACTTCGTTGTCACCACATATCCTTCCGAACTTGAGACAGGAGCTTATGGCAAACTCGGACAGCTCAACGAGAGCGGACGTGATGCTGGTCATGCATCCATGTCGTTGGGCCTTGCCGTAGACATTGCTCATCAGATATGGAATCAGGGCGACGACCTCTTCGCATATATGGATCATCGATTGGCTGCTGGTATCGAATATCTTGCTGCTCAAACACAGAACGTAGAAGGATTGCCATGGGTGAACTACCATTATTATACTAACGGTTTCTATTATACAGACTCTCGTTCATGGCTCATGACCGGACCTGCTATGGGAGCACAGATGCGACCTTATTGGGGAACCGTAATCGGTATCTACGAAGGTGTCAAGGGAGTAAAAATGCCTTTCTCTGAGCAAGCCTACGAAAAGATGGGTATTGATGGTGGTGGTCAAGGTGGTACAAGTGGTGGCTACGACCACATGGGATACTCCGTATTGATGAATACTCGCGAACCACAGATTGCTCCTGCCGACAAGGTGCCTACAGAGCTAAAGGGAAAAATAGAATATGATGGAAAAACCATCGACAACAACGAACTTGGCGCTATCAAGAATACATACAAGGTAGATAAGAACAAGGCGTTGCCTAAGGGCAAGACTCTCACTCTGAAACCTCTGCTTCCTGAAGGCGAAGAGGATACGGGTAATTGGAAATGGAATACGGGCGAAACTACTCGCGACATCACCGTTACCACTGACAAGAGCTATGCTTATCGCGCCACATATACCAACAAAAATGGTATAGAGAGCCAACAGGTATTTACTATCGCAGTCAACGAGGATGCAAACCCTATGACAAAGGTTAATGGCTATATTACATATAATGGCGAAGAGTATACTGATAGCGTAACGGTATATTATGGCGAGACTGCTAATCTAACTTTGCAGGGACCTGACAAATATGTGGTGTGGGGAAGCTACGAGTGGGATAATGGTGCCACCACAAACACCATAACAACAGCTCCTATAGTTCGCCCTCGCGACATCACTGGTGTATATATCAACCAAGCAGGTGTGCGCACTCCATGTAAATTCCACATCAATGTGAAATATATGCAGGTGCAGACTAAAGTGAACGGTGTAGTAAAGCCAGACACCACAGATGTTACAGTAAACATTGACGACAATGTAGAGATTGGGCCCTATGTCTCTAAAATATTGCCTGGTAGCACATTTCTTTGGAACACAGGAGAAACAACACCTACCCTCACCTTCAACAAGATAAAAGAAAGCGGCACCTACATTCTCGACTATGAGGTGAATGGTGAAAAGGGGCAGCTCAGATACGAAGTGTTGGTAAACGATACTGTCGACATTCCCATCGCTGAAGGCGACTATATGATTTTCGACCGTTTTCATAACTCTTACCTTACTGCCAATAAGAGTGCAAAGTGTACTATGACAGAGAAAAACGAAGACGACATATTATCGCAAGTATGGCACTTTACCAATAACGGAACAGCATACAACAACCTGCAATCTGCGAAATACGAACAATATCTGAGGATTTCTGCTAAGATGGATGATGCTGTGCAAAAATACCCTTTTGCCTTTCGCAAGGCTATAAAAACAGAGTTCTACGAAATACACAACTATATTCAAAGTTATTGGGGATTCAAGGATGACGGAACCATATCTCTTTCAAAAGGCAAAGAGCCTACAACATATCCATTGATGCTCATTCCATATACCACAGACGCTATAGATATACCAACAGCTACAAATGACGCTACCACCATCTATAACATCATGGGACAGAAGCTCACCAAGCCTCATTGTGGTATCAACATCATTAATGGTAAGAAAGTTATGGTGAAGTAATTTCCGCCTCTCGAAGTATAACCATATTCTGAATATGCGACTTCTACCTTGTATTTCATCATTGGGTCGGGTGGGTTTATAGGGTTGAAGTCATCGTCTTCATGTAGTGCTGCCAACTTTTTAGAATATTTTTTTACTACTATGGAAAAATAAATGAGAAAACATGTGTGTCCTGCAACTTTTTATCTTTCAGCAGTTTCTTATCTCGAAAAAAATGTGTAAGTTTGCACAAAACCTCTACATATTATGGCACGACAACCTATATGGCACGATGAATACTGGTTGATGCTCATACAGATTTATATGAAGAAACCAGTTGGAGTAAAGCCCATTTACTCCCGAGAACTTGTGCAGCTTGGTATGGAGCTGCATATTCACCCACAATACCTTCACCGCATGATGACGAAACTCGACGAGGTGGAATCGCCAAGCGTTAAGGCATTGATGGACAGCTATGCTCACAACCCAAAGAAATTTCGCAAACGAGTGGAGACGCTTCGACTCATGAAGGGCTTCGGCAATGAGCAGTCGTTCTATGATGGAGTAGAGGTGGTGGAGAGTTTCGAGGTCAACTTCCGTCCTATCATGGGTTGCGAACCCATCACGCCAATGATGTTGGTGATGATTCTCGACCTCTATTTCCGACTCACTCCGCCTACTATGGTTGAGGAAACTCCCGAGGTGGCAGACCTTGCCAAACTGCTAAAGCTAAAGCCACACGAGGTGGTTGTGGCGCTAAGGACATTCTGCCTTTGCGACCCATGCATTAAGACTAAAGATTTTGATAAAACATTGCTCTACGAACCTTGTCAAGAGGTGTGGAACAAATATGGAATTCAGGAACAAGATAAATTATCCGACTTAGCTTGCAAACTAAAGGATTATTTTTCGTAATTTTGCAGCATGGCTCAGAAACTTACACAACAACAAGAACAAAAGCTTGCGCAGCAGCAACGATTCACCCAACAGCAACTGGCGGTTGTCAGGATGCTGGAGATGCCTATTGCCGAACTTGAGGAGAAGGTGAAGGATGAGCTCAACGACAACCCTGCGCTCGAGAAGAGCAACGACGACATTGACGACAACCCTTGGGATGGAACCGATGGCGATGACTCTTCGGCTGACAAGTCTAACGACTTAGACTCTGCTCTCGACTCCATCACCCACGACGACGACATGCTGCCCGTGTGGTCGGCAAACGATAATAATAATGCCGACTACGAGGAGATGGTGTATGGCGACCCTGTGTCGTTCTACGACCGACTGAAAGAGCAGATGTGCGAGATAGAGCTTTCTGACACCGAGAAGCGGATAATGGAATACCTCATAGGCTCGCTCGACGATAGCGGATTCTTGCGAAAAGACATCGATTCCATCTGCGACGAACTTGCCATCTACAATTATATGGATGTGGAGCCTGACCAGATAGAGGCGGTGCTGAAGAAACTCCAAGATTTTGATCCTGCCGGAGTTGGCGCCCGCAGTCTGCAGGAGTGTTTGCTCATTCAGATTAGTCGCAAACCCGACAGCCGACTGAAAGAGCTTATGCACTGCGTGGTGGCTAATCATTTCGAGGAGTTCACCAAGAAACATTGGGACAAGATTGCCGATGCACTTGGCTTGAGCGAGGTGCAGACCAATGCTCTCAAAACAGAGATGAAACGCCTGAACCCTAAGCCGGGAGCTTCGCTTGGCGAAACCATGGGCAGAAATGTTAACCAGATTACTCCCGACTTCATCGTCGACACCGACGACGACGGTCATGTGAGCTTCACTCTAAACCGTGGCGAGATTCCTGAGCTCAAGGTGTCGCAAGAGTTTGTCAACATGGTAGAGAGCTATAAGAACAACAAAGAAGGACTAAACCGCCGCGACAAAGAGGCATTGCTGTTTGCTAAAACCAATGTCGACAAGGCTCGCGGATACATAGAAGCGTTGAAACAGCGCCGACAAACGCTCACGCTCACCATGAAGGCAATAATCGATTGGCAGCACGACTTCTTCCGCGATGGCGACGAGAGCGAGTTGCGACCAATGATTCTGAAAGATATTGCCGAGAAAACCGGACTCGACAAGTCTACCATCAGCCGAGTTAGCAACATGAAGTATGCACAAACTCGCTGGGGAATATTCCCACTCAAATTCTTCTTCTCAGAATCTTATTCTGTGGCTGAAGGCGAGGATGTGTCGACACGCAAAATCAAGATGACGCTCAAAACATTAATCGAAAAAGAAGACAAGAAGAAACCACTTAGCGACGATGCGCTTTCTGAACTATTGGCAAAAAAGGGTTTGCCTGTGGCTCGACGCACCGTTTCAAAATATAGAGAACAACTCGGACTACCAGTAGCAAGATTGAGAAAGGAATAACAAACATTATGGACGGAATTTTTGAGAGAAACGACATCAAACCTACGCCATTGGCAACAGGCAGCGAGGGCGAATCAAAGTATGTGAAGCGCATGATTCTTGGCGCTCGCATCATCAGCATGATTTTCACGCCTTTTTATCTGCCTGTGTTGAGCCTCTTGGCGTTGTTCATATTTAGCTATATGAGTCGCCTGCCTTTGATTTATCAATTAAAGGTGCTCATCTTGACGTATCTGTTTACGGTGTTGCTGCCCACGGTATTGATACATCTGTATCGCCGCTATCAGGGTTGGACTTCGTTTCAGATGGGACGCAAGGAGCGCCGTATGGTGCCCTACATCATTGCCATAATGTGTTATTTCACGTGCTATTACTTGATGACCGTGATGCGAATTCCACAGTTCATGGCAAACATCGTGGTCACGGCGTTGGCAATCCAGGTGGTTTGCGCCTTAGTTAATATATGGTGGAAGATTTGCATCCACATGGCAGGCATTGGCGGCATGGCAGGTGCTCTGCTCGCCATCTCGCTGGTGTTCCAGTTCAATCCTTTATGGTGGCTCTCGGTGATAATCCTCGTAGCCGGACTCGTGGGCACCGCCCGCATGATTTTGCGCCAACATTCTCTGCGCCAAATCGTTGGTGGCTTCATGGTTGGAGCAGTATGCGGATTTTTATTGATATTGTAATTAAAGAAGTTAAAGAATAAAAGAAGAAAATTATGAAACCAATAGTAAGTATTATCATGGGCTCGACAAGCGACCTGCCCGTAATGGAGAAAGCCATGAAATGGCTCGAAGATCAGGAGATTCCTTTTGAAGTAAACGCACTCTCAGCCCATCGCACTCCCGACGCTGTAGAAGAGTTTGCTAAAAACGCTAAGAGCCGTGGCATCAAGGTTATCATTGCCGGAGCTGGTATGGCTGCTGCATTGCCAGGCGTTATTGCTGCGTCTACACCATTGCCGGTAATCGGTGTGCCTATCAAGGGCGGCATCCTCGATGGTTTGGATGCTGTGTTCTCTATCCTCCAGATGCCTCCTGGCATTCCTGTAGCTACAGTCAGCGTTAATGGTGCTCAGAATGCTGCCATCCTCGCTGCTCAGATGATAGCTCTTGGCGACGAAGAGATTGCCAAGAAGATAGATGCTTGGAAAGCTGGCTTAGGAAGCAAAATCGAGAAAGCCAACAAGGATCTTGACGCTATCAGCGATTACAAATTTAAGTGCTAATTCTATGATAGACTTATTTCAATACCAACGCAGAGCTACCAACACCGTAACCATCGGCAGCCTGCTCATGGGCAGTAGCCAGCCAATCAGAATTCAGTCGATGGCCACCACCAACACCAACGACACCGAGGCAAGTGTGGCTCAAGCCATGCGCATCATCGAGGCTGGTGGCGAATTGGTGCGTTTCACCACTCAGGGCACCCGCGAGGCTGAGAACATGAAGAATATCAATGCCGGCATCAGAGCCTTGGGCAAAGATACTCCGCTGGTGGCTGATGTCCACTTCAATGCCAATGTGGCTGACGTGGCAGCAAAATATTGCGAGAAGGTGAGAATAAACCCAGGCAACTATGTCGACCCTGCACGCAAGTTCGAGAAACTGGAATATACCGACGAGGAATATGCTCTGGAGCTGAAAAAGATAGAAGACCGCCTGGTACCTTTCATCAACATCTGCAAAGAAAACCATACTGCCGTGCGCATTGGCGTCAACCACGGTTCGCTCTCCGACCGCATACGCAACAGATATGGCGACACTCCTGCAGGTATTGTGGAGAGCTGCTTGGAATTTTTGCGCATCTTCAAAGCCAACGACTTCAATGACGTGGTTATTTCCATCAAGTCGTCTAACACCGTTGTCATGGTGCAGTCTGTTCGTTTGCTCGTTGAGGCTATGGACAAAGAAGACATGCACTATCCGCTCCACCTTGGTGTCACCGAGGCTGGCGAGGGCGAAGATGGCAGAATAAAGAGTGCTGTGGGCATTGGTGCTCTGCTTGCCGATGGCATTGGCGACACCATCCGTGTTTCGTTGAGCGAAGAGCCTGAGGCTGAGATTCCTGTGGCTCGCCATCTTGTCGACTACATCGCTCAGCGCCAAGGTCACATCATGATTCCAGCCACAGCTGCCAAAGACTTCTGCTGGGCTCACCCTGTGCGTCGCACCACAAGGGCTGTGCTTGGCATTGGTGGCTCCAATGTGCCTGTCGTAATAACCTCTACCGAGGGCGAGAAAGCCGACTTCGTGTATACTGGCGCCAAGCTCCCTGAGACTAAGAAGCAAGGACAGAAATACATCGTCGACTTCAATGTCTTCGACGGTAGCGCCGACACATATCCTATCTTCCCTGGCAACGCTCTTGCCATGGTAGGAGCCGTCAAAGCCGACCTAAAGTTTGTCGTTCTCCAATATCCACACCCTGCCGACGAATATCTCGCTTGCTTGCGTCAGCATCCAGAGGTGGTAGTGGTATGCGCCACAAACCATGCCAACCGCCTTGCCTCTCAGCGTGCTTTAGTCCACGAGATGATGGAGGCAGGAGTATTCAATCCTGTGGTCTTTGCCCAGATGTATGTTCTTGACAACAAGGAGCACTTCCAGCTCGATGCTGCTGCCGATATGCTTCCACCTCGATGCTGCTGCCGATATGGGAGCGTTGATGATGGATGGACTCACCGATGGCATATGGCTTATGAACAATGGCAACATCTCGGCTGCCGACATCGAAGATACTGCTTTCGGAATTCTTCAGGCTGCACGATTGCGCAGCACCAAGACCGAATACATCTCGTGTCCTGGTTGTGGTCGCACGCTCTACAATCTTCAGCAAACCATCGCCAACATCAAGGCTGCTACCCAGCACCTTAAAGGCTTGAAGATAGGTATCATGGGCTGTATAGTAAACGGTCCGGGCGAAATGGCTGATGCCGACTATGGCTATGTTGGTGCAGGTC
>HF994104.1:892-2282 GCA_000436915.1 Prevotella sp. CAG:1092 | reverse complement strand
AGAGAAAAACATTCCAGAGGCTGAGGCTGTAGAACATCTGCTTAATCTCATCGAAAACGATAAATAATATCCTCACCCGCGCCCCCCTCTCCCAAAATAGAGAGGGGGAGTAGATAGCAAGATAAACTCGTAAAAACAATATTGAAATTTACCCACTATGTCAACCCAAACACCTGAATCAAATAGTCTAATCACTCCCCTCCCTAATGGGGAGGGGCTGGGGGTGAGGCCGTTTCTCTCCTCGCGCTACGACAATGCAGACGTGATGTATCGTCGCTGCGGCAAGTCTGGAGTGATGTTGCCAAAAATATCACTCGGCTTTTGGCACAACTTCGGAGGTGTAGACCCAATGGAGCGTAGCCGCGAAATCACTCGCTATGCCTTCGACCATGGCATTACGCATTTCGACCTTGCCAATAACTACGGACCTCCTTACGGTTCAGCCGAAGAAACCTTGGGCAGACTCATGGATAGCGACTTCCGTCCTTATCGCGACGAACTCTTCATCTCTACCAAGGCAGGCTACGATATGTGGCCTGGACCTTATGGCAACTGGGGTTCGCGCAAATATCTCATGGCGAGTCTCGACCAGAGCCTAAAGCGCATGCACCTCGACTATGTCGACTTGTTCTATAGTCATCGCTACGACCCTAACACCCCGCTCGAGGAAACTCTCCAGGCGTTGGTCGACATCGTGCGACAGGGCAAAGCTCTCTATGTAGGCATCAGCCGTTGGCCGCTCGAAGCATTAAAGGTGGCAGACGAATATCTGCGTGCCCACGATGTGCCATTGCTAATCTATCAGGGTCGCATCAACCTCATCGATCGCGAACCTATCGAAGAGGGCATCCTCGACTATTGCCATACCCACGGCATTGGCTTCATCAGCTTCTCGCCTTTGGCTCAAGGCTTGCTCACCGACCGCTATCTCAATGGTATTCCTGCCGACAGCCGTATGGCAAAGGAGCATTTCCTTAAGCATAGCGCCCTGACTCCAGAACTCTTGGCAAAGATAAAGGCATGGAACCAAGAGGCTGGCAAACGTGGCGAAACTCTTGCCGAAATGGCTCTCGCCTGGATTCTCCATCAGCAGGGCATCACAAGCGTGTTAGTAGGAGCAAGCAGCGTGGCACAGTTGGAGAAAAACATGAAGTGTATCTCTGCTCCAGCCTTCGATGGCTTGGAACTGTAGGCTGAAAACAAAGCAATCTAAATTTCAACACATTAAGCAAAGCTATAATACAAAAAATGAACATCATAAACCCTTCATTCGAAATATGGTATCAGGAGCCAGGACTCCTTGGTATGTATAAGCAGATAGAACGCGCAGGAAGAGTATGCTACAAGAGCGAAAACAATGCCACCGCTGATTCGGCACAACCTTTCGTTG
>HF994104.1:309-884 GCA_000436915.1 Prevotella sp. CAG:1092 | reverse complement strand
CTGATTCGGCACAACCTTTCGTTGAGCGCATGATGAAGAGCAAGCATACCGCCATGCTCGAACATGGCACAGTTTATCTAAAGGGTGAGGGGCTGGAGAAATATAAAGCCAATAAGTTCTCGCATTATAAGCATGTCGATGGCACCGACTATGTCACCACAAACCTTAGAGTGCTCGAAGAGAATGGCTGGATGGACGATTTGCAGCTGTTCTGCGAACCTACTGCCCATCACGACCTTCGCATCACCGTGCATTTCACCACCCAGATTGCCATCACCCGCGAGTTCAACCGCCATCGTGCCAATTCTATGGCTGAGCAGTCTACTCGCTATTGCAACTATTCTAAGGAGAAATTCTCGGGCGAAATCTCTATCAACCTTCCAACTTGGATTTCAGAGCTTGAAGACAAAGTGGCTTCTACCACCGACTTCGTAGCTCTAAGCACAAAGGTTGCCCAAGGCACAGCATCGGAATACGAGAACTGGCTCTTTGCCAACATGGCTGCCGAGCGCACCTATATGAATCTCATTGCAGCAGGTCGTAAGCCACAAGAGGCTCGCGTAGTATTACCTCTC
>HF994104.1:0-252 GCA_000436915.1 Prevotella sp. CAG:1092 | reverse complement strand
CCTCTCTGATTGGCATCATTTCTTCGACCTTCGTGCCCTTGGCACCACCGGTGCTCCACATCCAGATGCCAAGGTGTTGGCAACCCCACTCATGCAGAGCCTCGAACAATAGTTTAAGTGAAGAGTGAAGAGTGAAGAACGAAGAATCCATTAGTCTTTATGGCTATTTAATTCTTCCCTCTTCCCTTCCATCGGATTCTTCCCTCTTCGTTCTTCACTTCCATTTAATTCTTCACTCTTCACTCTTCACTT
>HF994103.1:5992-9408 GCA_000436915.1 Prevotella sp. CAG:1092 | reverse complement strand
GGTTGTTGTCTTCTTGGTTGTTGTCTTCTTAGCTGTTGCTGTGATAGCAGGTTTTGCAGCCTGATAGTATTTCAAGGCTACAGGCATGTGCTGCTGAAGAGCTGCGATACGCTTAGCGTCTGATGGGTGGTCGCTGAAGAATTCGCTCTGCGAAGAACTATTCTGCGACATACGCTGCCAGAAAGGTATTGCCTGCTGAGGATTGTAACCTGCCATGGCTGCAAAGACAAGACCCATATAGTCGGCCTCCAACTCATTGTCGCGAGAATATTTAAGGTTACGGAATGAGAAATACTGTCCAGCTACGGCTGATGCCAAATCGCCTACGCCATCGCCAACAGCCTGATTAAGAACAGAACCAAGTATCTGAGTGCCAGTCTGCTGATTCATCTGCTTGCTAAGTTGTTCGGCAGAGTGCTTGGCTACAGCATGTGCAATCTCATGACCAAGAACTATGGCAAGACCAGTCTCATTCTGAGTGTAAGGAAGCAAGCCTTCGTAGACTACAATCTTGCCACCAGGCATACAGAAGGCGTTAACCTCATTATTCTGCACAAGGTTGAATTCCCAAGAGAAATTGCTGATTTCTGAAGCAAAACCATTGTTCTTGAGATAGGTTTCTACGGCAGAAGCAAGATTCTTGCCCACACGCTGCACCATGGCGGTGTTGGCAGAGTTGGTAGACTTCTTAGCAGAAGCCATATACTTAGTATACTCCTGTGAGCTAAGGCTCAACACTTGTTGATCGGTGACGCGAAGATTGTGTTTACGACCTGTGAGTGGCACAGTCTGTGTGGTGCCACATGCCGACATCAAAACTGCTGTGATGGCAGCAATAACTAAGAACTTAATCTTTTTCATTGTCTTTTTTTTGTTTGTTGTATGTTTTATTTTGAAATCCTTATTAGTTGTGAACCTTGATATTGGTTTTCGCCCGAAATCTGCACCACCACTATTCCACTTGCCGAAGCAGGCAACTGCAATACATGGCTATCGGCAGTAGGCATAAAGCTTTGAGAATCAATAATATTGCCCGAAAGCGAATATACTGTAGCCGTGAGCGATTGCGAAGGCTGAGAAGCAAACGCCAACTTTAGTCTGCCACCCGATAATGGCGAGATGGCGACATCATGTGGCGTGGAATGCGAAATGCCCGTGACACCATCGATGCCAAGAATATAAAGTAAGCCCGCATAGGCATTTATCTCGCCATAGCCATAGAGATTGTTGGGATATGAGAGCGTAGGGTCTACACGGCGCGAGGTGTGCGAGATGATGTGCATAACATCATGTGGAGTGAGCGTAGGGCAAGCTTGCAACCACAGAGCTATCACTCCTGCTGCTATTGGCGAAGCCATAGAGGTGCCAGAGTTGGCATTCCAAGCATAGGTGCGACCTTGGAAATCGAAGTGGGCAACATCTGAGAGTATGTCGGAAGCCTGCGGATGTTTTTCGAGATAATAGCTTGAATATGATGAGATGACATTGGTGCCGGGCGCCATAACATCTGGTTTAATGCGTCCATCAAAGGTAGGACCAACTGAAGAATATTCGCCACGCTGACCATTTGTTCCCATGTCGTAGGTGCGCAAGTCGCCAAGATAGTTTTCGAAGTTTTGACGATAGCTGTTGGCACCCACGCAAATAACAGAAGGTGCGGCAGATGGAGAATTGATATTATGTGTGCACTCTGCATCCTGAAGAGCAGGATTCAAATCGTTGGCAACAAGATATCCTCCGTCGCAATATAGCTCAGCATCAGCATTTTTGCCAATAATCTCTACCGACATTTTGCCTAAGGCATCAAGACGACCAAGGCTCAGAAACTGCACATCGTAGACCTGACGCGAAGCATCATAGCAGTTGTCGTAGGCAGAGATTGCGAGGTGTAGTTTTTGTCCAGCTATAATGGTGGAGTCGATGAGCATAGAGTCTTCGGCTGCTAATACTTCTGAAGTTTTTATGATGATAGTATCATTAACATCGGTGTCATGGTAGAATACTGTGCGCAAGGCTGATGCTCCAAGACTATTAATGGTTAACGATGCACGGTCGGCTGAAGTCCAAACAAAACTACCACGACTTTCGTCGCCCAATGGCTTGTGGATATAAGATGGTATGAGACCATTGTTGCCTGCCGACGATACGAGGATATGACCAGGACCTGTGAGGCTATCAAGCATGGCAAAATATAGTTGGTCGTCGCCACGAAAATCTTGTGGTGCACCTTCGCTAAACGACACTACACAAGGCATGCCAAGGCTGTCGGCAGTATCGAAGATATACTTAAAGCCAAGAGCATCTGTGGCATAGGTGAATTTATAATAGTCGGCAGTATCGATGAAGGCTACATCGTCGACGGTGGCATTAGCAACGATGCAGATGTCGCTCTCATAGGCTATGCCGCGATAAGGACTATCGAAGCCTGAGCCAGCAAGCGAGCCAAGGGTATGTGTGCCGTGAGTTTGGTCTAAGCCATCGCGAGAGTGAGCATAACGAAGCAAAGCCTCTTTGCCATGATAGCTCTGACCAACATAGTGCGCAGAGTTAATGGTGTCGGCAGAAAGCTGATCCCAAAAACTGCGTATGCGATAGTTGGTGGCAGAACGGTCGTAGAAATTAGGATGGGTGAGGTCGAAACCAATATCCATCACGCCTACCATCACACCCATGCCTGTGTAGGCTTGTGGAAGCGAAAGACCTTGATAGGCTTTGGTGGCACCGAGGTAAGCTCCAGAAATATCCATCAAAGCATGTGTGCCACGCTGCGATTCGATACGGCTAACTTGGCTATTCTGCGATAATGCCGCAATATTGCTGATAGGCATGGCAACAATATATATATCGCCACAACTAAGCAACTGCTGACAACCATTGGCTGAGAAAAGAGAATCTACATTGCCCTCTGCACGCACAAAGGCTGTGAGCATAGGCGATGGCGATATGCTATTAGCAACAACCTTATTTTTGGCTAAGCTCTTACCATTGCTCTTCTGTACAGATGCCGACAAGCGTTGCTCGGCAACTATAGAGCGCACCCAGGGCGACAGTTTGCCGAGGGCTGCTCGCTGAGCAAAGGCAGAAAGCTGGCATGCAGCAAGAAGGAATATAAGGATTGCTTTTTTCATTAAATGATGGGGATTTGTGGAATTTATATCTGCTTAGGATTTGTGGGTATTTATATCTGCTTAGAACTTGTGGGTATTTATGAATAAGAGAAAGAAGCTAAAGCATTAGCTTCCAACCTTATATCCTGCTATCAAGGCTATGATGCCCAAGGAAATGCTTGCCACGGTATAGGCTATAGCCCAAGCTAATTGTCCGCCGCGGGCAAGGAGCAGATTCTCGTTCATAAAGGTAGAAAAGGTGGTGAAGCCTCCGCAGAATCCTGTTATTAGAAGTAGTTTAGTGGCTGG
>HF994103.1:4034-5975 GCA_000436915.1 Prevotella sp. CAG:1092 | reverse complement strand
TAGTTTAGTGGCTGGCGAGATATTATTGCTAAGCGCCATAGCCGAGAGCAAGCCTATCAGAAAACTACCAACTACGTTGACAGCCAATGTAGCCAAAGGCAATTGGGTGTTCATAAAAAAGGCAATGCCTTTGCCCGAGAGATAGCGCATGCCGCCGCCAAAGAAGCTTCCTATACATACAAATAATAATTCTTTCATCGTAGAGAGTGGGATTAAGTAATTGTGGACTTAATTTATGCAAAATTAATCAATTACACATTTAAATGCAAATTTTCAAACAGAAAAATAGCCTATAGCTATAAACGAAAAAAGCTCTCATGCCACGGGGCACGAGAGCTTTTCTTTGTGAAACACCAACTTGCGTGGTGTTGTATATTTCTATGCTATTATACAATCAGTTTGTATATCAAGCCTTTAGCACAATGTAAGACCTGCATCGTATACAGACTTATTCATTTCATAGTTCTTCTTGAAATAAGACTTCAACAAGTTCTTTACTGCTTTCATAAAACTTTTCATAATTGTTATCCTTTCTTTAATTTTAAATTTACTACTTAGCCATCTATATATGGCTGCTAAAACATTCTTTTTACCTAAGAATCTATTCCTATAATTAATCTTTCATTAATTAATTTGCATTTACTACTTCTTCAAGCCGCGGTTCATAAGAGTAGTGTTGAGGAGCAATGTATACTTCTTCAATTGGCTATTATCGAGAACGTAAGCCATATATGTAAGATTTCTCTTCACAGCTGCATCAACCATCTCTGATTTTTCTTCATCTTTAGCTGCAGAAGCGTTGAGCATCTCTACACAGAAGTTGTTATACAAATCGTTTACACTTTCCATCTGGTCCATGTTAAGACCTAATGTTGTAGCGAGGCGGCGAATATTGATATGCATATCGTAAGCATTTTCCATCTCAGCTGCCTTAGCATTAGTATTACCGGCAAAAGCCATTGTCATACTCATCATTGCTACGAGTGTCAATACAATCTTTTTCATAATCTTATATTTTTTAAATTAAACATTAGGACCGTTTTGTTATCCTTTGGTCCTGTCATCCTGTGGTATCCTCTGATACCTTTATCTCTGTTTTCTGGGTGCAAAGTTATACCATCGATTTTGTACAAGCAAGCTTTTTTGACTGTATTTTCGTTTTGTAACCCCTTTTTTTGATACATGTCAACGAAGTTACAGTTTAAAGCAACTATTTGATACTATGCCTTTGCAAAATTATATTGCAACTATGGACGTATGTCGTTTTTTTTGTTTAACTTTGCACACTAAACAGCATTATACATTATAATATAATAGAAAAACAACAGTAAAATGACTAATAAGTACATCAAGGCTACATATAAGCTTTACGACGTTACAGATGGCAAAAAGGAGCTCCTCGAGGAGACTCAGCCTGGTATTCCATTCGCTTTCATCTCTGGCATGGGAGTGGCTCTCGACGAATTTGAGAAACTCTTGGCAGAGAAGCAGACAGGCGAAGACTATGACATCACCCTGACTCCTGAGCAGGCTTATGGCGAGCACGTGGCTGAAAGAGTTTTCGACTTGGATAAGGCTATATTCTCGCACAATGGCAAATTCGACCACGAGAATATCTTCGAAGGTGCTATCGTGCCATTGCAGAATGCTGAGGGCGAGCGCTTCTTTGCTAATATCGTAAAGATTGGTAACGACAAGGTTACTGTAGACCTCAACCACCCTTGGGCTGGCAAAACTCTTAACTTCAAGGGTTCTATCCTCGAAAGCCACGAGGCTACAGCTGAGGAAATGGCTGCACTCGTAAAGGCTATGAGCGGTGAAGGTGGCTGTGGCGGTAGCTGCGAGAACTGCGGTGGTGGCTGCGGTGGTCATGGCGAAGGCGAAGGTCATTGCGAGGGTCACGGTGATGGTCATTGTGGTGGTCATGGTCATGGCGAAGGT
>HF994103.1:0-3996 GCA_000436915.1 Prevotella sp. CAG:1092 | reverse complement strand
TCATGGCCACGGTGATGGTCATTGCGGTTGCGGACATCACCACGAGAACTAAGAATAATCCATATAATAAAAGGTAAGTAGGGAGATTTTCCATATCTCCCTACTCCATAATAAAAACAACACACAGACATGCGAAACACTTTCGGACATATATTCACCCTCACTACATTTGGTGAAAGTCATGGCGAAGCTGTGGGAGGTGTAATCGACGGTATGCCTGCAGGCATAGATATCGATACCGACTTCATACAGCAGGAGCTAAATAGGCGTAGACCTGGACAAAGTCATATCACCACCGGACGCCAAGAGGCTGACAAGGTGGAACTGCTGAGCGGCATCTTCGAAGGGAAATCAACGGGATGCCCTATAGGCTTTATTGTCAGAAACACTAACCAGCATAGCCAAGACTATGAGAATATGAGATGTTTGTTCCGTCCTTCGCATGCCGACTATACTTACCATACAAAATATGGCGTTAGAGACCATCGCGGCGGTGGACGCTCATCGGCACGCATCACAATAAGCAGATGTGTGGGTGGCGCTCTAGCCAAATTGGCTCTAAAGCAGTTGAGAATAGACATCTGCGCTTATACTTCGCAGGTGGGCAACATTGCTCTCGACAACGACTATACCAAATACGACCTTTCGCTCACAGAAAGCAACATTGTGCGTTGTCCCGATAGCGATAAGGCTAAGGAAATGGAAAATCTCATTGCCAAGGTTAAGGCTGAAGGCAATACCTTAGGCGGTATCATCACATGTGTGATAAAGGGCTGTCCTGCAGGACTTGGCGAGCCAGAATTCGACAAGTTGCATGCGCAATTGGGTAGCGCTATGCTTGGCATCAATGCCGTGAAGGGCTTCGAATATGGCGAAGGCTTTAATTGCGTAAATACTTTTGGCAATGAGCAAAACGACCGCTTCGTAAACCATGATGGCAACATCGAAACCGCAACAAACCATAGCGGAGGCATACAGGGCGGAATAAGCAATGGGCAAGATATCTATTTCCGTATAGCATTCAAGCCTGTGGCTACAATCTTGCAAGAGCAAGACACTCTCGACCTCGAGGGCAATCCTACAACCCTAAAGGCTCGCGGACGCCACGACCCATGTGTGTTGCCAAGGGCTGTGCCTGTGGTGGAAGCCATGGCTGCCATGGTAATTCTCGACAACTTCCTGATGAATAAGACTGTAAAGCTTTAAGGCTAAAATATCTAGAAATTCTAGAATATCTAGAAAATCTAGAATATCTAGAATATCTAGAACATCTAGAACATCTAGAAAAAAACTCTACTAAAAAAACTTAGAAACTAAAGACAAACATGAAGCATGCCAAATCAAAGCTTGTAGTGCTTTTTGCTGCTGCAAGCCTATGTGCGCAAGCACAACAGCTGGCTTTCCCTGAAGCTCAAGGCTTCGGACGCTTTGCCACAGGCGGACGCTCTGGTAGCGTTTACCATGTAACTAACCTCAACGACTCTGGTAAAGGCTCTCTTCGAGATGCCGTAAGCCAACCAAACCGCATCGTAGTTTTTGATGTGGCGGGAGTTATCAAAATCAGCAGTCGTATTGTATTTGCCAAAAATCTTTATGTTGCAGGCCAAACTGCTCCTGGCGAAGGTGTGGTGGTTTATGGCAATGGAGTCTCGTTTTCGGGAGCAAGCAACATCATCGTGCGCCACATGCGCTTCCGTATGGGAAAGGGTGGCGACAGCGGTAAGGATGCTGCGGGTATATCCAACGGCACTAACATGATCTTTGACCATTGTTCGTTCTCATGGGGATTGGATGAGACTTTCTCAATCAACCCTGACGGCAAAGGCAACCTCGGTGATATCACAATCTCGAATTCTATCATGGGACAGGGATTGCTATCGCATAGCGCTGGTGGTCTGATGCAGGCTGACAACATCACTCTATATCGCAACCTTTATTGCGACAACAGCACTCGTAACAACAAGGTGAAGGGCAAAAACCAGTATGTGAACAACATCGTTTACAACTGGAAGAATGGTTGCTATCTCATGGGTGGCGACTCTCAGGGCACATCGTATGCCAACGTCACCAACAATCTCTTTATAAATGGTCCAATGACGGGAAGTTCTGCCAATGCCATAACAAGTGGAAATGCTGATTTCCATATCTATGCCGTTGACAACATACAGGACAAAAACCTCAATGGCGTACTCGACCCTACTGAGATTTCGCGTAGCAACTATGGTGGCGGTCCTACATTCCATGAAACGCCTTTCGACTACCCTACTCTTGACACTTGGGAGGCTAAAGACTTGGCTTCCAACTTGTTGCCTGTAGTTGGAGCAAGTCTGCCTTATCGCGATATGGCAGACAACTACATGATTCGCGAGGTCAGAACCTATGGCAAAGAGGGTACTTTTCTCTCTGACGAATGCCAGTTGCCTATAGGCGCTCCTTCGGCATGGCAGATGGAGGCTTTCGAGAAGCCTGTGGATACCGATGGCGATGGCATGCCTGACGAATGGGAAAAGGCTAACGGCACCGACCCTAATAAGGATGATGCTATGACAATAGCTGCAAACGGATATGCAAATATCGAAAACTATATAAATAGCATCTCGGCAACCACCATCCCTACATTGGTGAGAAAGCCTATGTGCTTGAGCGAAAAATCGTCTAAAGACAACAGCATCACGCTTTCATGGTACGATCTTTCTGACAACGAGGATGGCTTTATCCTCGAGATGGAAGAGGAAGGAACATTCAAGGAGATTGCGCGCATCGATGCCAACACAGAGAGCTATACCATCAAAAACTTGAAGCCTGGCACATTATATAATGTAAGATTGGCTGCTTTCAAGGGCAACGTGGTGTCGGAATACAACACCATCACAGCTAAAACTCAGCCAGAATATGCCGAGATGATAGACTGCGAAAACTATAATGCTGACGCCACATGGAGCGGTGCTACTATGCAGAAATGGAACCATACTGACCTCTGCTGGAACGACAACTCCGCAGCCTTTGCTGATGATGCCAACGTGCTGATAGCTCCTGCCACAAACACCTTGATAATGGTTACTGAGGAGGTGGCTCCAAAGAATGTTGTGGTTAAGGGTAATGCTAATGTCACCTTGCAGGGCACAGGAAGCATCGCAGGCACAGGATCGCTCAATAAGGATGGCGAGGGTGCCTTGAACTTGAAACTCGAAAACTCGTATACTGGCGCTTCTGTTATCCACGATGGCGTAGTAAACTTCCAGTCTATTGCCGATGGTGGCAAGCCAAGTGCACTTGGTGCATCTATAGAATATGCACAAAACTGGATTTGGGATGGAGGTAAGTGGAACTATACTGGCTCTACGGCTTCTACAAACCGCTGTGCTACATTGTATAAAGAGACAGCTCTTGGCGTTGACAACAGCGCTGCTATCCTAAACCTCAACGGCGCATTCACAGGCGCAGGCAACTTTGTTGTTGATGGCAACGGTATCGTACGCCCTGGTAGCGCAAAGTTCTTTAGCTATACCGGCAACACCATCGTCAAGAGTGGTACTCTGCAGCTTGAATATATCAAGAACATGACTGCCAAGTCGCATGTTTATCTCGGAGAAGATGGCAACACTTCGCCTAAGCTGGTGATGGCTGGAGGAAACTTCGTAACAAAGTCTTCTAACGACCAATATCTCAACTACGAGTTCCCTATCGAAGTGCTGGAGAATACTTATTCCACCTTCACCATCCAGCGCAACTGCTCGCTAAAGTGCAAGGTTACTGGTAGCGGTACTTTGGAATATAAGATTCCTTTCGTCAGAGAATATGTTAGCGGCGACTGGAGTGGCTTCTACGGCACTCTCGTGGCTAATGGCGTAAACAGCGACAAGGATGGTTCGCAGCTCATGCTCTATAATAGTGGTATTCCTAACGCTTCGATAAATCTCAAGGGCAACGCTCGCGTAACTCATTGGAATCCAAACGTTACGATAAAGCTCGGCGGACTAAGTGGCGACAAGGGTA
>HF994102.1 GCA_000436915.1 Prevotella sp. CAG:1092 | reverse complement strand
GTATTATTATCCGTTTTACTACAACAACCTATGGTACCTAAGACCATATTACAAGCCATTTAGGCCAGGATACTTCCCACCATACCGAACTTGGAGGCCAAGGCGTAATTGGAAGGGATACGATGGTTTCGGAAGGCCAAGCAACCGTGGAAGAGTCTTCGCACCAAATGGAAATTACCAACACCACAACAGAAACACAATGCGCAACAATAATAGCAGAAGCTTTGGAGGAAGAATTGGCACAAGGAGCTCAACAAGATTGGGAAACGAACAATCGAAGCAAAGAAATTTTGGAAATGGAAAACCAAGAACCTATCCGCAAAGGCAAAATGGAACATTTGTCCGCCCAAGAGTAAACCGAACGTTTGGAGGCGGAAACACCAAAGCCAATGGTGGACATTTTGACAGAAACAGATAAACTATTTGAATAATAACGTCGCTAAGTCGAATGTAAGTTTGGAAATTATGCCGAAAAACACAATTTCTAACAACTTTTTATTGGTAATAAATTAAACTTTTAAGTTAAAAAGACATATTTATATAAAAAAAAATATGAATAAGAAACTTTTGAAATTAACAGAATTAGACTTGCATAATATAATTAAGGAGTCTGTTAAAAGAACATTAAACGAAGGCAGTGATACTTTTGAGGAGCTACAAGAAGCATATGATATATTAAAGAATATAACTGAAAGTGATTATATTCCATTTGTAACCACACACCCATCTGAAATCGAGTCACACATAAAAATGACTATTCTTGAAG
>HF994101.1 GCA_000436915.1 Prevotella sp. CAG:1092 | reverse complement strand
CAGCCTGCGTATACGTCAGCTTTTCTACCACGTCGCTTTTGGCAGCGCTGCCAAACAATACACCCTGATCAGCGCCGTATTCATCATATACACGCATAAGATTGTTGGCCGTGCTTTGGCTAAAATCCACCGCCTCAGTAAGCCATTTGCCGAATTGGCCAGGCTCCAGCATCTCTTTAACTTCTTTCAGCTTCTTGCCGATAAGGATGCTGTTGCTCAGAACCAGCTTGCGTGTCTGGTCCTTAATAAGGTTAATTTCCGCCGCCACCATCTCCGGTGTGCGCGTTACCTGCAGGTCATTCATGCTGCTTTCGCTCCCTTCTTCTTACCTACTTCCGCTAAATATTTTTTATAGCTCTCAACAAAGGCTTCCACCTCCTGCGTCATGCCACAGTTATGGTCACCGCGCACCTGCACGATTTGCTTTGCAGGGGTAAGCTCCATTGTGTAAAATGGCACGTTCGGCTCTTCCTGTTTGCGTATCAGGATAATGGTGCATTTTCCTTTAGCATGCTTATCCGCATAGGTGCCTACGCAATGATGCAGGATTTTGCCTTCAACAATAAGCTCCGATGAGCTTTCAGCAACCTTTGCTATAAAGCCGCCGGCAGCAAAGTTGTACCGCTTGCGTTCTTCTTTAAGCTTGGCCATCTGCTTATCAAGCTCCTCATCCGCTTTAATATTAAGCTGTGCAATAATGTTCTGGTGCGCCTGCTGCAGATCATGCGGCTTCAGCACTGCCGTATCTTCCAGACTTAAGCCAAGTTCATTGCAGTCTTTCAAGTAATCCATCCAGTCGATAAGAACTCCTCGGATGCTTTGGTATCTTGTCTTTTTCTGCTGCTGTCGAAGGATATACTTTAAAGTCTCTTCTGCGCAAACGCCATAGCCTTTCAATGTGTCAAACCTTTCGCATGTGTCGAAGTTACTCAGCCGTTCCAGCTCCTTGCGCTTTTGTGCAAGGTCCGTAAGACTAAAGCGCGAATTTTTCTTTAGATACAGCGCCAGGCTGAATGTATTCATATCCACCGCCAAAGCTGATAGCGCAAGCATATCTCCTTTGCCGATCGGCACTCCAAACAGGTTCTTAGGTGTTTTTCCCTTCCAGTTGAATATATTCCGGAAGCTGTAGCATTGTAAGCCTTCCGCTATTATGTTCCACAGTCCCATTTTCATTATGTACTCCAGCTGCGGGTGCTTTTGATAAAGCTCTATATACCGGAAAACATCTTCTGCCCCTGTCAGCCTGATGAAAGCATCCAGCTGACTGTATTTTAGCCAGCTATCCTTTAAAAGCGGCTTCAGCCTGTCTAAGCCACGCCATACCTGGTAACCGTTAAGCTCCATAACATAATCCTTGCTATACAGACTTCTTCTTTTGCTCCACCATTCATTACCCCAAAAATCGCATTCATGTGTCCAATGGATTGCTTCATTCTTGCGCATCAGGTAATATTCGCGCGGAACATAATCCTCAAATATTTCTCCCGTAGCAGCGCTTATACAGCGATAGACAGCAAAGCTGCGAGCAATTATAGCTTCTTTGTCATACAGAGCTCGTTCAAAATATGTAAAATAATAATTTGCTTGGGTGCGTGCTCTTCGCCAGCCATGTACAATCTCACCATCTGCTCCGCATTTCGGGCAAGTTGCCCTATCTTTATGGCTTGACTTAGCAAGAACGATGTGCTTGCCACACCTGCTGCAAACCGCCTTTTGCTTATCTTCACGGTCAGGCACCATGAAAAAGTTTCTGCTCCCCGTGGCTACCTGATTAAAATAGCGTTTCACTTTATCGCCAATGCCGGCAGGGAAATACCGCATAAAATGCAGGAAGTCTTTGTCGGCCAGCAGTCTTTCTCTGCTTTTGGGCCAACACTTAGCAACTGCTTGTTCTATTTCCTTCTTCTTCAATTGATTTCACCTTCTTGATATTAGAAAAAATCATCAAGATTAACGCTTACGGCAGCAGTGCCAGCGCCATTATTCATCGACGTTTCAGGATTTTTGCCAAGCGCTTGGTGCGCGGCCGCTGGCTCTGCTGTAGGCTCTGTGGCCTTGATGTTGTAATATTTGCAGGCAATCTCAAC
>HF994100.1 GCA_000436915.1 Prevotella sp. CAG:1092 | reverse complement strand
CGGTATCGGTACGGTACAATTGTGTATCATTATTTTTTGTCTCCTCATTATCGTCACTTTTTTTCTTAGGACCGCTAGTGTTAGGTGCAGTGTCTTTCCCGCTAAAGCCGTTTGCGATTTTAATATCGGACAAATTAATCGGTTTCTGTAACTGTTGTTTCATACGTTCCATTTTCTTTTCAGTATCAGTCTTATAAAGTCCGTTATCGCTTTTAAGTTTCGGTCCATTATGAGGTGTCTTTATGTCTATGCCACCTTTATTATTGTTATCATCGAAATTTGCGACTTTAAATACTGTTTTCATCGTGTCATCTCCATTTGGGTTGAAATCTCCAAGACCTTTATAATAAAAATCCGCAGGATGATTGAAGGTTTGTCCCGTTACGTGCCAGTATGATATACGGTCGACACGAAAGAATTTCCAACTGGGTACTCGTGAAGTTGTATCACCATATGGTTGGAAACCTCGTAAGACAGGATTTCCTGCCTTAGTTAATCCGTAAGCATAAAATTCGACCACCCTTGCCCCTGTATGTTCGTCCTCTCCTCTGGTATGATAGTTAATAATGACCCTTTTATGATTGTCGATTACATCATTGATATCGGCGATGGATACGTCTTCTGTCAGCAGTAATTTATCGATAATATTTTTTAGACTCATTTATGAAATCATTTAAAATTAATAATTCCTTGGCATAAAATAAGACCAATCTATGTTATATAAATAGATCAGTCTTATATTATAGTTATATTATCGGATGTTATCTCGTCTGATATTGTCCTTCTCTAACATTTTCGCTCGTATCGACTAATTTTGCCGAATATACATTCTCTTGATTGTATAAACTTCGAGCCAATGCCTTATTACGCATTTCGTTGTCGGTATTATTTCCTGCACCACTGCTAATTCCCGTATCGAAATTAGAATAATTAATCATATTGAGACTACCACTGCAATTTGGTAGCCAAAAACTATGGCCGCCGAAACCAGTACCTTTACCTTGGGCATCGCCATTAGCTAAAGCATCTGGATGAGTTACATTATATTGGTTTTCTCTATTATAGTCCGAACGCACTTGTTCTTTATGGCGTTCTTCCATACTTCTTTGTTCAAGACATGTCTTCATTGTCGTATTGTGTGTTTTCTTATTTATTAATAAATATCACAGGACTATTTATTCTTCATTAGTTTACGTTGTCTCATACGTTCTTCTGCGTCACGTAATGCTTTAGCATATGAAGGATTACGTTCTTCTGCCGTCCTCGGATCGTACCCGAAGAAGGGTCTAAAATTTTCTTCCCTATCTTTTTCTGTATACGGGGTAAAATGTGATACGATTGCTTCTTTGATTTCCTTATTGTTAAGGGTCTCTCTAATTATCCTTCTGAGTTGTTGTTCGTTAATTTTTATACTTTCCATTTTTTATCTTTTATAATAATTATTGTAAATTTCATCAGTAAGACCGTTATCAAGTAATACAATTACAGGATCACCATTACGCACTGTCATACCATAATTGCGTCTTACGATGATGTCACCTAATGGCATATCATAATTAGAGATATAGTCATACCAATTCATTAGTTCTTCACGTTCGGTTAATTCATAGAATAACTCATCATTTAATAGTCTACCACCATAAACATATTTGTATTTTTGATGACCATGAGCGTTTACCCATGAAGTTATCAAAAAGTTAAAAAATGTTTTTTCATCGATACCCAGACATTCTTGGAAATCTTGTTTTTTTGCTGGTAATACATATTCAGAAATCAGCCACTTACCGTCTTCATCTTTTTCGAAAATCTGTGGCGTTATGTCCAATCGTTCAAGATAGTAATCGTATCGGCCTTCTTGCTCATTCTGTGCGATACCCTTGGTATTAATTGCCAATTTAAGTACCCGTTCATCTGATAACTGAAATATTGTCCTTGAAGAACCTTTGCCTATCGTTGGGCCGAGATGCTGCAAACAATAATTATAACGTCCACGGAATGAATTTATCGCCGACAACTCGTTGACATTAAAAGTCGCATCCTGTGCTTCTTTAATCAACCGATATTGTTGTTCACTAATATAAATTGTCTTTCTTTGTCGTCCTTCGTATTTTATCGAAGTATTGTCTTTAATTCGATTGCTAATGTCATTAGTATTGAATTTTGCCTGTGTCGGTTTTAATTTATTATGGGTTTGTCTGTCCTTATTATGACTCTTGATAAATGCATTTGGTATTCCGGCGTCTTTTTTTGCTTGTTTAAAGTTGCGTATTGATGTTGTTGCCGTATTCAGAGTATTATTTACCCACGTTTTTAAGGCGTCACCACCATTTAATTTATATTCGTCTGAATTAATATCTCCGTTAAAATTATCAAAGTAATTTTTTAACCTTTTCATTTCTTGATAACTTATGGTTTTCATATCAAGAATATTATTAAGACGTTTATATCCTTCGACATTTCTATCACCATCATAATTGTTTAAAATCTCCTTTAATAGTTTCCTTATACCGTCCGGTAATGGAAATGTCCGTCCTTTCAGATCACTATTACCACCTTCAAAGAGTAAATGTATCATATTATTTCGTTTCGTTCTTATTATTTGTCATCAATTTCCTTATAAGCTCTTTTTTCCACATGTATGGAATAGAACTCATATCGAGGTTTTCTAATATTTTGTTTAATACGATTGCTTGCTGTTTTGGCTGTAAGGTATCGATTGCATCAATCAAAACATCCGTCTTATATTCGACTCCCTGCGGTATTTTCGTTAAATTATCGTTAATATCACCGTTACTTAAGGTATCCAATTCGTCATTGTTATAAAAATCATCGACATTATCTTTATTAATGTCGACTCCTTCTCGCATATTTCTTCCATATAGGCTACCATAACTATGAAAACGGTTATAGGATTGCGGTGTTAATACTGAAGCTATCTTATCATTTGTCGTAGTATCACCGACGGTGTCATTATCGATTTTACCATCGACGCTTATCTGTGATTTACCGTCGCACGATGCTTTATCGTTGTCTGTATCAAGGTACGTAAAATCGGATACTTCTGCCTCCCTTAATTGTCTGTATGTAAGTTTTATTATTTTTGCCATATTTGTCTGTTAACTATTTATTACATATAAATATGTAAAACATTGATGAGTAATATCTTTAATAATAGTCGTAACCTGTTCGATATGATATTGAATAAATCGAATTATTGGGACTTTAATATTTCATTAAATTATAATGGTGAAATCGGTAAAAATGCTGATGATTGTTTAATAAATTTTATTGATACTGCAAATCCCGATTGTATTTGGTTCAATGACTTGATGTCTATTAAAGATTATAAATGGGAAGGGTGTGTCAATAATGGTGTCGAACTGAATAGTATTGGTTATACTGGGGTGGACAACGGTATTATTCGGTTTGAAAAAGACAGTACGAGCAATAAGGAATTCCTAAAATTATATACTAAGAGTAGATTAAATATTTCATCGAATGATTTTAGGCTTAAGTTACAAAAAATAGACGGTAACAATAATCTTTATGACTATTCGAACAACATTGTAGAAAAAGATAATATGATAGTTTCGGAATTAAATGGCGGTTTTTATCAAGGTTTTTTTAAAACAAAAGACCAAATTTATCAGATATTGCCTGATACCTTTGATGACGGATGGACATTTAATTTTGTGTTAAATAAATCTTCTCTTAATAATGACAATATTACATTAAATGATAAACACCCTAATAATAAAGGAATTTTCTTCTATATGGGTACACGATGTGAGAATAAATGGTGGAAATATTATATGACACCTCACAAATTTGAACGTATCCGTTATAAATACAGTATGGGCGATTATGTCGATGAATCTTATCTCAACAACGATGACTACAGCGTTGATTATAGTATTGAAACTGTCAAGAAACCCTATATATCTGAACCATTATGTATTAAATATGATACAGATTGTTGTCAAACCGACACTTATTTTACCGATAACTATGTAAAATCATCATATCTTTCAGAATATTATGAATATTTTGTCGACGAAGGCTATCTTAGTCAAGATGATATTTTAGTCGATAATATATCTTTCAGTACTTCTGAAGGATACGACCTTTACCAACCGAATATACGTGAGTATCGTATCACTAATAAATTTGTAACCTATAACCATACGAAAGAAGGTCTTAATATTAATAAAGAGGAACCAGAACTTATTTTGTATGATATTGATTCTCCTAATATGGAGAACTATTTTCTACTATTCAATCAGACCAAAGAAGGCTATAATATTAATAGTATCAACACCTTATTGGCAGAAAAGAGTAAATACTATAATGTAATCGATGATATTACTGGTAATGCGATTGCATTTAGAATTACTGATGAAGGTAAACTTGGGTATCGTTACATTGTAAAGGACTGTGAAGCCGATGAAGGTTATTCAATTAAAGAAGACTATAGTGTCGACGGGTTAATAAAAGAAGATAGATGGTATTCAATAAATGTCGTATTCAAAGAGATTAAGACCAATTATATGCAGTTACTATTTTATGTCGATGGAAAATTGAAATTAGTTTCACAAGATTTGCCTAAAATTAATTTCAGACCTCTGAACGATTTGTATAGTAAACAAGAAGGAGTACCTTTTAATATTTCCATTGGTGGAGGTACTCAAGGTCTCTGTGATGTAATATATCATGATTACAGAAATTTACCTGAATATATGCTACCAATTGAAAAATATTTTGCAGGTAGTTTTATTGGTTATTTTAAGGAATTTAAATTCTACAATTGTCCGTTAACATTTAATCAGTTAAAAAATAAGGAATAAGGAAAAGTTTAATCTTTTTAACGTCATCAATTACATATTTATTATAAAATATAATATAAAAGAATGATTAACGGAATAACATATTTTAGAAAAAATTCTCCATACGTCGGAGATGTCACGAAGAACTGTGGTCTGGACGGTTACGAAGTGGATAATAACTTTTTCGTGTTGGAAGGTAGAGATGTTAAATCTCTTCAAGTAATCGGAAATGATATCGTGATTACTTTGCTGAATGGTGACAGTTTCCGTGCAACAATTGAGGCTCTTAAAGATATCGAAGTACTTAGGCATTCGATGATTACGGACATCGAATTCGATAAAGAACGTGGTATTTTGAAAGTCACAAAAGATGGTGAAACTGTTGGAATTAGCGGCTTTTCGACATTATTGAATACAGGTGTTACTGTCGCTGTCGATGAGACCTTACATGGCACAGGTATTCCGTCGGATCCCGTCGGTATATCATCATTACATAGAACAGGTCAATATCGTCCAGTAAAAGAGATTGTTTCAATAGTCGACGGTGAAAAGTTGCCTTCAGATACGTCAAGTTTGAGAATAGGCGAAAGGTATGTTACTAAGGAGTCGATAAGTGATTACGGCTATTTGTACAATTATGATGCAGTAAAAAAGATAGCTTGCGATCTTGCTGCAACCAATTCTCCGTGGAGGATTCCAACTAAGGAAGATTGGGACGGAATGTTAAATGCTGTTGAGCCTTGTCACGGCGATAGAAATCACACATCGGCAAGCGCAAATCGTTATTTTGGAAGATGGTCGGGTAAGTTGTTAAAATCATCTGATTTATGGTATCATAAAGGAACAACTGAAGAAAGTAACTGTTGCGGTCAGACTACGTGTATTGATTATGATACAATGTGTAACAACACTTCGAATAAATGTAATTGTGACAACAATTGTGAATCAACATATTGCGGTAAATCTAACGAATGTAATTGTGTTACACATTTTAACACTGACGGTCTTGATGCCTTCGGTTTCAGAGTAACCCCAGCAGGCTACGCCGATGATGCAAAGAATATTGGTTTCTTCGGCGAAAGGGCTTTCTTCTGGACGGCAACAAATTCTCAATGTGAGAACGTTTACGCCAAGAGATTTGAATTCAACCGTAATTCTGTTTATCAGAATATTATTGCAGGACAAAATTTCTTATCTCTACGACTTGTAAAAAGCTATACCGGTGATAATTTCTATGAGAATGAAGAAATATTGGGTTCTTATTATCCGACCGTATTAATGCCTTCGTTAAATAACGGAAGCACCGTGTGGACTGCTGTGAATATTGCTTATTGTTGTAACTGCGGATGCCGTTTAAATCCTAACGATGGTCAGAATTTATCTTCAACAACCCACTATTATGTAAATGAATGGGACGGTAAACGATGGAAACGAAATGAATTAAAAGACGGTGAAAGTGTTGTTGTAATTAAATCTCCTGATGGTAAGAAGAATGCCGAGTATCGTGTTATCGGAGAAGATTTCGTCGATATTACAAGTATCACATATAATGACATCATCAATGATGTACAGGAAAGGTTGGACGGCATTACGGAAAAAATTGAAGACGAAATTAATCGTTCAACTAATAGGGACGACGAATTCGATAATATCGTCAATAATGAATTGCGTCCCGATATCCGTAAAAATGCCACACATATAGCAGTGGTTAATGATAATCTTGTTACTGCGGTTGATACTATTAATAAATCAATTAAAACGGTTAACGATAATTTAGTTGATGCAATAAATACCATTAACGGCGGTATTGCTACCGAAATACAAGAAAGAAAAGATGCCGATAAGGTATTGGAAGACTTAATTGCCAATATTGAAAAGACAATCGAAGATGAAATTAAACGTTCAGTCGCAAAAGATGACCTCCTTGAGGCAAAAGACAAAGAACTCGAACAAGCTATTAATGAAATCAGTAATATCAACGATGAACGTTATAACGAGTTGTCGGAAAAAATAGAACAAAATAAATCGTCTATCGAAGGGTTGACAGAAAAGACAACGACACTTGAAAGTGATTTATCTAATGCAAAAAAAGTTTTTGAAGACTTTAGCGAAGACGTAGCCAATACCTTTGAAGAGATAAAAAATGATTTATCTACCGAAATACAAGAAAGAAAAAATGACGGCTTAATAAAGGATGGTACTTTATTTAATACTTCAAATGGTATTCTGACTTTAAAGAGTAAAGGATCTACGAATGATATTGAGGTTCAATTCTCGATGGATTTTGGTGAATTTTAAATTAAATAAAAGATAATAGTATTAAACATAAAATATGAATAATAAAGCATTTAGTCTTCAATTATTGTCTCATAAGCAAATCTTCGAGACACGTGATGAAGCAAAAACATATTTTGAAGATAATTTCAAGCCTTTTTCCCTCGTCGGTGAACCTGCTGTTGCTTTCTACGGTGATTCAAAATCACCAAAGGCAATGATAGCAATCGGTGTCGCAGATAAGAAGGTATTCTACATTGATACAAATAAATTATCTGAGAGTATAGATGATATAGCATCAAAGACAGAAGAGGAAGAAGGAGAAATTACGAATTCACTTGACCTTATCAAGAATATCATAACCGCATGTGGTCTTACTCTTGATGAGAATAAAAAGACTAATCGAGTCACATATGATACTGATGTCAAGGATGATGTTATAGGTAATGCTAAATCTCTGGCTGAGGCAATTAATCTTTTGTCCAAATTCATCCAAAAGGGATTCAAAGATAACGAATTAAAGGTCGATGATACTGAGAGTATTAAACTGTCATATAAGCCAGACGCAACTGACGGAAAGAAACTCACTGCCGAAGTAAAACTTTCTAATAGTGGAGATAGCGATGATACCGATTTCAACGACAATATCATTTGTAAAAAATCAGATGGTTTATATGCTGCTGCAAACCTCGAATACGATGAAGAAAAGCATACGCTGACTTTTACATCGAGCGGTTATAAGGACGGTAAGTACAAAGACGATGCCCACAAGAAGGTCATCAATCTGGATGAACATACTATAGTTTCTGCCGAGAATCATCATCATAATATTGAACTTGTTATCAATAAGATTGCAGGCACCAACAAATATGTGATTTCAGGTGATGTACGTTTGTCAGAGGATGAGAATAATATTCTTAAAATCGAGGATGATCATCTTATTGTTGACGGTCGGGCTAAAAATATTAAGTATGGTGACATTACCGTTGCTAAAGGTCTTAACAATTTGAAGGACAGATGCGATGATTTAGCCGATAAAATCGACAATATCAAAGATAGTCTCTCTATCGACGGAACTACAACCGATACTTTCGAAGCAAACGTCGTTAAAGGTACACACGGTTTTACTGTAAGCGGCGATGTGAGATTAAGTAACGATACCTCAGTAAAAGTCTCTGACGGTGGACTTAGTGTCAATGTTGATATTGATGTTGATACGGCTTCTAATCAATTGACATTAAAGGTCGGTAATAGAACTAAAATAGTTTCATTACCAGGCATTCAAATTGTAAAGAATATTCGTTACGATGAAAAGACGGCATCTATAGTCATCGAATTGACTGATAGTAGTACTCCTCTTACAATCCCAGTCTCAGATATGATAGAGACCATTTATGTACAGAATGACGCTTCAAGTGCCGTCGAATTACATAAGCACGAAAAGGAAGGTGAACCTGGCAGAAGTTATCTGTCAGCAACGGTTAAGTTAAAAACATCAGGTAACATTCTTGCAAAGGACCCTGTAACAGGTGAACTGTATGTCCCTGAGACCGCTGTAAGTAATGCCGTCGCTGTTGAAACTAATAGGGCATTAGAAGCTGAAAGGACAATTACTGAAAAGGTGAATACGGTTTCATCATCAATTACCGATGAAGTTGAACGTGCTAAGGAAGCA
>HF994099.1 GCA_000436915.1 Prevotella sp. CAG:1092 | reverse complement strand
CCACCGTAGCGTACAGGGTTGTCGGTAGCTACGATGAATGGAGGCACATCCCTGCTAAAGCGAGTACCACTCTGAATCATAGCGGCATCGCCCACACGAGCGCCAGGGTTAGCGATAACACCAGAAGAGAAGATGATGCGGTCGCCGATAATACAGTCGCCAGCAATCTTTGTACCATAGCCAAAGACATTCATCAGACCAACCTTGGTATCGTGAGAGATATGAACACCCTCCATGAGGAAGTTACGATCGCCGATGACAGTCTGACCATCAGAGAATGTAGCACGGTTGATAACAACATTCTCGCGAATGATATTCTCGTCGCCAATGATAAGCTGCGAAGCATCACCACGATAGTTGAAGTCTTGAGGCTCAGCACCAAGCACGGTATTCTGGAACACCTTGTTGCCCTTGCCCAAGCGAGTGCCGTTCAGTATGCTAACGTAAGGATAGATGATACAGTTGTCGCCTATCACAACGTCGTCTTCGATATATGCGAAAGGATAAATAGTAACGTTGTTACCAATCTTCGCCTTTGGGCTTACACAAGCCTTGTCACTAATATTGCTCATAATGTGATTGTTTTATTATTTCGTACCACCTCCAAGAGCAGAGTATAGAGTAACTACTGCCTGCATCTTATAGAAGTCGTCGGTGACCTTAGAAATTTGGGCATTGAGAAGGTTTGCCTGAGCGCTGATAACCTCAAGGTATGTTGTACCGCTGCTCATATAGAGTTGACGAGTATCTTCAACATTCTTTGTATAGAGGTCGATGTTCTTTGCATCATACTCAGACTTCTCAGAATAAGTGTTGTAGCTTACGAGAGCGTTGCCAACCTCATTACCAGCCTTAAACACAGCATTCTGCCAGCTATTGAAAGCCTGCTCCTGCTGAGCCTTTGCAACCTTCAAGCCTGCGATAAGCTGACCGTTAGCAAAGATAGGCTGAGTTAGGCTACCAACTGCCGAGAGCAACCATTTACCCGGATTAATGATACCAGCACCTGCACTATTAGTAAATGTGGCAGCACCAGAAATCTTGATGCTTGGATAGAAGCGGCTACGGGCAGTCTGCACATCGTGGAAGCAAGCAGCGAGCTTCATTTCTGCAGCATGAACATCAGGACGATTGTTCAAAAGCTGAATGCCAACACCTGTGCTAAACTCAGTAGGCAACTGCTGAGCATCGAGAGTAGAACGCTTAATCTGCTGACCAGGCTGGTTAAGGAGAAGGCAGAGAGAATTCTCTGTTTCACGAATCTGACGATTCATATCAGCAGCCTGCGATTTAACAGAATAGTAGCTTGCTTCAGCACTCTGAACACTTGTAGAGCGTGCGCGACCATACTGCATCTGCAGAGCCATCATATCCCAAGTCTCCTTTGTTATCTTCTCCATCTCGTCGAGGATTTCCTTCTGGCGGTCGAGCATCAAGAGAGTATAGTATAGATTTGCTACACCAGTAACAATCTGACTCTTCACAGCCATCTGGTAATCCCTTGTAGCGAGGAGCTGCATCTGAGCATTACGCTTTACAGAAAGCAGATTGCCGAAGAGATCGACACTCCAACTTGCAGCCACAGGCAACTGATAAGTCTTAGAAGTCTTAGAGCCATCCCATGACGAGAGAGTACCCTGAGGGTTGATAGCTACAGAAGGCAAGAACGCAAGTTTCGACATCAAGAGTGTAGACTCTATCATCTTAACATTGAGAGCCGCATTCTGCAAGTCAACATTCTTTTCCAAAGCCTGCTGGATAAGAGCCTGAAGCTGAGGGTCGGTGAAGACGCTCTGCCAAGGCAGATTACCGAAGCTTGTGGTGTCGTTGACAGCAAGAGTGTCTGTATTAGATACAGCATCGCGGATGATGCCCTTAGTAT
>HF994098.1:17040-19022 GCA_000436915.1 Prevotella sp. CAG:1092 | reverse complement strand
TCCTGAGGAGTTTGCAGATAGCTTACCTTGCGCAATTCTTCTTCCGTAACGTCGAACACTTCAACCTCGGCAGGAATCTTTGTATGGTTAGCTTTTAGCCAACTTTCTGTAGCCACAACATAGCGCAAACGCATTGTTGGCATCAAGTCGCCAACAACCTTTGGACCCTCAGCCACAAACAAGCCGTCAGCAGTACGATTCTTCTTCAGTTCGAGCGAACGTATGTATTTTATCTTAGCCTTTGATATCATTGTAAATTATTTCTTGCAAAGGTAGTAATAATTTGGTTCTTTTTTGTAACTTTGCCCCACAAATTTATATTCCATTGAAGTTTATTAAACAATACATACTCTTTGCATCCTTTGCTTTGCTATCGGCATGCTCTGGCACCAAGTACGTACCTGAGGGCGATTATTTGCTCGACAAAGTAGAGGTGAAGTCGGAACTTTCTGGTTTCGATGCGTCGTCGTTGTCGGCTTACGTTAAGCAGACTCCTAACACAAAATGGTTTTCTTTGTTCAGAATACCATTGGCTACATATTCCCTTTCAGGTCGTGACACCACAAAATGGGTAAACCGCACATTGCGCAATATTGGTCAGGCACCGGTAGTCTACGACACCTTGCTCACCAACACTTCTTCGGCAGCCCTTTCTATGGCTATGCGCAATAGGGGCTATATGCATGCCGACGTAGATGTTAAGACTAAGCGTAAGGGTAAGAAGATAAAGGTAGTTTATGAGCTTAATCCTGGCGAACAATACACCATTGGCTCCATACGCTATGATATTGAAGACGATAGCATAGCTAAAATTCTGAAAAACGACAAAGCCTCTATGCTTCGTCGTGGAGCACCATTTACCGTAGATAAGCTCGATGCCGAACGTAAGCGTATCACCAGCTTGCTCATGGATCGTGGCTACTATCGTTTCCACAAGGATTTTATCACCTATAGCGCAGACTCTTCGAAATATAGTAGCGATATTAACGTAACGCTCCATTTGTCGAAATATCGTGCCAACAACAATTCGCCCGAAACTCTTCACCCTTGCTATAGTATCAACTCCATTAATTATCTTTCGGGCAATGGAGCTGACGATAGTATTGTGCACCTTCGTCATAAGGTTATGGCTTACAATACTGCCATAAAACTTCATCGACCATTTTCTGCCACCGACCTTCAGACCACATACAACAACTTTGCACGTCTGAAGGCTGTGCGCTATACTAATATTCGATTCAACGAAGTGCCTGACACCACGCTCTTGGATTGCAACATACAGGTGAGCACTAATAAGCCTCACTCTATATCTTTCCAGCCTGAGGGCACAAATACTGCAGGCGACCTTGGTGCAGCAGCATCATTGACCTACGAGAATAGAAATATATTCCGTGGTAGCGAACTTCTGAGTATCGAACTCCGTGGTGCTTTCGAAGCCATTACCGGACTCGAAGGCTATCAGAACCAAGACTATGTGGAATATAATGCTGAGGCTAAGTTGCAGTTCCCACGCTTCGTAGCTCCATTCCTTTCTCGCACATTCCGCCGTCGTAGCAAAGCAACATCCGAACTTTCTGTGGCATGGAACATGCAGAATCGCCCAGAGTTCCATCGTCGAGTGTTCTCTACAGCTTGGCGATATCGATGGGCAGAACCTCATCATCATCTCAGCTATCGTTTCGATCTTCTCGACCTCAACTATGTGTACATGCCGTGGATAAGTGCTACGTTCAAGCACGACTACCTTGATAGTGTGAGCAATCGTAATGCCATCTTGCGCTACAACTATGAGGACTTGTTTATTATGAAGCTTGGTTTCGGAATCTCTTATAATACCGACAACTTCGCATTCCGTGCCAACATCGAGTCGGCGGGCAATCTGCTTGATGCTTTTGCTCGTGTAGCTAAGTTCCATACCAATATTAATGGGCAGCATACATTTCTTAATATAGCATACGCACAATATGCTAAGTTCGACTTCG
>HF994098.1:0-16989 GCA_000436915.1 Prevotella sp. CAG:1092 | reverse complement strand
TGCTCACAACACTCTTGCCATGCATGGAGCCTTCGGCATTGCTTATCCTTATGGCAATAGCACGGTGTTGCCTTTTGAGAAGCGATATTTTTCGGGTGGTGCCAACTCGGTGAGAGGATGGGGAGTGAGAGAACTCGGACCAGGAAGATTTCGTGGTACTGATGGCCGCATCGACTTCATCAATCAGACGGGCGATATGAAACTTGACCTTAGTGCCGAATATCGCACTTATCTCTTCTGGAAGTTTGATGGTGCAGCCTTCGTTGATGCTGGTAACATTTGGACTTTGCGCTCGTATGCAGAGCAGCCTGGTGGACAATTCCACTTCACCGATTTCTATAAGCAGATTGCTGTGGCCTATGGTATTGGCTTGCGTCTAAACTTTGGCTATTTCATTCTTCGCTTCGATATGGGTATGAAAGCTATCAACCCTGCCTACGAAACCAAGAACGAGCACTACGCCTTTTTGCATCCAGACTTTTCTCGCGATTTCTCGTTCCACTTTGCTGTCGGAATGCCATTCTAAAAGGTTTTACTCATGATGGTTTCTTGAAAAATTCTTTTATAAACAAAAATAAGGTGTAGCTTTCATACGAAGGCTACACCTTATTATATATTATAATGTATGGTCTATTGTTTAGTGGTGCTTCTTTTCGCTCTCCTTGATAAAGCCATGACGATAAGCGTAGAGAAGTTTTTTGAGTTCTGCTACTTGTTGGCGTAGCTCCTTACCCTTGTCAGTATCAGCAACGAGCATACGATGGCTCGACATTTCCACAATCTGAGTTGTAGACTTGATGTCGGTACCTCTGATTATTGCATCTTCGGTGCTGGTGAAAGGCTCGTGCTGCACAAGCTGGAAACCACGGCTGTGGTAAACCAAGGTGTAACCAGCAATGCCAGTTTCCTTATGGTAAGCCTGCGAGAATCCGCCATCTATCACCATCAGCTTGCCGCCAGCCTTGATAGGGTTTTCGCCACTCGCCACATGCACAGGTACATGACCATTTATAATGTGACGATTAGGGTCGGTAATGCCGAAGGCGTCCATTATCGAGTCGCAAATATCCTCACGATCACGCAAGGTGAAGAAGTTGCCCTTAGTCTCGTGGTGTGTCTCCTTTTCATTGATGAAATAGCGCTCAAATGTAGCCATCTTAGATTTGTCGAACAATGGACTATTTGGTCCGCACCATAGATACAGGAAGTAGTCTACAGCATATTCGCGCTCCTCTTTTGGAGTATCGTTTTGGAAAGCCGAGCGTATCTGCATGCCGATATCCGACATCAAAGCTCGTCCTGAGCATTTGTGACCTGGACGAATCTCCACTTCCTTCAGCGTACCATCTTCATTAAGTGGTACAGAGGCATGGAAAAGCAAATTGCCATTGTAAATGCCGTACATGCAACCATGTGCCAGCATAGCACTGAGGTGGCGATGTAGCTTTTCACTAAGCATAAAGAAATGGCGCAGATGGTGCATCAGAGCCTCTTCCTCTTCTGTAAGCTTTGTAGGGTTGGCAGGGTCGATAGTAGGGAAGTGGCAACTCTTCATCTGGTATGTGTTGCCTTCGAGGGTTATTGTGCCAGTCTTATAGTCGATATGTGAGAGCAAGTCGCGCTCTTCCATCTTCCATTCCGGATGCTTATGATAAAGCTGTGCTTCCACCTTAAACTGCATCACGGCAATAGCCTTGTGCATCTGAGCTGTCAGGCGCTGGGTCTTAGCATCCATGTTTTCGGCACCACCACTAAACTTAGGCATAAACTCTTCGCAAGGGTCGTCTTTGTAGGCTTCCATAGCAAAGGTGGCAAGGGGCACAAGGTTGATGCCGTAGCCCTCTTCCAAAGTGGCGAGGTTAGAATAACGTAGCGACAAGCGAATCACATTGCAGATACAAGCATCATTGCCCGCAGCAGCACCCATCCACATAATGTCGTGGTTGCCCCATGTGATGTCCCAATGTTCGTAGTTTTCCATTAAGTCCATGATGCGATGAGCACCAGGACCACGATCGTAGATGTCGCCCAAGAGGTGAAGTTGGTCGATTGCCAATCGCTGTATCACACCAGCCATAGCGATGATGAAATCGTCGGCACGTCCTGTAGATATTATGGTGTCGATAATCTCGTTTACGTATGCTGTCTTGTTGATGTCTTCTGTGCGCTCGTGGAGCAATTCTTCGATGATATAAGAGAAATCGGCAGGCAACGAGTGGCGCACCTTAGAGCGTGTGTATTTGCTCGAAATGTCTCGGCAAACAGCTACCAGCTTATGAAGCGTGATATGGTACCAGTCGTCGATATCTTTCTCTTGTGCTTTCACCAACTCCAGCTTCTGTTCTGGATAGTAAATCAAGGTGCAGAGCTCACGCTTTTCAGCTTCGCGCAGAGTTGTGCCGAAAAGGTCGTTTACCTTTCGTTTAATATTGCCCGAAGCATTTTTGAGCACATGCTGAAAAGCCTCATACTCACCATGAATATCGGCAAGGAAATGTTCGGTACCCTTCGGCAAATTGAGAATAGCCTGAAGGTTTATAATTTCAGTACTTGCGTCGGCTATTGTAGGAAAAGAGTTAGACAACAGCTGCAAGTATCTCATGTCTTTTTCAATGTCTTTAGGATTTGTCATGACACGGCTATGTTTTTAAGTTTCGTTATTTCAGACGTCATTGCGTCTGCCTGTTTGTCAAATATTGGTTTTATAGGCATGAAGCCTTCTGTTAATCTTGTGATGGTTGTCATGGCTGCTTCGAGCCTTGCCATAAACATCGTGGCGCTGGTTTCTTCGAGCATTGTTGCCAATACATCCTCGTCGTATTCCTCGTGGTTGAGGCGTGTGGCAAGGTTTGCAATATGGCGCAAAGGCAACTTGTTGTGAGCAAGTTCGTGCTTTATGTTTAACACCATCATACACAGTTCGCGCTCTATCTGCTGTTCGTCGGTAGCAATATCTTCTACCTTGCTCTTCAGCATGATGTTGCTACTCAGCACGTCGTCGCACTTCAAATCTTTATCGCTATATTTATTGCTTGGAGCAAAGCGCTGAGCATTGTCCACTTCTATCATCGTAAGTTCAGGGTTGATGATGGCAGCACCTTGGGCAATGATGTCGGAGATGTGCTCGTCGTGAGCATAGATGCAGATGTTGCGCCAGTCGGTGGCGTCAATCTTCTCCACATCTTCCTTTGCCAGCTTCATGGCTGTAGGCATCTGAGATATTTCGGGGAAAGTGGCAGCCTGCAGCAGATACGTCATGGCTGTTGCTGCTTGTTGGCTCATCAAGGTGTAGACATTTGAGTCTAACACCTTTTGATAGAGTGTCAGCATCTGGCGAGCCATCTCCTTATTGCTCACGAGGCTTGTCAAAGCAGGATTCTTGATGATGCTCACGCGAGGATTCCAACGCAGACGAGCGAACATCTCGTTTTCAAACTTTCCTGCCACATGCACAGCCGACGCCTGTCGTGTCATTCGGCGCTGAAAGAGGTTGGTCTGCAGGTTTCTCTTTGCAGCCTTACCTTTCATAGTCCATGGTTCGAGTCCGCCTAAAGGCGAAAATACCGTAGGGATATTCGCCTTGGTGGCTTTCTGCATGAGCTGTGCTGCTTGATGATTCCAGCATCCGAAGATGTGTACGATATTGATATCGTTGAGCAATTGTGGTGAGTAAGCGTGAGCTATTTCTGCTTGCACTCCGCTTATGTTGCCATTCTCGTTAAGACACACATTCAGCGCCGTCACCAATTCTTTGTTGGCGTCGACGCTGAATGTCTGTTGTGGTATATAGAGCAAAATCCTCATAATCCTATAGTTTTATAGTTTATGGGTTGTGAAATCTAATTTGTCGGCAAACTTATGGTTTATGGCATGTTTCATGTTGTGCCACACCACGCTAAGCTGCAAAGGCAAAGCCAAAAGGGTAGGGATATTTTCGCCCAACTCCTTGGAGCGTTTAGACAACCATAGACTACATAGTAATGTTGTTATTATCAGCGAAACCGCTGCTACTGCTGTGATAATCCATTGCTGAAGTGTCACGGATGCTGCAATGGCTGCGATGTCGGCAATTACCGTTGTGTGGAGCATTATCTGGTCGATGTTGAATACCAAGCGATGCTTTATGCCTCGCTTTAGTATCTTTCTTGATTCCAGATAGTACATGTGGTGATACAGCCACGCCTTGTGGGTAGGAGCATCCTCAACGACATGAGCCAAATGAGATGTTTCTGTAGCAGTATTGTCGGCTGTGGCAAAATCGTTTACCAAGAAGTCATATTCTCCTCTCACCAAGTTCAAACTACTGCGAAAACCCTCCTGCTGCATAAACAGGCTTTTGCGTATCATAAGGTTAGAGCCATAATGGCGATAAGCCATAGACTGCTGTGCTTCGCGAAGCGAGTAGCATTGAATTAGCATGCGCTCAAATCTCTGATACATTTTTGCATCGTCGTCGTAGCGGCTGTAGCCAATTACGAGGTCTTTGTCCTTATTGCAGTTGCGAGCCATATTGGCAAGCCAATGTTCCGACTCAGGGCGGCACGATGGTTCTACGAGCATTATCCATTCGCTCTTGGCAGCCTTTACGCCAATTGTGATAGAGAGCTTTTTGCGGCTCATGTATCTCGACGATTCAGGTATAAGCGTGTAGTATAGATGCTTGTCGGCTGAAAGCAACTTCAGCACATCTTCTGTTTCGCTGTCGCCTTTCTCTGCCACCACTATCACCTGATAGCTTCCTGGATATTGCTGTGCCAACACCAAGGGCAGATTGCGTCTTAGTTCGGCAGCATTGTCGTGGGCAGTTATGACGATGCTTACGGATGGCATTTGCTGTCCGTAAGCATCGTTAGCAGAACTGTTGTCGGCATCTTCTGTTGATGATAAGTCTGCCTCTTCCGACAAGATAATCTTGCGGAACAGAGGGTTAACAAAGGAGGCTATAATAGCCAATAGCAGCAGAATGCCGCAAATTATTAATGATGTTGTATTAAATATCATAAATCTTCAGAGATATAGCCTTTAGGCAACTTACGGCAGTTGTACTGACTTGCCATAATTTCGCCATAGGCTCCAGCCGAGCGTAGTGCTATTAGGTCGCCACGCTTGGTTTTGTTGATGTCGATAGCTTTAGCAAAGACATCGCTCGATTCGCATATTGGACCCACCACGTCGTAGGTCTCCAAAGGCTCGTCGCTCGAAATGTTCTCTATCTTGTGGTACGCCTGATAAAGGGCAGGACGGATGAGGTCGGTCATACCGGCATCCACAATGGCAAACTTCTTTGCTGTGCCTTGCTTCACGTATAGTGTGCGGGTGATGAGCGAGCCCATCTGAGCCACAACGGCACGTCCCAATTCAAAGTGCAGAGACTGACCTTCGCGCAATTTCAGCTTCTTGGCGTATGTATCGAAATAAGCCTTGAAGTTTGGTATTGGCTCACGGTTAGGGTGGTCGTAGCTAACACCGAGTCCACCGCCCACATTGATATTCTCAACGATGATATGATTGCGCTCAAGCTTGTCTTGCAATTCGTTGATACGGTTGCACAAAGCCTCGAAGTCGCCCATGTCAAGTATCTGACTACCAATATGGAAGTGCAATCCCACAAACTTCACGTTCTGCATCTGTGCCGCTTCTTCTATCGCAGCCTCCATGTCTTGCATGGCAATGCCGAATTTGTTTTCTGCAAGTCCGGTTGTGATATTGGCGTGAGTATGTGCGCCCACGTTAGGGTTGATACGGAAAGCCACTCTAGCCACCTTGCCTCGTGCTGCTGCAAGCTCGTTGATAACCTCCAGCTCGGCGATGCTCTCTACATTGAAGCAGAAAATATCTTTGTCGAGTCCGAGGTTTATCTCCCAGTCGCTTTTGCCCACTCCGGCATATACTATCTTAGATGGTGCAAAACCTGCGTTGATGGCAGCCTCAATCTCGCCACCGCTCACGCAGTCGGCACCAAGACCAGCTTGGCAGATTATATTGAGCACCTTTGGATTGGCATTAGCCTTCACCGCATAGTGCACATGGTATCCTGGATGCTTGTCCACTTCGTTGTTGATAGCCTTCAGGGTTTGGCGCAGCAAGTCGGTGTCGTAATAGTAGAATGGCGTCTGTATGCCTTGGAATTTATCTATTGGAAATGTACCTTTCATCTGAATTGTCTTGTTCTGTGTGTGTTGTTGTATAGCCCATCCCTCTGTGTTGGAGAGAGATGGGCTGAAAGAGATGATGTGTTTTATGCTTTACTTATTAAACAATACGTTGCTCAAGTTCTGCAACGCTTGCTTCTTGTCGCTCTCCTTGATAAGGAACGAGATGTTGTAGTTGCTACCGCCATAGCTAATCATGCGCACAGGGATGTTCTTCATAGCGTCGGTAGCGATGGTCTCGAAACCGAGGTTGCTCCAGTCGAGGTCGCCAACTACGCAGACGATACACATGTTGGTGTCTACGGTCACAGTACCATATTTCTTCAGTTCGTCAACGATTTCGTTCAGGTGGTCGTCTTTGTCGATACTCATGCTCACACCAACTTCTGATGTTGCAATCATGTCGATAGGAGTCTGATAGCTCTCGAAAATCTCGAATACCTTGCGCAAGAATCCTGTTGCCAAGAGCATGCGCGACGACTTAATCTTGATAGCTGTAATGTTGTCCTTAGCTGCCACAGCCTTGATTTTGCCACGTACTATCACGTTGTCGATGATAGTGCCCTCGGCCTTAGGGTCCATGGTGTTCTTCAAGCGTACAGGAATGCCTGCATATTTAGCTGGCTGCACACATGTAGGGTGCAAAATCTTAGCTCCGAAGTATGCGAGCTCGGCAGCCTCTTCGAAGTTGAGCTGTCTCACTGCCTCTGTTTTATCAACGATACGAGGGTCGTTGTTGTGCATTCCGTCGATGTCGGTCCAAATCTGAATCTCTGAAGCTGGCAGAGCAGCACCGATGAGCGATGCTGTATAGTCAGAACCACCACGCTGCAAGTTGTCTACCTCGCCATAAGCGTTGCGGCAGATGAAGCCCTGGGTGATGTAAATCTGATAGCCCTCATTGTCCTTCATGATAGACTGTAACTTCTCCTTGATATAAGCGGTGTCAGGCTCAGCATTCTTGTCGGTGCGCATAAAGTCGAGTGCATTGAGCAACACAGCCTTAACGCCACACTCCTGAAGATAGTTTACCACCATGTTGGTGCTGATGATTTCGCCCTGAGCCACGATGCTCTTCTCTTCGAAGCTTGTAAACAAGTCTTTGGTGAATGAGCGCAGATAGTTGAACTCCTGCTGCAACAGGTCGCGTGTCTTTTGCTTATATTCTTCGGTGGAGTAGAGGTCTTCAACGTGTTGCAAGTATTTCTTCTCAAGGTTGTTGATAACCTCGTTTGCGCCTTCTGGATTCTTCTTATACAGATAGTCGCTAATTTCCACCAATGAGTTTGTTGTGCCGCTCATTGCCGAGAGCACTACGAAAGTTGGTTCACCAGACTCTGTGATGAGCTTGGCAACATTCTTCATTCTTTCAGGAGAACCTACCGAGGTACCTCCAAACTTCATTACTTGCATGTTCATATCGTTTATTTTTTTCTTTTTTTCTTAATTATCCTTCAAATCCATTTGATTCTTCACTCTTCACTCTTCACTCTTCACTCTTATTCGCTTATGCATACGAGTGCATGCCTGTGAGGAAGTAGTTCACACCAAAGTATGTCATGATAATACTCAAGAAAGCTAAGGTCATATATACGTGGTATGCTATCGGCTTACGGAATAATGGTAAGCTCTGAGTATGCACCACCACGGCGTATAGCATAAAGGTGATAAGCGCCCAGGTTTCTTTGCTATCCCAACTCCAATAATTTCCCCAACTAACGTTTGCCCAAATAGCTCCAATAAAAATACCGAATCCCATGCAAGTGATGGCAGGATATAGGAATATTCGGCTCAACACCTGCAAAGCTTCTGCATGCGAGCGCATAGCCAAGCCCATGATGCCACAGATGAATGTCAACGACAGCAGAGCGTAGCTCATCATGATGATGCTGACATGCAGGCTCAATAGCGGACTATTCAGTACTGGCATCATTTGTCCTATGGCTGGGTCCATCTGATTGATATGGCTCACAAGCAAGAAGAAGCCTGAGAGCAGGAAACCAAACACCATCATCAGGCGTATCTTCATCTGCATGACTATGGCTATCAACATCACAAACCATGCCACCGTGAGCATACTCTCGTAGCCATTCGACATAGGAATATTGCCACTCACTATCCAGCGCAAAGCCAAGCCGAAGGTCAATGCTGCAAACGACAAACAAAGAAGTATAGGCAAAGCCACATCAAGCACCTTGGCATGGCGCTTCTTTGTCATGCGATAGATGGTATAGAATAGGGCTATAAAGCCAAGCGTGAGGTTTACCATGAAGAGGATTGTGGCAAAAGGGAAGGCGTTGATGATGCGCTCAGCACGATATTGGGCTACTGTAGGCAACGAACTTCCTGCGCTCATGCTCTGATATTTCTTCATCTTTTCGAGATAGATATCCACATTATCCATCTTGCCTGCTCTAACATCTTCGTAGAGCAACGAGAATACATTATTTATATACATAGCATGCTGACGCTCCACAGCCATAGGCAATCTGTCTACAGGCGCATACCATCTTGTGGTGCCAGCCTTGACGAATGGTTCGTTTCTGGTAGCCTTTACATTCTTGGTAAAGGTATATGGCAACACCTTCATCGATATACCGCGACGCAGATTTACTATTAGTTGCAGTTTGCCATCTATATCTGCCGCCTGCTGATGAAACTTATCTTGATTACCACTATAGAATTCCTGCACATATTGTCCAATGATATAGCCTCCCATTTCGCTATTAAAGAAAGTCTTCATAGAGCAATAATCTGGCAACTGCATAGTAGATTTCAGTTCGCCACTCTTTATCTTTATGAAAGGTTCGTTTTCCCATACTTCACCATAGAATAGCCATCCCGACAGCACTTGTTCTGCCGAGAGTCCTCTGTATGAGCGTGCTCCATATATTTTTTTGCAGAAGTCGAGAGCATAGGTCTGCACAGGACAAATGCGATTATTGTATAATATGCATAGTTTGCCAAACTTTTCAGCTTCAGCCTTAGGCAATACAGCCTGTTGCAGATTGTCTGATGATGCCGGCGACGACTGGGCATACGCTTTGTTGCCATTACCTATGCCAATAGTAAACAGCAAGGCTATGGCGAGCGCGCCTTTCTTTATCAGGTCGCTTGAGAGCAATCGGCGATAGCTTCCCTTAGGATCGACGAGCATCCAAACGAGGGCTATAAAGAGTAGCGCATAGCCGGTATATGTAATAGGAATGCCGTAGGGGTCGGCATTTATTGCAAGCACACTACCCTTTCCGTCTTCATCATACGACTGCTGATAAAACCTGAACGAGCGATGAGAATAGATATTATTCATCGACACAAAACCTTCACTCTTTTCGTTGCCATCAACAATAGTAAATCGCGAAGAATAGTCAGCTGCAGCATTAGTGCCATCATGCATCTTGGTCTCGAAGCGTTGCAAGCATACCGAAAATGGCAACAGCTCTTCTTTCATTCCTTGTTCGCCATTATTTGTCATATATGAGTTCACGGTCTGCCCCACTCTCAGATGTATCAAGCCTCGCTTAGCTGTTATGTGAGTAACCAATGCACCAGCCAATATCACTACAAACGACAGATGCAGAGCAAGTGTCGAAACTCGTCGTACCTTGCACTTGATGATATAGAAAATGCCGAGTGCCGTCATCACAGCCCATAGCAATATAAACCACCACGAACCATAGATATGCGTATGCACATAGTCTGTGCCTTGAGCTTTCTCCACTATTGTGGCTACAGCCATGCTCACGAGCACAAGGATATATAGTATAGAGATAATCTTTTTAATCATTTCCATATTTGTTTGCGTTTGCTATTTGCAAAGATTCAAAAAATATAGATTCTATATTTGACGTTGCAAAGATAGAAGTTTATTTCGACATATAACTATGATAAGCAAAAAAACAGCCAAGTTGCTAAGAGCTTGGCTGTTCTTGTTTATACAATTTTATACAGATTATATAGCATTGATGAATGCAACTACTGCATCGCGCTGCTCCTTGGTAGCATTGTAGAAGTTGAGTGCTGCGTCGTAAGCATCACTGCGCTTGTCGTAGCAATGCCACATGATAGCCTCAACTACGTTGCGTGCACGGCAGTCGTGCAAACGGTCGTCTCTACCTGTGAGCAAGTTTGACAATCCACGTCCCCACAATGGTGTGGTACGACACCAGCCTGTACGTATGTCATTTTCCATAAACAAGCGGTGCTGAACCAAGTCGGTGTAAGGATAAATAGTCTGCTTAGGATATTTAGGCAACATCTCGTTAGGATTCTTGCCTATACTCTTAGCATAATCCTTGATGGCATTGTCTACCCAATAGTTGTCTTCGCCTGTTGTCCAAGATGGTTTATGGCAAGTAGCACAGTTCCATTTTGTGAAGAGCTTCTTACCCTCCTGCACCTGAGCATCGTCAAGGTTGCGGGCTGCAGGAACAGCAAGACCACGATGCCATACCATGAAGTCGTAGTAGTCTTTGTTGCTCATCTCTTCTTCACCATTATATGGAGCACCATTCAAGAGATATTCCTCAAAGATATTTTTCTTCTTTGCGGTGTTGCAGCTCAAGAGCTCGTACACTCTTTTCTTGATACCCTCATCGGTACCATCAGCATAGTAAGGATGCAATACTGAAGTTTCGCTCTTGCCGCTCTTCTTGATTTCTTCTATCACCTTAGGTTGTTCTGACTGATACTTAGCCCATTGAGCTGTGGTATAGAGATAATGACGATCTGAACGAGTAACGTTAGTGATATTCCAAATTGCGTTAGCACCAGGACCATCCTGCAATGAGGCACGGGTCATAGCATAAGTAAACTTCTTAACTTTCTTTTGTCCGTCAGCCAATGTATACCATGCTGATGATGCCCAATCGTTCTTCTCCTTATCCCACATACCAGGGTTGAGTTCTGCGTATTTAGCTTCCTGCTGATATACCTTCTTCATATCTTCCTCGTCGATAGCATCAAGAAGACCAGTACCATAGATACCGATTGTTGACTCAAGGCGTACCTCATAGTTGGTAGGCTTTGGATAAGTGTTGAAGGCTGACTGAGGGATTGTGACCTCAGGATATTGCAGTTTAAACTCCTCGCCATCCTTAGGGAACTTCATAGCCAATCCACTTGGCATTGATGATACAGGTATCCAGTCGATATTCATCTGCTTCTCGTCGATAGGTGCTGAGAATGGAGCCATAGCCTTGGTCTGTGGCATACCTGTAACTTCTTTGATATAATCATTAGCCTTATATTCGTATGTATTGCCTTCGGCATCAACAGCAGAACCTGGTGTTGGGTGATATACTACGAGCAGATAGCCATTGCCAAACTTGTCGCCAAGATACTGATTCTGCACCTTGCCATGACCATAGCCAGGGTGGCAATGTATACAACTTGTGCGCACCCATGCAGGACCAAGTCCCTTACGAGGAGCATCAGCAATAGTATAGATATGCTCAAAGAAGTCTTCACCCTTATTAAAGCTGGTTGACAAACCTTGGTTTGTGGTAGCTGGGGTTTCTGCCGAATAGCTCATACCTTCGTCAGTACCAAGTTGACCACCTGGATACCATTCCGAAGCAGCAAACACTTCGTTGGCTTTACCAAACTGCGAATTGCCGTTAAGCTTATCGTTAACTGGCGCATCGTTGTCAGAACAAGACACCATAGGCAACGCTATGAGTCCTGCCATCAACATTTTACTAATCCTTAGATAATTCATAATATACCGTTTTTTAAAGTTGTTTATTTTATGCATAATAGCATCTCGCCAATTTTAGGTATCGGCGAGATGCACAATAAATAATATATATACTAAGCTAATAAAAATTACTCTGGGTTAACCTCGTCAAACTTCAAGTTCCAAACGGTGCTCACATACTTAACGAATGGGTAAGGCATAGCACCAATCTTGCTGATAGCATTCTGAATAGCTGCTTCTACACGCTGACCCTTAGCTGTTGCATTATCCTTGAAGAACTTGTGGAGACTGTACTGAGCGTTAGAACTTGTACCATTTGTGCCACCATACCATAGGTTCTCGATAGAACGGATGTTGTTCTGGAAGTCGGTAATAGAGTTGTAGCTATATGGAGACTCAACATAGCTGATGTCACCAGCCTGGAATGGGTTAGCAATCTTTGCAGTACCGACCTCATTAGAGATACCCCATGCTGAACCTTCTTCCAAAGAGATGAGTTGCTGGAGAGCAACCTTCAAAGTAGCGAACTTACTAATCTGCTTGTTTCCAGCGTTCTTAAGGTTTGCAGCATATGAAACGCCCTTCTCGGTCTGATATCCAAGACCTGCAGCCTTAACAGCAGCAAGACGCTTATCGTTAGGATTCTCTGACCATGCTACTTCAAGCTCGTATACGTGGTTTACCAAGTCTTCGATAACAACCTCTGCATACTTCAACTCCTCTGAGCCCTTAACATCGGTGAAACCTTTGTATGTGTCGTAGCCCTGGAATTCAGCAACCTTACGTGGCTGACCATTGCGGAACAAGATAAACTCAAGAGCGTGGAAACCAAGGATAGAAGCATCCTCAATTGCTTCATCGCTAAATTTGCCTGTTGCGAAATATGAGTGAAGGAGGTTACGGTTCAATGGCCATGAGTCGATATGTGGGTCAATCTCAAAGTCTGAAGCTGCACCACCAAGGAAAGCCTCGCTCTTCTCCCACAATGCACGTGCATCCTTGAATGCAGTACAAGCATCATTAATATTCTGCTGTGTGAGGTTGCTTGTATTTACACTTGTAGGGAGTGCTTTGTGAAGACGCTCTACGGCATCAGCCAAATTCTTATATGTAGGCTGAATGGTGTTGTCAACAGCATTAGCAAAAACATTCTTCAAGTAAGCTTCCTGCTCATCGGTAAGATTAGCGTCGTTAACCTCCTTGTATGCATCACGAAGAGCATTACAAAGTTCATCGCATGCATCCATAGCATCCTGACCATAAGCTTTGTTAGTGAACTTTGTGCCATCGTCTGGATCGTCATCGCTATCACAAGAAGCAAAACCTAATGGCAACGCCAATACTGCCATGAGCATCACGGCACTCTTAAAAATCTTTTTCATCCTTTTTTGTGTTTATAAATTGTTTACTTATGTTTTATCTTTCGCTAAGAACTATCCTTTGCTTATAAGAACCAGCCTTCGTAGGCAACACCAATATTTATTGCAGGCTCGTTGTTGTACTGGCTCTTCAAGAATCGGTGCGAATACTCTGCCTTGATAGCCACCTGCTTAACTGGGAAATAGTTGATACCAACTGCCATGCGCTTAACATTGGTATAGTCGTAAGATGTATTCTTGGTCTTAGAAGCATATGGATTATAGTGCTCATAGCGACCAAAGACATAGAGTTTCTGCTCTTCCTTGCGTAGCTTCTCTATCTGCGAGAACACATTGTAGCCGGCTTCAATACCATAAGCAAAGGCATTCTTGCTAACGAAAGCTGAATGATGGAATGGAGAAAGACCATTCAAGCGGTTGGTGAAATACTTCAACTGCTGTGCATCGCTCAAATATCCATAGTCGGCTTGTCCACGAACTATCCAGTTGTGGTCATTATAGGTGAAGTCGACAGCACCAATGGCTACAACTCCTTTATACTTTGCCTCAGCACCATTCTTATTGTTTGGATATGAGTTACCAATGGCATGACCATAATATCCACTCAAACCAATGCGCAATCCTTTTATGCTATAGTTGTCAAGGCGAAGGGCTGTACCATATTTTGTTGCTATTTCGCCTTCGGTAGGAGTACCAGGGCCTTTGTTTATCCAACCTGTGTTTGTGAAGTTGTCTGAATTGAGACCTGCAAGGAACTGCAACTCATAGCGCCAGTTCTTTGTACGTCCCCAAAAACTTACACCCGTCTGATGCCACGTGCTTGGCATAATGGTATTCTCCCCCTCTGGACGATATACTGTAAAGAAGTTTAATGGTTCATGGTGGGCATTGTTCAAACCTACAGGAACCACAATATGTCCAGCCTTGATGTTAGCCCATTTAGCGAAAGACTTCTGAATCCAGAACTGCTCGAGCTCTACTTCTCCACCTTTCTCTACTTCCTGCTCCCATTCACCTCCTTCTTCGTCTTCTTTCTCGTATGCCATACCTACTCCACCATGCTCAAACTCTATCTCAGAGCCCATCGACCAACCTTTGCCGAAGTCGTAGCTTAGGTATACAACAGCATGAGGAATATCAAAACGACCATGACTTGGATCATCCTTGTGCTCATCAGCCAAACTATAACGGCTCACATGGTCGCTATAGAAATTTCTACTATATGCCGCTTCACCATATCCTCCCACATGCAATTGGGCAGAAGCTATATTTGGCAGCATTGTCATAGCGGCTGCAGCAAACATCAAAACCTTACTTCTTGTTTTCATAATTTTGCTAAATTTTTATTTTTGTGTGCAAAATTATGGTTATTCCGCAAGCTTCGCAATACCTAAATATTGGTAATCAAAGGCTTAGACTCCCCTTATGTAGGTATAGCTATCTTAACAGTATACCAAGCATACCTACATAAGGGGAACCTAAACAAGGATATAAAAACAATAATGGCGACCACCCTCATAGAATAAAGAGGATGGTCGCCATATATAATAAGGTATATATAACAAGCTATTTCTGACGTATCAGAGAGCGAGATAAGTCTACAGCAAGCAAGGCTATAGATAATATAAATAAGGTAAGCTCTTCGTCAATACCTTTGTTTACGAAATCATATATCAAGAACAAAGCTAACACAACATCGAAGGATGCACCAAAGCGAAACTCATGATAAAAACTTGGTTGCTTCTTCAAGGCTTTCACTCCTATGAAACCTGCAAATATTATCACCCCAACAGCCATTGCAACAAACACTATTGCAGCAGGATTGCTAATTACAGCCACCGCTTCAACTATACCATACACAGCTAACGCAACAACAAGCAAGGCTTGCACCACGCAAAGACCTACCTCCTTAGAGGTTATCACCTTTACTTGCTTATTACCTGTAGTCCAGAGTGTTACATCTATTAATGCAAAGATGAAACAGGCAGCATAAATCACTTTTCCCCACATGCCTGCAGTTTCTTCAAAGAAGAATGATGCCCACGCAATTGTCAACATCAAGCAATCAAACAACAATGTTGTTACCGATTTCTTTGTTCTAATATTCTCCATAATATAACTCTTTGTGTTTTTGTGTTAAATATATAATTAGTAGTTGTTGTCTGGTTGCTATGCCTACATGTTTCTAAATTCGCTTGGCTTCTTACCCGTCTTAATTTTAAACTTCGACGAGAAGTAATCTGGCGAATCGAAGCGTAAGCGATAAGCTATTTCCTTGATGCTAAGGGTGGTAGTAGCAAGTAGTTCTTTGGCACGCTGCAAGCGGAGGTCTTGCTGATATAGGGCTGGAGAGATACCTGTAAACTCCTTAAACAGCTTACGGAAGTTGCTATAGCTAACTCCCAACTCTTCTGCCACCTGCTGTATGGTAAGATCAACCTCCAACGATTCACGTATTCTTAAACGGGCAAGGTTTATCATGTCTACACGAGTATGGTCTTTAGAAAGTTCCATACTACGCTCAAGAGCATACATCAAACCAACGAGATGGTTCACGATACCTGCCAATATCTGCTGCGAATATGGAGCCTCTTCTTGTGCTCGCTTATATGCTTCTTCATACAAACGGATGATGTCGGCACTAAAACCTACATGGTATATTGGCTTATATACCGACAAGAAGCCTGCCTTCACACGGTCGTCGACATTCTTACCCTTAAAGCCTATCCAATAGCTCTTCCATCCATTCTTACCCGTAGGATGATAGGTATGCCACTCACCAGGGAACAGCAAGAAGAGGTTGCCAGCCTTTAATGGTATATCCTTGGCATGAGCAGAATTAAAGATACCCTCACCTTCGGTTATATATAGCAACTGGTATTCATTAAGAACGCGGCCTTTGTCAATATCGAAATAGTAGCCATCAGCATGTCCACGAGTTGGATAAGTATCGGCAACTCCTATCTCTTCATATCCTACGGTGCTAACGGTAAGACCCCATTGAACGTCTCGAGGGTTAACAACCAAATATTTACTTATCTGCATAGTAATGAGCGTTTGAATGTTGTGTCTATAAATTTAGAATGATGGTTAGGCTTTCACCTGCAAATGACGCATAGGATGACCGCCCCACGCAGAGTCGTTGACATATTCAAATCCGCAAGCTGTATATAGTCGCTCGGCGTCAGGATTGCCTTTGTCTACAAGTAGTCCCACTGCAGGGATATTCAATCTGCCTGCCTTTTCTATTGTTGCACTCAGCAATTTCTTTGCAATACCCTGACGACGATAGCGTTCGTCAACAGCTATACTATCAAGATATAGTTCGCCAGCCTGTGTCTCGTCGTCGATATCAGAAAAGTCTCTACCAAAAGCTTCGAGAGCCGCTGCAACAAAAGCCTTACGGAGGTAGCGAAGGTCTTTGCCATCATAACTTACGCATACGCCTGCCACATTGCCATCGTCAGCCAAAGCTACAATAGAATTGCGATAGCTATATTGGCTATTGTCAGCCTCAACAAGACGAATCATCATATCCTCAAAGTCTTGAAGAGTATGCTCTGGTCCTGCGAAATACTGGCAACAATCGTAGTTCATAGCTTGCATTATCAATTTTGCAATAGCTACAGCATGCATCTTTTCTGCTTGTGTAATAGTCATTTTCTAATTTAGGTTTTATAATAACAAACTGCACTCAACAATATGTCGAACTGAAACTTTAATTATCTGCAAAGATAGTGCAAACGAGTGGAATAACAAA
>HF994097.1:3981-8121 GCA_000436915.1 Prevotella sp. CAG:1092 | reverse complement strand
TGACAGAACGTTATGTCAACGACCGCTCATTCCCTGACAAAGCCATCGACGCCTTGGACGAGGTGGGCTCGCGCATACGCCTACGTAGCGCACATGTTCCTACTGAGATTACTGAGAAGGAGAAGGAGTTGGACATCACAAAGCAGAAGAAGCAGATGGCTATCAACAACCAAAACTTTGAGCTTGCTGCTGGCTTCCGCGACAGACAGACAACAATAGAGCAGGAATTGGCTGAACTAAACCGCAAATGGCAAGCCAACGAATGCACCACTCGCTCGGAAGTAAACGAAGCCGATGTGGCAGAGGTAGTTTCGATGATGTCGGGAGTACCTGTGCAGCGTGTGGCTGCTTCTGAGGGCAGTCAGCTGAAGGGAATGGCAGACAAGCTGAAACACGAGATTATAGCTCAAGATAGCGCCATCGACAAGATTGTGAAGGCCATTCAGCGCAACCGTGTGGGCTTAAAGCCTGCCAACCAGCCTATTGGTGCCTTTATGTTCTTGGGTCCAACGGGTGTTGGCAAAACCTATTTGGCTAAGCGATTGGCAGCCCTGATGTTTGGTCGCGACGACGCCTTGATTCGTATCGACATGAGCGAATATAGCGAGAGCTTCAACACCTCGCGCCTCGTAGGTGCGCCTCCAGGATACGTGGGCTACGAAGAAGGCGGACAGCTCACGGAGCGTGTGCGTCGTCATCCATATTCTATAGTATTGCTCGACGAGATAGAGAAGGCTCATGGCAACGTGTTCAACATGTTGCTGCAGGTGCTCGACGAAGGTCGACTCACAGACGGCAACGGTCGTTTGGTAGACTTCCGCAACACCATAATCATCATGACTTCTAATGCCGGAACTCGTCAGCTCAAAGAGTTTGGCAAGGGTGTGGGCTTCACCGCAGGCACCAGTCTTGGCGCAAATCTCGACGAAAAAGACAAGGAATATGCTCGTTCAATCATCCAAAAGAGCCTTAGCAAGCAATTTTCGCCAGAGTTCCTAAACCGTCTCGACGACATTATCACCTTCGATCAACTCGACCTTGCAGCCATCAAGCGCATCATCGACCTTGAGCTCCACGGTCTGCATACGAAGATGGAGGAGATGGGTTACAAGCTGGAAATCAGCGATAAAGCTAAGGAGTTTGTTGCCACTAAGGGCTACGATGTTCAGTTTGGTGCTCGCCCACTAAAGCGTGCCATCCAGACCTACATAGAGGACGGAATCTGCGAATTGCTCCTCGACGAAACCCTCGCTCCAGGCGACACAATCCTCGTAGATAAGGCCGAAAATAGCGAAAAACTCACTATTGAACAAAAGAAATAATAAAATATTAGAGGGAAAATATCGGTTTTCGCCATATTTTCCCTCTTTTTTTTGTGCATATTCCTCCTCTATTTGTATAGATTTCTTCACTTTTGTGTGTTTCAACATAAGCCGAATCACATCACTTTGCCTTAACAATTCAAGCTTAATATATTGAAATACAAGATATTAGCTATAACAAACATAAAATCTTGTCATGATTGTCATTTGTCATTTGGTCATTTTGAATTTTTGAAAGTGTGAAATTACGCCTATATAATTATATATATTAATATATAATTATATAGAGGTCTGACAACCTCTTTTTTTCTCGAAAATGACAAAATGACAAATGACAATCTTGACAACCTCAGGAAAAGACACCCATCTGCAAGTACAAGTGGTCATTAAGTGTCATTAGTCATTATGTCATTTTCAAAAAAATAGTGTGTCAAAACATCTATATAATTATATATTAAAATATATAATTATATAGGCATAATTTCACACTTCAAAATCCTTAATGACCTAATGACATAATGACTTAATGACAAGATTTGAACCATTAAATGTAAAACATAAGGGGTCATTTCAACTGAGCCCATAGATCCTAGTTTATGTTAATCTTTAAAAGTGTGGGATTTAAATCTTCAGAAGCGGTAAATGTTAAAAGATTGGGGACAAAAGTTAAAAGCCGGTCAAAATCGGACATAAGCGGACATAATCGGACAGCTATATGCGGAGTTGATGTATTTTTGCAAAGAGTTTGGGAGAGAATAAGGGCAAGGGACAAGAAAACAAAGGTAACGACGGGGATACGAGGGCTAACGACGGGACATGAGGGCTAACGACGGGAAACAAGGACAAATAGCAAGAAATGAGGGTAAACGACGCGAAACGATGCGACAGACCGCACAAGCTAATGAGAGTAATCGAAAGACGCCACGAGATTATTCGAAAAGGCTGATGAGGATAGTCGCAGCAAACGAAGGGAACAACAGCAGTAAAAGTACTAAAAAATACTAATACATTTTGTAAATTGCTCGAAATTTATTACTTTTGAAGTTGGTTTAAAGAATCAATCCTTTTAACCCCACAAAGGTTCAATCCTTACAACCACAAAGGTTCAATCCTTAGCCACAGATAGGAAACAACCTTTTACACATAAAGGTTCAATCCTTACAACCAAGAAGAATCAATCCTTTTAACAAGATTAGAATTTAATGAAAAATATAATTATATCAGCATTCCTGTTTTTATTACCTTTGACGGCTTCGGCTCAGAAGATTACGCTCGGTTCCATGAACATAACGATGGACAACACACACGGAGTTTACAAAGGCGAGATGGCAGCAGGAAAGCCACATGGCAAAGGCATCGTTGTTTTCGACAACGGCAACTCATACGAAGGCAACTTCGTGAAAGGCAAGCGCCATGGCTACGGAGTCTACACATTCGCCGATGGTGAAAAATATGAAGGCGAATGGTTTCAGAACCAACAGCACGGTCAGGGCACTTATTATTTCAACAACAACAACAAGTATGTGGGTCTTTGGTATCGCGACTATCAGCAGGGACACGGCGTGATGTATTACTACAATGGCGACATTTATGTTGGCAACTGGCTGAAAGACAAACGACAGGGCAAAGGCAAATACACTTATTCTAACGGAGCTTTCTATGACGGTCAATGGGTTGACGACCAGAAGTCGGGCAAGGGAACTTTCGACTGGGGCGACGGCACTGTATACGAGGGTATGTGGGCAAACAACCAGCGCTCGGGCAAGGGCACAAACAGATATGCTGATGGCGACATTTATGTTGGCGACTGGAAAGACGACATTCAGAATGGTAGAGGAATATACAAATTCCAGAATGGCGACGTTTACGAAGGCGACTATGTGCAGGGCGAGCGAACTGGCATAGGAATATTGAAATATGCCAACGGTGACAAATATACAGGTCACTTCTTCGAAGGCGACAAACAGGGTCAAGGCACATTGGTTTGGAACAATGGCGACACATATGTTGGCGAATGGAAGGGCGACAAGCAGAATGGCCATGGCAAGCTCACCAAGAAGTCGGGCGACGTGTTTGAAGGCTCGTTTGCCAAAGGCAAGGTGGAGGGCGAAGTGATTATCCACTATGCCGACGGCTCACGATTTAAGGGCGTATACAAGAATGGCAAGCGCAACGGCAAGGTGATAGAAGAAGACAAAGACGGCAAGCGTTTTGAAGGCACCTATGTCGACGACCGACGAGATGGCAACTTCGTGGAAAAAGACCGCAACGGAGCCATCACAGCCAAAGGACACTACGAGCGTGGCAGACGCTATGTGGACAAATAGAAGTTAAAGAAGTTAGAGAATTTAGAGAAGTTAGAGAAGTTAAAGCCATATGTTTATGGCTAAAACTGTAGCTAAAAACTCCAACAGAAAGGCTATTGGCTTTAACTTCTAGCGACCAACGGGAGCGATAACTTCTTTTAATTCTATAACTTCTAAAAAGCAATAAATCTATATATTCAACAACTTAACAAAAACTTATACGGTTATGGTAGTAGACACAATGGAGAACATCGGAAAGTATGTTTCTTTGAACCCTCTTTTCGAGGAAATGGTAAAGTTTATCAATACCCACGATTTGGCAACGCTCGAAGTAGGCAAACACCCTATCGTAGGCAACGATTTGTTTGTGAACATCGCTGTTGCTAACGGCAAAACCGAGGAAGAGGCTGTTTTCGAAACCCATCGCAAGATGATCGACGTACAGATACCGCTCGATGCTCCTGAAACATACGGCTACACCCCTCTTTGCGACCTGCCAGAGGTGGAATACA
>HF994097.1:0-3957 GCA_000436915.1 Prevotella sp. CAG:1092 | reverse complement strand
CGAAGAGAAGGACATCACAAAATATCCTGGTGTGAAGGCAGAAACTCTCGTAAACTGCAAGCCAGGCGAATTTGCCATCTTCTTCCCTCAGGACGGACACCAGCCTTGCATCGGCACAGGCACCATCCACAAAGCTATCTTTAAGATCAAGGCTTAACCACTACTAACTTAAAAATAATTATGGCTATAAAGAAAAAGGCAGATAAGCCCGCTGCAGTAAAACATATCGGGCTTGTAAAGAACGACGGCTATCTCGAACCATTCGAGGATGCTATCAAGGGACGTCACGAAAATGTGCTACATAAACTCGCACAACTTACCGACAACGGCAAGATGACTCTCTCTGATTTTGCTAATGGCTACGAATATTTCGGACTCCACAAAACTGCTCGTGGAGGATGGGTGTTTCGCGAGTGGGCTCCTAACGCTACCGACATCTATCTCGTTGGCGATTTCAACAACTGGCAGGAGAGCGACAAGTATAGAGCAAAACGCATAAAGGGTACCGAAAACTGGGAGCTCAAACTGCCAGCTAAGGCTATGAAGCATGGCGACCTTTATAAAATGCACGTTTATTGGGACGGCGGACACGGCGAGCGTATTCCTGCTTGGGCTCAGCGAGTGGTGCAGGACGACGAAACTAAGATATTCTCGGCACAGGTGTGGGACGCAGAACCATATACATGGAAGAAGAAGACTTTCAAGCCTAACACTTCCCCACTCCTCATCTACGAATGCCACATCGGTATGGCGCAAGACGCTGAGAAAGTGGGCACATATACTGAGTTTAAGGAGAATGTGTTGCCACGAATCATTGCCGATGGCTACAACTGCATCCAGATAATGGCTATCCAGGAGCACCCTTACTACGGTTCGTTTGGCTACCATGTAAGCTCATTCTTTGCAGCATCAAGCCGCTTTGGCACTCCTGAAGAGCTAAAAGCCCTAATCGATGAAGCCCACAAGCACGGCATAGCTGTGATCATGGACATCGTTCATTCTCACGCCGTGAAGAACGAGGTTGAGGGACTCGGCAACCTTGCTGGCGACCCTAACCAATATTTCTATCCGGGCGACCGCCACGAGCATCCAGCTTGGGACAGCCTATGCTTCGACTATGGCAAAGACCAGGTGATCCACTTCCTGCTCTCTAACTGCAAATACTGGCTCAACGAATTCCATTTCGACGGTTTCCGCTTCGACGGAGTGACATCGATGCTTTACTATAGCCACGGACTTGGCGAAGCATTCTGCGGATATCAGGACTATTTCAACGGTCATCAAGACGACAACGCCATCTGCTACCTCACCCTTGCCAACCTGCTTATCCACGAGGTAAATCCAAAGGCTATCACCATAGCCGAAGAGGTGAGCGGAATGCCTGGACTGGCTGCTAAATTCAAGGATGGAGGCTACGGTTTCGACTACCGCATGGCGATGAACATTCCTGACTATTGGATTAAGATCATCAAGGAGCTAAAGGACGAAGACTGGAAGCCAAGCTCTATATTCTGGGAGGTTAAGAATCGTCGTAGCGACGAAAAGACAATATCGTATTGCGAAAGCCACGACCAAGCTTTGGTGGGCGACAAGACCATCATCTTCCGCCTCATCGATGCCGACATGTATTGGCACTTCAAGAAGGGCGACGAGAACTTCATGGCAAACCGCGGTATTGCTCTTCACAAGATGATTCGTCTCGTTACGGCTTCTACCATCAACGGTGGCTACCTGAACTTCATGGGCAATGAGTTTGGACACCCTGAGTGGATTGATTTCCCTCGCGAAGGCAACGGCTGGAGCTATAAGTATGCACGCCGCCAATGGAACCTCGTAGACAATAAGGAGCTCGACTACCACTATCTTGGCGACTTCGACCGCGAGATGCTGAAGGTGATAAAGAGCGAGAAAGATTTCAATAAGACTCCTGTGCAGGAGATTTGGCACAACGATGGCGACCAGGTGTTGGCTTACATGCGTGGCGACATTATCTTTGTGTTCAACTTCTCGCCAAACCGCTCGTATACCGACTATGGCTTCATTGTGCCTGAGGGTGCCTACGAGGTGGTGTTGAATACCGACAGCAAAGACTTTGGAGGAAACGGACTCAACGACGACAGCATAACTCATTTCACCAACTACGACAATCTCTACGCACAAGACGGCAAGGGATGGCTCAAGCTGTATTTGCCTGCTCGCTCAGCCTTGGTTTTGCGCAAGAAGAAATAAGTTATGTAAGCATTGCGCAAGCAAGAAATAAGTTATTTATGCGTTGCGCAAGCAAGAAATAAGACGAGTTGCGCAAACAAGAAATAAAACTAAGAAAGAGAGCCATTAGTAAGAAAAAAGCTAATGGCTTCTCTTTATTCTTATAAAAACAAGCAAATGGACAAGGTTTTTCGCGAAGACAGCATCATAGTAAGGATAACGAGTGCTGCATGTTTTCTGATTTTCACATTTCTATATTTATATAATTATCAGACCGACGTGCTGGCAATGGCTCAGCATGTGCTCTCTGACGGCAAAACATACTACGTGCCCTTCGTTGGTGCTTCGCTCATCACCATCCTCTTATTCCTGCTTCAGCTCTTGATAGCAAGATTTCTACAGCTGAAGACCATATTTCATGCCCTCACCTATTTCCCTTCGTTGCTCATTCTTGCCATCATCACCGACGTTAGTCCCGACATCGACCGCGGCTTTAGTTTTGGAGCATGGCTGTGGGTGGTGCCATTGCTGATGGTGGTGTGGCTGATAGGATCGTGGATAGCTAAGGCATGGGAAGTTTACGAGCCTTTGCGATTTTCGCATGGTTTCTTTTCGCGAGCCGTATGGATGAACCTTGCCCAGTTTGCCTTGATGTTTGTACTCGTGGGAATGGTAGGCAACTCCAACGAGGTGTTCCACTACCGCATGGCTGTGGAGCGTAGCCTTGTCAAGGGCGACTACAAGAAAGCACTCACAATAGGCGAAAAATCGTTGACCACAGACAGCAGCCTTACCATGCTTCGCATCTATGCTTTGGCTGCCAACAAGCAGTTGCCTGAGCGACTATTAGAATATCCACTCGTGGGCGGTTCGGAAGCCATGAAGCCAAACGGCACCAGCGTGAAGATGATGCTCTATACCGACACTAAGTTGCGCTTATTGCGTAAATCCAAGACCGACTACCAGTTGTGCGCCTACCTCTTGGATCGCAACCTCGACGGCTTCGTAAAGGCTATGGTGAAAATCTATGGTAAACCTACCATGGAGAAGAAATCAAAGACCGACCCAGCAACTCCCGACGACAACACGTCTACAGCTCCTTATACCATCACAAAAGCGTTGCCTAAGCACTATCGCGAAGCACTTGTGCTCTACACCCATCTGCGCTCTAATCCGCTTGTAGACTACCACGACGACATCCTGGATGCCGACTATCGCGACTTCCAAGATTTGGAGCACAAATATGCTAACCCACAAGAGCGAAAAAACATGATTCGCGACACTTATGGCAAAACATATTGGTATTATTACGATTATAGATAATTCAAAGAAACAATAAACAAAAGCGAGAAAAAATGAAATTCGTAGCAATAATTCCTGCGCGCTTTGCCTCGACAAGATTTCCTGGCAAGCCATTGGCTATTCTCGGTGGAAAGCCTGTGATACAACATGTTTATGAGAAGGCTGCAGCAGTATTGGGCGACGCCTACGTGGCTACCGACGACGAACGCATAGAAGAAACCGTAAAGGCGTTTGGCGGCAAGGTGGTGATGACGAGAAACGACCACAAGAGCGGCACCGACCGCATAGCAGAAGCCTTAGAAAAGATTGGTGGCGACTACGACGTGGTGGTGAACATCCAGGGCGACGAGCCTTTCATCGACAAGAGTCAGATAGAAGAAATATGCCATTGCTTCGACGATGAGAATACAGAAATTGCCACCCTCGGCAAACCTTTCGAGAGCATGG
>HF994096.1 GCA_000436915.1 Prevotella sp. CAG:1092 | reverse complement strand
CATGTCAAACGCGACATGCTCTTTTTTTATCTATTATTATTTATATTACTCATATATTAATCGTATATATTACTCATATACTATTGCTAAATCCTCCAGCAACATTAGAGTATTTACTCCCCTCTCTTTTGGAGAGGGGCAGGGGGTGAGGCTGTTTTTTTATACCCTCATTTTCACCGTTTTCTCTTTCTTATCCTCCGTTGCTACCTTTATTATATATAGTCCCGTAGCCACTTGCTTTTGCCATGATGTGGCATTAATGCCTGAGGCAAAAGTCAGAAGTTTACCATCGATGGTGTAGATTCTCACAGAGGCAAGATTGCTTGCGAGCGAGCTTACCGTGATAGTGCCACTCTGAGGCGAGAAGCAGCGTATGGTGTTTTCCTCGCTGTCATTCTCGATGTTGTATATTGCCGTAGTGATATAATATCTGCCATGCTCGTTGGCTTCAATCTCTATAGCATGGTCGGCTGGGGTATAGGTGCCTGTCTTGGCGTCGAGAATATAGAGTGGGGCGTCGAGATACCTGTTTGCCTCCAACTCCACAGCCACCATCTTCTTTTCCTTTGCTATCACTCCAAAAGGCAAGATGCCAATCTTTGGCAAAGCGTTGAGCGCAGCAGCCTGAGTTCCAGCTATGGTGTACACCTGCGGAATATCCTCCAGCTCTGTGTTGTTGAGCAATTCTATATCCTCATCGTCGTTGAAGTCGTCATCGGCATCATCCTTCACCACCACCTTTGCCATAGCCATTCGTTTACCATTCTCTACCACATTGATGCTCATCTTCGCTGGTGTCTCAGATATTGCAGAACCACCCGATGTCCAGCGGTCTGTAGTCATCATCAATGTAAAGTAAGCTTGGCTCACCGTTGCGCCTTCCTTCACCTTCACAAAGAATCCCTGCATAGGTTCGATTATATAGTCATCTTTGCGGTTGTATGTTCCCTCAGGTATGATATGTGCATTCAGCACTCCATTATCCAGCGTCCACACTTTGCGCTCAAAACTTGGATTTCCGTTCAAGAAACGATACATACTAAGCGAAGCAGTATAAGGGTTGCCCACTATGTAGTATAGGTTGTTGCTATGAGTGTTGGCTGTGAGCGGCTGAGAGATTTCGCCCAGCAAACTTGGCTCATTAGAGTATGGCACATTTAGCATATACTTTTCAGGCTTTGGCACAGAAACCTTCATGTCAGGATACCCTCCATCTGGTTTGAAGTATTTATATTCCTCATCCTCCTTAGGCAGACGGAATAGCCATTTTGCCGACAGGGTTTTATATTGGTCGCCAGCCTTTAGAGCAAAGCCCTTGCCTTCAGAATAATTCTCGTCCAGCTTATTGTATACATGGCTCCAATATAGCGATTCTACATTCATCGAAGCATCCGATATGCTTTCTATGCTGATGTTATTGCCATCAAAATCGTGAACCTTATATTGAGTTCCGCCATCCACTATCTGCGTTTCGTTACTATCCCAATTGCGCTGATACACTGGGGCTGCCACGCGATTATCAGAAGTCTTATCAAAGTTCATTGCCGAGAAAGCAGTATTCGACTCTTCCCTGCCTGTTGTTAGTGGCACAAAAAAGTCGCCAGCATAAATATTCTTCATTGGGGTCGATACAATATTCCATTTGTTGCTCTCCACTTCCTTCTCTACGAAAGCCTTATTATATATAAGGTATTGTTGGTTGAGCAGCTCTGCTCGTGCCTTAAAGAATATCTGGTCGCAGAGGTTACCATGGAAAGTCTCACACTTAAATGTTCCTTTTCCGTCTGTAGAATGGTCGGCAGTATTGTCGTTCCATGTCACCACAAAGTCGTATTCAATACCCGATGTAGCCTCCTCGCCCTTAAAGTTTGTCAACTTCGTAGCGATATCGTTACTCACACGATAAACGATATTGCCAAGTCCTGGATATACCAACTTGTTTTCAGGTATAACAACCTTCGAGAATTTCATTGGCGTATAAGCCTGTTGTCTTGTCAAGCTGCTATTAGCTGTATTGTCATAAGTAGCCTCACCATAGTCTTCATAATTTTTGTCGTATAGCTCTGCTGCCGTAGATCTCTTCCAGTTCAGGTCGTTGTTCCAGTTGGCATTAAGCTTGTTTGCAACAGAAGGAAACCATGTAAGATACTCTGGCACCACCTTTAACGTTATGAACAAATCGCCAGGACATGCAGCTGTCGTAGTACTATTATGCAGTTCATACGAGAAGTTCAGCTCATACCAATATCCTTCATGCAGAATATCCAAGACGTTATCATCAAACACCAGTCCCAATGTCTTTTTTCCTGATGCCAAAGTTTCTTCTTTCAACTTACCAACAATCTGTTTTGTTGAAGTGAAAGTAGGGTCGTTGCTGTCTGAGATAAATACCTTTTGATCATCAAGGAACTTAATCTCAATATTCTCGTCTTTTCCATTATTAAGTTCAACCACCGGCAATATCAGCATGCCATTATCCGCCTTCTTCAGCATCTCCCTTATTTGTGGCAAACCGATGCGCACGGCACGGTCGTCGGTAGGATAAGCCACTTTGTCGAAACCAAGAATAAGCTTCGGACCATCCTCCACAATACGAATAGTGAAGTACATAGGGTCTGAACATATTTCGTAAGTCACAGTTCCCTGCTTTATTGAAGTTGCAATAGGAACAGCCGCTATCTTGTATTTTCCCACCTGTTTAAACTTATACCCCGTAAGACTGTTGCTTACAGCCAATACCAATGTTCCCTCGCCTTCTACGCCAGCGATATATCTTTTAAGCAATGCATAGTCGGCAGGATTAGATGTTTGGAATGCTGCATTAAGAGAAGTTGCAGATTTATAAATAGCGCGATAGTTTCCTAACGCCTGCTGTAAGTCTGTGATAGAAGAAAACTTATTGTCTGCGCCATCTGGAGTTCCCACAAACCAGTCAAACTTCACGTTATTAAGCAAGATAGAGCCACCGCCCACTTTGTCGGCAGTCTCAAGCTTTGCATTAATATCCACATCAGGTGTACTATTGCCGTCGCACGACACTCTCACCGTAGTAACCAAACTTCCGTTGGCATCAGATATAACCACCTTCTGCTGCACAATGCTGAACGCATCGCTATATGATGAGCATTCATCAGTAAACTTTCCCCATTCATCGGGATTGCCATCAGCATCAGGATAAGCCACCGAAACATAGAACTTCTTTCCCAAAGGCAAATCGAAGTGCCTGTTGTCAATCACCAATATTACATGTCCCTCAGGGTCTATCTCAAACGCCGAAGAAGAAGCATCATAGTTGGCAGGAATAGTTACCTCGCCATATTCGTCGGCAGTACCGTCGCCATTATAGTCGATGCCCGCAAACGGCTTGCCATCCATATCGGATATACGATAAAACAACTTCGACTCCTTGCCCACACCTGTTATAGCCTGCACATTTTCGTAGTGCGAAGTTATTTTAAGTGTAATCTCGTGGTTTGCTATGCTTCCGCTCTTAGCATCAGGACAAGCAGGCTGATTCTGCAGCACGTCCACCTTTGCATGCTGAATATATAGTCGAATATCGTCAATGGCATAGTCGGCACCATAAGTACTCGCACACATATTGTCGAGCACAATGCGGAAGTCGGAATAGTTTTCCACTCCCATATTCTTTCTCATCACTATTCGGCTATACACCTGAAACCAAGTACCTAACTGTCGTCCACCCTTTGTGTTAGAGGCAAAGTCGCCTGATGTGAATGATGTCAGCAGTCGCTGATGAGTCACCTTGTCGTTCTCATCCTTTATGATGCCATAGATTTTGAACAGCACCTGAGGTTGTACTGGAGCAGTAGAAGCAGTAAAGTCAGTAACCGCAGCCGAGAATATAAGACGTGCTCCCGAGCATAAGTCAGCCTTAAAGTCGATAGAAGCTATCTGTCGGCTTTCGTCTGATGCATCCACATAGAGGAAATATCCATACTGCTTACCGTTAGTAATTGCATGTGTACGGTCATGGAGAACTGCAGAATTCCACCACTGGTACAACTTCTTTCCTGTAGTTGAAGTTACTGAATTGGCAGAAATACCAGCCAAGTTAGCACTCTTAAACAGTCCATATTCGCCATGTATTAAAGCCTTCCCATTAGGACAAGCATAGTCGCGCAGCTCTGGATATACAAAGCTATATGCACGTCTGTCCCATCTTGAGGCATAATGTGCCATATTGTTCTCTACTGTAGGAGCCACCATGGTAAGCTTGTCGTTATCGTCGTCAAACGATATAGGCTTTGTGACTTGCTTATAATGCGATTCAAAATAGGCAAGTGTACGCTCATTATCGCCATCATCTGTCAGCTGCTTCATCGTCTTTGGATAAGTATTCTGATATAGAATCTCAAAACTGGCGATTGGAGCTTTGATAGAGTTATTATTATAGTAGGCGTAAGCCACAAGATACACTATACTACCGAATGTAATATTTGGTTTCTTAGTAGGAGTACCATCTAAGTTTTTCCAACCATTTCCGTTATTCATTAATACGTTCATGGAAGTGGAATTGTGCAATTGTAAAGTACCACTTGATATCAACACAGTATACTTTGTCTTTGTCTCGTCATAGGCAAGCCATACAAATCCATTGGCATTATATAGTGTACTCTTGTCGTAGTCGGCTTGTTTTATGCTATGCGCTTCGTCCGAAGAGAGAAGATGCCTTTGTTTACCATCTTTTGGTTTTAGAGGATAAAAGAAATAATTGCTCGGCTTATAGTTTACACGTACCGACATTTTTGCATTAGCATCCTTTGCACCAAACACAATACGGCGGTTGTCCTCTATCGTCAAGTCAGAGTCTGCGGTGCGAAGGTCGGTAGCTGTTGTTTTTATAATATTCTCTGCCATAGCCTTTGCAGGGCGAATATGGAAGATATAGCGTATCTGCAATGTAGGCTCGTGGGTGAAGTATTGGTCTTTGCCACTTACCATAGGTTCAAAGTCGGTATATTTGCTCACATCACATGCAACATCCTCACCTTTCCATGTAGCGTCATCGGCATCTGTAGGCGCTTTATACTTCACACCAACTCTATCATGGCTTGGACCGAAAGGTTCACTATTTGTCTTATTTTTCCATGCAAACAATCCACGTGCTTTGCCATTTTCGTCATTGACCTCTTCCAAGTTTGTTTTGTTATATACAGAGAGTCGTGGATTAGCCATGTCTGTATTATAGTCGTACCATCTGATGTAGCCTTTAGGCTCGTTGTCTTTATCTCTTTCGTTAGTATAATTTTCAAACGGCAATGGTAAGTCTATCTCACTACCTCCCGTTACATAGTATGTATATTCATACTCATGCACCTGCTGCATCTCTATACCATATGGATTCCTGATATACGGAAGATTGTTCACGCCTTTATAATGCGCAAACACACTCTGGGCACTAACGCTTGTGCTGACACAACATGCCAACACCGCTATCAAGCATACATATATATATCTAAACCTCTTTATCATATTATATCAAGCAGATTTATTCTTTTATTATTTCCACTCTGTACGGAATGTCATACTCCAAATTCTTTATGCCTATCAGTAGCTGGTGAATGGCATAGCCATTGCGATTGCCCACTACGCCCTCTATGGTCTTTCGTGATGGCACAGCCACAGGCATGCGGTCGTAAATACATACTCCCTCAGCACCATCTGGCACCATCTTCTGCGTTTGCCATTCCTTAAACAACCATCCGTTTTCGCTATCGGTACCCGGAGTTAGCTCTACGCCATCGCTTAAGCGCACAACATAAGGGATAAGATGAAATTCGCCATAGCTCTTAAATCTTATGGTCAGCTTCTCGTCGTTTTGCTCCACTTTGGGCAATACGCCAATAGCTGTAAATTGCTCCACCTTAAATCTCACTCTATAGTTGTTTAGCTTTATAGGTATCTCCAAATAGTCGTTGCGTGATATGGTGTTCCATTTTGATAGTGCTGCACGTAGGTTCATTGTGGCATGGTCGGTCTTTACGCCCACTACAAAATAGTTTGGATTCTCTGCTACCGACTCGTTCACATAGAATGATATTATCTTCGGAGTCGTAGTCTTTGCCTCCACCACCACCTCAGGGTTGAAATTTATCACGTAGTCCTCCTTCGATGCCGATGGATTTAGATTTGGCTCCACGGCTGTGCCATTATCCCTACCAGGCAGCAGATACAGATTGTTTTCCTCGTTCTTGGTAATATCTGTTAGCGACACACTCCTCAACTTTATTTCGTTTGGCGTGTCGTTTGTTATCTTCAGCTTCACCTTAGCCACCATTCTTATCACTTCGAGATTCAGGTCGGCAGTAGTCTTCTTTATCTCTATGGTCTGCTTATTGCTCATAGGTATTCCTTTCGGAAAGTAGGCTGCCGTAAGCACATTGCCGTTCACGCTATACAGCTTGCTGTCGAAACCTGCAGGTAGGGGAGTGTCGGTGGTGGAATAGTCTATTTTCGAGTCTATTCCCACATCCTCCGGCTTTATATTGGCAAACGAATAAAAAGTAGTCTCGCCTGGATTTATTTTTGCCGTAAGCGTTCCAACCCAGCTTTTCTCCTCAGTATAGTCTTCGCTAACAAGCAGATTCTTGATAATGCCGTTCTGCACGATAATGACGAAGCAATTCTTCATCATCTCTCCCTTGTCGCTATTGTCGTCGGTCCATTCCAGCTCTCCGCTGCCTCGTGACAAAGCTCCGCCTGCAGATGCAGAAATATTTATGCGCACGCTCACAGGCTTGCTCTCCTCTGCCGACTCTTCATTAGTGTCAGCCGAGCAGCAGCAAAGCATCAAAGTTGCTATGAGTGTCAATATCGAAAGCGAAATATTCTTCATATTCTTTACATTATTATATCTTCGTCGTATACGCGCTTATTCCATTTCCTTACATGCAGGCTAACAATGATTTTTCCGTCCTCTTTGTATATCAGGAATGTATAGTAGTGGTTGCGCTGAATATCGTATGGTGTGCCTGTAGGCTTGCCGTCGGTGTCATAATTGCGAAACTCCAGGGTGTAAGTGCCTTCGTGCTTACCATTTCTGTTCAGGTCTACGGTTATTGTCGATGGCGTAGCCCCAGTGCTGGTATTGTCGTATTCTGGTATGTATGTTGCTTTTCCATCCGTCAATCCTATGCTTGCCGCTCGGCTTTCAAGTACGTTTAGCGAATTGTCGAAGCGTATCTCCTGAGTCTTATTTGCCGAGTTATAGTTCTTTGGCAAACAATATCCTTGAGTGTTATAGTTGTTGATGTGCATGCTACCTATGGAATATCCATACGATGCCATATCCGAGCGCATCTCCACTCTCACCTTCGCCATCGCCCTGAGCAAATATATCTGCTCTGTCATGTCTGTTTGTGTGCCTAATGTAAGTGCTGGCAGCGCTGCCACACCCCACATAGGTATATATTTCCTTGTCTCAGTATCTATGTTGTATGTCAAGTCGGGTAGGTGAGTGATTGTACTTAGTTTCGCAGCATTGCAGTTAGCCACAATCATTATCTTCTTAGCCTTTGCAATATCGTCTTTAGCGTTCTTCCACACTCCAGTTATTGCATATTTAGTGCCCGAAGGGTCGCTCATTGGCGTCACCGTTATAGTCTCCACATCTCCAATGATGTTGCCCATACCATCGCAAATGGCTATACGTAAGTCGTCGGTGTTAATCATATTCTCATCTTCTATGCCTGGTTGCTTAGGGTCGTAGTTGTCCCACCCCTCGTTTGCGGCACGTGTAGATGTAGCGTCGGCAACCATCATTGTGAAAGCGACGCGCACATCGTTCTTGGCAATAGCGTCTACGCCATCGTTGTCCGAACATGCCGTCATTGCCATACACAGCAATGGCACAATAGTTCTAATTATAATATTTTTAATATGATAAAACATCAAGTATCGATATCTTTTTTTATGATAACAAGTATCGCGTTTTCTACATTCCTACATGTCTACATTCTGCAACACCACTCTCCATGAGTTAACGAATATCGAGGCGCTAAGCCAGTTCATGCCGTCGTCTACAAAGAATACGAAGCTATATTCGTCTTGGCGGTCCAAATAGTCTTGGTCGGTCATATCCTTGTTGTAGTTGCCCTTAACGAGCAGCGCATAGTCTACGAGCGGAATGTTGAACACCTGTTTTCCATTTTCGTTGTTATAAACCTTTAGTCGTGGGTTTTTGTTTGCAAACAGTCTGTTCACAGTCATCTCAGCCACCACAGCCGACACCTGTGTCTCGCTCTCTTCTGTGCCCACAATGCCGTCGTATTGCGACCATGGGCAATAAGTTATCGAGTCTTCTTTTATATTGTCGTTATAGCAATCAAGCCATGAGTTGTCGTCGTCAATCTCGAAGCTGAAGTCGCTTGCTTTCAACTTTTTGCCCGAGGCATTCTGTATCACCACTTTTATGTTGTTGGTATTCTTAGTCAGCGGCATGGTGAATGTCTTCACCCCGTAGTCGTCCATTCTCAGGTCTACGTTTCCCATCATACCGTGATACAGAGCGTTAAGGTCGTGGTCCACCTTTCTTCCGTCTCTGTTTATCTTGCAGTCCAGGTTTTCAATGCCCTCTTCTGCCTTTCCTTTAGTTGAATATTTGTATGATCCGTCATACACGTTTTCGCCCTCTGCCCATACTTGTAGCGAGTATACGCATGGCTTTATGTCGAGAGTAATGTATCCTCCTGCAGCCTCAATGTCGCTTACGGCTTCCGTTTTGTCGAAAACCATTTCTCCGTTTTTGTTGTAAGCATGCAGCGATAGTGTCTTCACCTGTGAGCTGAAGGCATCGGCAAATTTCATATTCTTGTCGTATTTGAACTTCAGCTTTAGTTCTTGCTTACATCCGCCCAAGTCTTCGTGCATCATCGAGCACGAGCATGCGATGACGGGCAATAGCATAGCCATGGATGCTACTTTCATTTTGTTCAATATATACGTCAAGTTTGTCATGATTCGTTGTTTTGTGTGAGAATTATATAGGAGGTACGGCTCCCCCTCCTTTGTGTGAGAGCCATACCGCCTAAAAAAAGATTTGTTAGTATTTACTATTCGCCAAGGTTTACATCCTGTTTTACTATGCGCCACTGCAAAACCTTAATGCGAGCTGCCAAATATGTATTATCATAAGAAGGCACAGTTGGGTCAATAACTGTATTTGGGTTGTATACAGGTGTACCAAAACCTGTAAGACCAGTCAAATTAATCTTGTAGAAGTGGTTGCGCACAACACCATATTCGCCAAGATTTCCTGTAGTACCAAGGTGCTTTATTGGAACATAGTAGTAAGCTTTACCCTCGGTTCTGATTTCTGCCTTATCTGCTCCAATGGCTGTATTAACAACATCTTTGCTTACCTGTGTAAAAGAGCCATTTGATTCTTTTATGTAATACAGCTTTGTACCAGTAGGATCAGCTGCCAAAGTTGGAGTAACTTGATAATTCTTCATAGAAGTAGTAGGCTCAGCAAAGGTGATGTCGTCTTTAGTAAGCTGAGTATATGTAGAACCATCAGTACTTGTATAATACTTCGAGAATGTCAATGCCACCTGCGTCTTCAAGTTGTCTACTCCAAGAATCATCACACCATTATATCTACATATCTCTGCTAAATGCCAATTGTCATGCTCATCTTTGTATTTAAGAGTAGCTGCTACCAAGAATTTTGTCACATTGTTATCATATACATTAGTGATTTTGGCGTCTGGAGTGTTAGGCAATGTATACAACGTGTCCTTCATGTTAGCGTTGAAGTCATTAAACTTATGGTTCACAGGCTGATTTGTACCTGCATTAAATTCTACAGAAGTTTCCCAGAAACTGCGGCGATAGTCGTATGTTGTCCAAGGACTAATGCCCAAGATTGCATCTGTCCAGGCTGTGTTTACCGACTTTTCAACCTTGGCCTTACCATCCTCGTCAGCCAATCCCCAACCATCGATAACTGCATAAACGTCGTAAGCTCCGATTTTGCCTACAGCTGTTTTTGTACCATATTGGCTTGCGTCCCAGTTTGTGCCATTACCTGTCTCAAAGGCATTAGGATCAACATCTGCAGTAACCTTAGCCACAACACGCTCTACATAGAGGTCTACAGGATTTAACTTTGCTTTATCTGCAGAAGTTGCAACATGACCTGCTACGAGAGATGCACAAACATCTGATCCTGCATTCACAAACACAGAGTTGCTCATCACGAAATCTGATACTTTACCTGCATCCGTTTTGTAGAATGTGCTACCTACAGCATTCTCACGAAGCTGAGACAATCTCATTGAACCATTATTCTCGAGAACTGCAGGGTCTACAGTCTCAGGATTGATAACTGCTACAATAGCAGAAGGGGCAGCCGACTGCACACCATTGATTACAAGTACGGTATTGGTAATCTTCTCTACATGCGATGGAGTATCAGAAGTAGTGTCATCGTAACCAGGGGTAGCCTCAAGCCAGTTTACGGTTCCGCTACCTGTTACACCATCAGCTCCAGGAGCCTTAATAAGATAAGGTGTACCATCACCATTGAAGAAGTAGTAGCGAACTTTGCTGATCTTGTTTTCGTCATCAGTTCCATTCACATAGTCTTCTGAAGCACGCGATGGTGTAGCACCCACATTCACGATGTTCACAGACAAATACCGTGGGTCGTTAACTCCTGTCGAACCGCCATTATTTGCGTCGTCCGAACTACATGCGCTCATCATCAATGCTGCGCATGCCAAAGGGATAAATTTAAAAATCTTCACAACAGTAAAAATTTAGTAATTATTAATAATTATTTCTTATTTAATCTCTTCATATATCTTTCGTGCAGCCTCTGCCTCAGGACTGTTGCCAGCCTTGTCAAGATAAGGCTTGGCGCCCTCTGCATCGCCAACATTCAGACGAGTGCAGGCTGCATTGAGGTTGGCTGTTGGGTCGTCGGGGAACATGCGCACCGCTATCTCCATCACCTCGCTAAACTCCTTTGAGCCAGGCTCGTAGGTCTGTGCCACCATAAACATCTCGTTTTGCGATAGCAACTGCGGACGAGTCTTTATCATCTGCTTCGCCTCGTCTACGTTGAATGGGCGAATCTTGTATTTTATGTGGTAGTTGCTATGACGCAAGGTTGGATAGCATGCAGCAAGCAGAAATTTGTATTCATCTGCATATTCAGCCTTTATTCGAGTCTCGCGCTCATCCTCCTTCAGCGATGTGTCGTTGGCTATGCTGAGTATCTGCTGCTTGTGCTCCATATTGCTCTCGGCAATAAATTTGCGCAATCCCTCCCAGTCTTCGGCAGTATGCGAAACGGTGAATATATTTTTGTCGAGTTTCACCATGAGCTGCACAAATTCCGTCAGCGTTTGCGCACGTCCTTGCGCCAAGCGGTCGTTGCTCTCGTATCTTCCTTCAGGCGATGCAAAACCATGAATATTTATGCCCACCACGGAGATATTCTTGTCAGCCTTCAGCGCATCGATGGTTCTCACTATGCTGTCAAGCTGTTCCGGATTTCTGCGATATTGTGGATTCAGCTCCGTGCGGTTCACAGGGAAATCGATATAAGCCGTCTTGCTCAATTCCTGTATCTTCTCTGCCACCACCTCTGGGCGCACAAATCTCGCCTTCGGACGCTGATATACGGCAAGCTCATATTGGTTGTTGCCCAGGCTGTCGCCGCATCCGCACAGGTCTTCGCTTATGCTCACCCTGTAGTTGCCCAACTTCTTGTCGTAGCTCATCGATTGCAGATATTCTATTTGCTGAGGCTTACCGTTTTCTCTCCTCACCACATACGCCTCGTCGGCCTTCGCCTTCCGCTCGTTGCGCTGCTTCATTATGTGCTGTCGTCTGCCGTTTATCACCATCTTTGGCATCTCCATCTTGCCATTCTCTGTAGTTATGGTTGGAGTGAGCACAAACTGGTTGTTGGCACCCATCTTCAGCTTGTCCAGGTTCACGGTCATGGCAAGGGTCACCTTTTTGCCCATGCTCTCAACCCTCACATTCTCAATCTTTATATTCTCGTTGGCTATATACACACCCTTACAGCCTTGACCGTGGCATGGAGCTGTGGCAAGGGTAAGTAGCGGCAATATGAATAAAATATTGTATTTCATATCTATGCTCTTATATATAAATATGTATAGGAAAAAATAGGGGAGTGCTCTCTTTATTAGTTTATCACATATACCAATGATATAGCGGCTTTGGTAGGACCAAAATAGTTCTTGTGGCTGCTCTTTAGTCTCTTGCCACAAGCTCCGCTTTTCATCTTGTCATATTTGATATAATCATATCCCACGCCCAGCGAAGTCTCCAGGTTCCAATGTCGGGATATAGGCCATTGATAGCCACACGAAATGCCACCGCCAGCAAACCATCCCTCGTAGCGATGGTTCTTCAGGGTAGACAGCATGCCTAAAGGAAAGTCTACACCCTCCACATTAAATTCGCCACCCATCACATGGGCGCCAACAAACCATCCATTGAAACTCTGGCAAAACCAATGTCTATACTCAGCCATTGTGCTCCAATGTCTGAGCTTAGAGTGGTCGCCACCCGATTGTTTCCATGGATTTAGTCCATAAAAAAGTTGTGCAGTATGCTTGTTTTCAACCGACATTTCTACACCGATATTAGGCGTAGTGGTTGCCCAATAAAGAGCATTAGTCTTTATCGCTACAGTTTGGGCGAAAAGTTGAATCGTCATAAACGACGAAAACACACATAATAATATTTTATAATTTCTCATAAGATATTATGTATTTTTTAAATATACTGCTGCTGATTGAGTTGAGCGGTAGTATTAGTATTACATCTTTTTACCTATTCAGCCTTTTTCTTGGTAGGCTATTTTACCTTCTTTCCTTTGTAGAGGCATAGAGTTATCCTGAGTTTCTTGTCTTTACTGCTTTTTAGTATTCATGCTCCTTTGGCATGTAGCGTATGTTTAATACGTTTCAAGGTTGCAAAAGTAGTAATTTCTAATTGGGGGGGGCGTTTTTTTAATGTTATTTTTTCTTAACGACTATTGTTTTTTTATTACTGTCCGGTAAACAATTGTTCACCCTACCTTGCTTTATTATTCAGTGTTTCATAGCCTTCCAGGCTGGTCTACATAAGAATGAAGGGTGGTAATTAGATATTAGGAAAGTGCAGTTTAAGACAACAGATAATTCAGCCTTCAGAATTATTTATTAGCGATGTTAGTTCTGTTGTCAGCGCCTTAGAGTTTTCACATCCAAGAACAATAATTTCTCCTGAGGCTAATTTTAGCGTGAATGTTGATGATCTATCGCCAACGAAGGCTTTGAATTTTCCATATTTACTATTCCAAAAAAGACCGTAGTAGCCCCAAAATCCGCCAGAGGCAAATAGGCGTATGGTGGAATAGTCGTTAAATTCTGAATTCATTGTACAAGATGCGATGTCCTTAATAAGTATGTGTCGGCTATAGGCACGGCATCTTATCGTAAGCTCGTGGTTGGTAAGGATTAGTTTCCATGGACTGAATACAAAGCCAAGTATCAAGGTCGAGCATATTATTGCCAACACGATTACTACAACCCCAATTACTACCAACCCGATTTCTTCATGCAATATGTTTGCCATTAAACATATTGTAAGAATCAAGACAAAATTCACGATGATGGTCAATACTTTCGTTGTAGTGTCAAACTTTACATCAAAAGCGTGAAGTATGGATTTATTCATGTGACATATTTTTGCAATAAACGTCTTTATATGTATGTGTCGGCTTTGCAGCTACCTGTCTTATCCCTCAGCAAAGCCTTCGATTGCAAAGGTACGGAAAAAAACCAAATGGGATTAAAAAAACAATAGTTTTGTTCGTAACATATCATAAAATGAATAAAAAGTTATTACTGTCCGGTAAACAAATACAACAAATTCAACCCAGGCTGACGCCACGTGGCTTCTCGGTTGAGTTGTTGCATACGGATAGTGCGGAGGATACGGGTTTAGAACTCGGAATTGTAATAATAAAAAAAGAGCATCCTTCTCTGCTGTTTCATCAGAAGGATGCATTATTAGTTGATTACCAGTATTATACGCTCTAAACAGTAGAAAAGGGACTGTGTGGATTCTATATAGATACGAAATGTGTAACATTTAACGTCTTTAACTTTCGCTTACATTAAAAACTACCAAATAGTGTTTGAATAGGAATGTTTCAACCGAACTCAAAATGTGACAACCAAAGTTATCCAATGATATTTTAGATGTGTAGGGTTGAAACAACTTCCCTTAAAGGATGTAATTGCCAATCATCCCCTTTTATTCTATAAGAACCAATAGAAAAGTAACATATCATACTGTTTTATACATTTTATACAAGCCTAAAATCCGCAAGCAATCTCAATG
>HF994095.1:1186-6418 GCA_000436915.1 Prevotella sp. CAG:1092 | reverse complement strand
GCATTGAACCGCGATATTGTGCGTCAGCAACAGCAGGCAGTACGCCAGCAAGCTCAAGCCGACCAAGGTGTCATTGATGAAGCCCATCAGGGACTGCAAGCAGCAGAGCGTGCCCAATTGAATGCTGAACGCGAGGCTGAACAGGCTCGCAATCGTCGTAACCAAGAGGCGATTGACGGCGTCGACGTTGTTCGTGGTCGTGCCATTTGGAGTATCCAACCCGGTCAGATAGCACGTAAAATCAGCGAACGTGAATTGGAAGAAATAGAAAAGCTGAAAGGTATTATCGTTCAGGAAGGCTGTCAAGCTATTATCTTTGCTAATGGCGAATTGGTAGCCACGCTCTCTGCCGGAGCCTATCAGTTCTTTAAGTCTATTGAAGAAGAAAAGGCTGCAATTAAAGCTGCAATAGAGAAGGCAGAGAAAGAACTTGACGAGAAAGAGCGGAAAGCCCGTGAACAGCGGCGCCAGCAAGAACCCACTTTCCGTGAATTAGGAGTTGTTGGAGAAATTGGCCGTGCCGGACGATGGGTAGGGCGTCTTATCTTCGGTGAAAAGAAGGATGAGAAAAAAGAAAAGATTGAACGCCGTAAGTTGGACTATGCACGAATTCTTAGTCAGGCAACCCAATCCCCCATCCTTTCTGTCTATATCGTGAGCGAACGCCACATCACCATGACCTTTGCCGGTTCAACGGAGGCGGACGGGCACTTGGCATTCACCCCCTATACGATTCCCACAAAGATTGTGGATGTGAACATAGGTGTTTCCCTGCAACTCCGCATCAACGACATCCACCAATTTGCCACCAACTATCTGGCCGACAAGAATATTGCCACAACGATGCAGTTCGAGCAGATGCTTGCTCCGTCAATAGAGAACACCCTTCGGCAGATGTTGCGCAATCTAGACTATCAGACCTCTGGCCTGCCCGAACCTGTCCAGAACAATTTGAAGATACGCATCCAGCAGACAATCAACGAACAACTCTTTGGTATCCAATGTGAGCGGGTACTGCAGATTACAGACAGCAGTGCCGATTTTGAGCGTTTTCGTGCCGTAGAACGTGAGCTCTATTGCAGCGAGCAGGAACTCGGTTATCTGCAGCGTACTGGCGAGTTCCGTAACCGCCTTGCACTTGAGACCAACAGACAGACCATCGACAAAGCAACTAGCGAAGAGGAACTACGATACGCTTTGCAGCAGCTTAACCGTGACCAGTTGCTCCACGACGACGAGATGGAGCAGTTCGTATTGTTGCTCAACGCCCAGAAGCACCTGCGTGAAGCAAAGAGCCAGGAAGAAGAATATGAGGCACTCATCGATATCAAGAAGAACCGTCTTGTTAAAGATGACGAAATAGCTGCTCTCGAAGATGCTCTCGCACACAACAAGATAGAACGCGACTCTGTGACTGAGATTATGCGTATCCAGCATCAGCAGAGCGTGGATGACGCCCGTCTGCATGCCCAGTGGGCACTTGATGACCAGAAACAAGACCATGACTGGGAACGTGAAGACCTTCAGCGCCGCCGCAACTGGGGCATTGAAGACGAGGAGCGCGAACGCGAGTGGATGCACGAGGAGCAAGAGTACAATCGCCAATGGGGACGTACACAGCAAGAAGATGAATATGCTTGGCAGAAACGCATCCGTGAGACCGATTTTGAATGGCAAAGCCAAGAACGTCAGCGGGAGGCAGATTGGCAACAGCGTCAGCGTGAGCATGAATTAAGTCGCCAAGATAAATTCGACGATGTGGATGTGCTCGGTCGCAAAGCCGATATCGCCATGCGTAATATGCAGGCCATGAAGGAGGCGGAATTACGTGAATTACAGGAACAAAATCGCTCACGTGAAGCCATCGAGATAAACCGTGACAACGTGGAGGCTAACATGACAGCGGAGCAACTTATGGCGAAACGTGCGGCCGAACTCTCCGGTGAGGGGCAGGTGGCCTTCGCACAGGCGCTTGGCTCCGGCAAGGAGAATGAACTCTTGCAGAAACAACAACAGGAGCAGAAGGAACTCTATCAGCAAATGCTACAAATGCAGCAACAGCAAGGTGGTCAGAGCCAGGAGATGATGTTGAAGATGGCCCAGATGATGCAGCAGGGTATGGTGGGTATTGGCCAGCAGCAGCAAGCCTTCCAGCAGCAGCGCTTCGACGACCAACGTCAACGTGCAGACGAGTATCGTCAGGATGCCCATCGTCAGCAGGACCGCATGGACCACACGCTCGACCAGTCTCTGAACTATACCACTCGTGCCCACCAGACCGACTCTCAGAGCTTTGCGCAGGCTATGGGAGGTGTCCCTCAGGGCTTCCAACAGATGCCCCCACAGCAGGGTTACCAGCAGCCTGTTCAGCAACAGTACCAACAGCCTCAGGCACCTGTTGAGCCTGCTGCTCCGCAATTACGCTATTGTCCCGCCTGTGGGGCTGTTGTTCCTGAAGGCGAAGCTTTCTGTGGTGAATGTGGTAACAAGATGTAATTAATATGTATCATGAACATCGACGAATATCTGAACAATCTGCAGAACGACCTCGACAATCAGCTGTCGCAATTTGGATTCGGTCGTTCTCAAACCTCTGGTCAACAGTATGAAGATGGTTTTGGTGGATTCAAGTTCTGCCCGGAATGTGGAACAAAAGTAGATGCCGGTGCTAATTTTTGTCCTAACTGTGGCACCCGTCTTGATTCGTTAGAAGAGGAACCAGAACAGATAGAGAGGAATTCTTTCTGTGAAAACTCTGATGATGAACAGGTGGGCGTTATCTTTACCGACACCCAAAGACTTGGCGAAAAATACAACTGTTCACAGGATGAGGTGAAGGCTGTCATCGAGTCCTTCCGCGAGCAGTCAAGGGAGCATGGCATGGAGTGGTATCTCCTTGATGCCTCAGAGTATGTAGAAGATACCGACGAACCTTTCTGGCTTGACTATAATGAGGCCATTTCGGATTTTATGCAGGAATACGAGCTATCTCATGGTGAGAAGGTCCCCGTATTTATCATTGGAGGCCATGATGTCATTCCCATTCCTATGGTGGAAGATGTCTTTGGCAGTAGCGATGATGGTCGCATTCCCTGCGACATGTGCTATTGCTTCGGTGGTAACTTCTTCAGCGACCTGTGGGATGGTGGTGACCGTAGAATTACGGATGACTATGTACGCAACAACGTATCGCGTTTGCCTTTGGAAGATGGCGAGATGGAATCGTCTCTTGCCGACGACCTGGGAGACTATTTCGAACGTTGTACCAAATACTACGATGAGGGTCTCAGTGTCCATGCGGTCATGATGGAAGCTAATGCTTCCTGGCTTCCTGCCAGCAAGACGATGTCTGAGCACTTGCCACTCGTCAACCACGCCGATGATCCGGATATGGTGCAGGATGGCATGTATGTCAGTCCGCCTGTCAGTGTGGAGGATGAAGACAGCATGGAGCCCGTTATCAACACCCTGGACGAATGCGGCATGCTGCTCTTCAATCTTCATGGAGCAGGAAGCGAAGGCATGTCAGGATTCTATAACGATGGTGGTGAGGCTTTCAGCACCGAGATGCTTGCGAACACAGAAGCACAAGTACTCAATACAGTGGCTTGCTACGGAGCCCGCTATCATGGTTTTGAACGTTGCGATTCTATGATGCTTTCCGCTTTATATGATAACGGATTCCTCCTTTATGCAGGTTCGCTCATTCCTGTACCTATGACTGAGTTAGATGTCCCCGATGGCGTCGAGGTACATGAGGGCTCTGGCTCTGAGCACTTAATGCCCATCTATTGTATGGAGCAGTTCCGTGGCTTGCCTGTCGGCGAGGCCATGATGCGTGCCAAGCTCGAATACTTCAACACCTTCCGTTTCATGGAGCGCGACGACTTCTCCATGGCCACCATGATGATGTTCTCGCTCTATGGCAACCCCATGCTGCGGCTGCAGCCAAAGGAGGAGGTGCTGCAGAGGGCTGCAGAATGTCATGTCCTTCCCGTTCTGCCACAAAACAAGCGCGTAGCTCCCATCCAGAAGAAGCGCATGCAGCGCGTGCTCGTCAAGGATGGCCTTAAAGGGCAGTCGCTGCTCGAAGAGGTTCAGGGATTGGTCGATGCTAATCTGTCTGCCATTCATGCTCAGGTACAGCAGCATCTCTACGATGTTCTTGGGCTGGAGCCCCGCTGGCTCGACCATGTCGATTCGTTCGAACTTTCTGACAGCAAAGGTTTCAGCCAGAAAGGCTATTGTTACACGTATGTGGACAGAAGCAAGCCCTTTTTACAGAAGTCCATGGTGGAGGTGACAACAAAGGGAGCGGTTACCAGAGTTTTCAGAACAAAATAGTGACACCTTATTATACATAAAATATGTATTGTCCTAACTGTAAACAAGAATACGACGGCAAGTTCTGTCCAGAATGCGGAACGAAGCTGTTTGAGAAGCCATCTGCAAGTGGTGTAAGCCTGAATCTCGGTGATGCCAATGCCATCAGCGGAGGGCTGCATGTAAGTGATTCGCATGATGTGCACAACATTCAGAATACCAGCAATACCACTATTGACAACAGAAGTTCTGTTGACAATAGCCACACGGTTAATAATAGCACTGTCTATGAAGCCCAGAAGACGAAGGCGGAGATACAGCAGGAAAACGAGAACCTGTTCCTTAAGGCAGTGCAGGAGCGCTTGTCCGACGGGGTGCTTGAACAACGGGAACTGGCCGAACTGAACGTTATGGCCGCACAACTTAATATTACTCCCCAACGAGTAATGCAGATGATAGATCTGGTACGCCGTAGCACTATTGCCATGAAAGGCGGACAGGGAACGGAGTTCCTGGCACAGCAATTGCTTGAGGAGGTATTCAATGCCGTAAACTCCAATCAGGTGGATATCATACAGCGCCGACTGCCTCAGTTGGAACAGATGGCACGCACCACTCCTGATGCCAACATACAGTTCTACTTCCACATGTTGCAGGCTTCACTGAAACCAGAGTCGGCAGCTATCGCCTTTCTCAATGCGCGTACTGACAACTACTGGCAGTTGTTCTGGGTACATATAGCCTATGTGAAGTTGGGGCAGGACAACAATGCCACCGTATTGCTACCACGCATGGGCGGTTTCGGTGCGCCTCAGGGCGACTTAGCCTTACTCATGGCTATCGATAATCTGGCGGAATATCGACGAGACGGACAAAAAGAATACAATCTTATTCAAATGCAGGAAAAAC
>HF994095.1:858-1126 GCA_000436915.1 Prevotella sp. CAG:1092 | reverse complement strand
GAGCCGCTCAGCACCCTGTGGTATGCTGTGAAGGAAGCTATGCTCGACGAACAGAACCCAGAAGAGTGGTTCCGTTTCTATGTGGAACAGACGTTGAAGGAACTTTGTCCTGTCAAGGCCCCTGCTATGCCCAAGATGCCCCCGCAAATGCCCAATATGGAGGTTCCGCCAGTGCCTAAGTTCAATGCTCAGAACGTTAACCTGGCACAGATGCAGGGATTCAATCCATTGCAAGCTGCACAGCAGATGGGGCTGGGTATGGCTGGGG
>HF994095.1:0-842 GCA_000436915.1 Prevotella sp. CAG:1092 | reverse complement strand
GTATGGCTGGAGGAATAGATATTATTGGCACTGGTATTCAGACAAAGCCCGACGGAATGGTGCCACCGCCATTTCCTACCAACAATGTTTCTGCTCCGCCACCTGTAAATGTATCACCCGAAAATATAGGGTGTCAAGAGCAGAATCAGACAATTCAAGAATAATTGTTCAATCGTTTGAAACTAAATAGTAAAAATAATTTCAAAACTATAAATAAAAAATAATTATGGGATTTTTTGGATTTAAGTCTTCTAAAGAAGTGGAAGAAGAAAAACAGAGAGCAGCCGAACAGGCTAAGCGTGAAGTGATTCAGCAGAACTACACCAATCTGAGTAACCTCTCAAAGGGTAGCCAAGTGAATTTTGCCATTCCATTCTTCGACGTATTTGACCCACGTCTGCAAGACTATGGTGTGCCCGTTTCTGTTCATGGAACCATAGTCTATTCTATTGAGGATATGGATCTTTTCCATAGTGTAAACAAGAATGAGGCTTACAGCGATGAGACCTTCCAGCAGAAATTGCGTGGAACTGTGACGAAATTTGTGAAAGGCGTGGTAACCAATGCTCCAACCGATGCTCAGATTCCTGTTGTCCAACTGGAACGCAAGATTTTGGAAATCAGCAATCTCATTCAGCAGTATGTAAAGCCGCAGGTAGAACAGCTCTTTGGAATAACTGTTCGCCAGCTTGACATCACTCGCATGAATATAGACAAGGAAAGTCGTGGCTATCGTGAGCTGAAGGCTCTGACTGCCGATTTGGAGAGGGAGCGCGTTATGGCTCAGCATAATGCTCAGATTTCTAACTTCAACCTACAGAACGATCTCAATCAGGAGCACT
>HF994094.1 GCA_000436915.1 Prevotella sp. CAG:1092 | reverse complement strand
TTTATTCTACTCGCTTGGTATAATAGTTGGTAGAAATTGGGAAAAGATAACACGGGAATAGGTATCTAACTTGCCTATTCTCCCAAGAGTTAAACCTTTAAAACGGATAAATTATGATTAGTGATTACATTTCATTTTGCAAGGATGTTAAGGGATTCAGTCAACAGACTTGCCGAAGTTATCAAAGTATCTTAAGAAACTTAGCAAGGTTCTTTAAGGAGAAAAACAAAAGGTGGTCAACCATCACACCTGACGATGTGCGGGAATTTATTCAAGAAACATCAAGGAGCGCACAGGCGAGCACGGTAAATGTTTATATAATGACTTGCCGAGGTTTCTTCGATTACTTGGTAAGGTTCAAAGGTTTGGAAACAAATCCTTTTGCGGGATTTTCAAAGATTAAGGAGCCAAAACGATTGGTAACTGGAGTTCCCGAAAATGTTTGCCAACAATGTTTGAGCAATCCTCCGGCACGTTCAAGGCGAATAAAATACCTTGCATGGGTGGCAATAAATATAATGTACTATGAGGGTTTGCGAATATCCGAGGTTATGAACCTTAAATGGGCAGACGTAACAGAAGTGATAGACGTGATTGGAAAAGGTAACAAAGAAAGGATTGTGCCTGTAGCAAAAGAACTTGCAACGCTTCTCAACCATGAAAGGATGTTGGATGATAAGTCAACATACGTAATGGAGAGTTGGGGCGAGCGAGTAAGATTAAGAAGCCTAACATTTGAGATTAATAAGCTATTGTTAGAAGCAGGATGCGAGGTTGCTCTTGCTCATCCTCATGCACTTCGACACACCTTTGCAACTCGGCTTGCTTGTCATGGCATTCCGCTTCCTGTTCTCCAAAAGCTTCTTGGTCACAACAACCTATCAACAACAGAAATCTACCTTTCTGTAACACGGGAGGAGATTATACAAAACTTTAACCGATATAGTATATGAGTAAAATTATAAGCAAATTAGGCAAGGTACACGCTTTTGGCGAACCTTGCCAAGGTTGGCTACTATGTAATTGTATCTACATATTCAGTAGCACTGCGAGAAAGAGAGTGATAATAGATATAAACTTAACTGAATTAGAATAGATATGAGAACAATTTCAAAAGGTAAATATGGTGTGGTAAAACAACTTAATAAGGGAGATAAAAGTATGTTTTGCGGTTTTGTAGCAAGAGGTTCAAGGAAGCAATGCTACAAATATATTATTAAATTGGCAGAAGATGCACAGGCGAAGGCATGGGATAGAGATGTGCAGCTTTCGTTACATGTTTTTCCAAAATCCGACTACGCATTCCTACATGTATATACATATAAAGAAGAATACGAAGTAGAAAGTAGAATAGAATATCAAATTGTATTATACAAAGAAGATGAAAAAAAAGAAACAAAACAAAAGTGAATTCAAAGTAGAATGCACTATCATAACGTTTGGGCATGTAAAAAAATGCTATCCTTTCATAGGTTCTAAAAAAGAATGTTGGATATATATATACTCTATTGGAGTTGACATGTTTACAACTATTAGGCCAAAAAGTAATCTACAGCACTTTTACCATCTTAGCAGATTAGATGATATGGGTTTAATCTACATGACAATTGAACGTTGTGAGAATTACAGGCAAAGAATAAAATTAAATTATAAAATAGTAACAAACAACTAAAAACAAAACATCATGATTAAAATTAGTTTCATTGCGAACATTGGTCGGGATGCCCAAGTTCGCACATCTCAAGAGGGCAAAGAATTTATATCTTTCAACGCTTGTGCCAACGAGGGTAAAGAAAAAAGCCATTGGATTTCATGTAGTTCTAACTCGTTCATCAAGCTTGCTCCATGGCTTAAAAAGGGTCAATGCATATATGGAGAAGGATTCATATCTACGAGAGTATATGTAGCAAGAGATGGGTCAAACCAAGTAGGCTTAAATTGCTACCTAACACAATTGGAGTTAGTTGGTAAGGCACACGAAGTTAACCAACAAGCTAACAACGAAAACACACCATTTTAATAATTATGCAAAAGTTAGATTTTCGTAAATGTAAACACCGAATGTTCCCAAGCGCTTTTTGTGCGAGTTCAGATGGAGAGTCGGTACAGATTACTACCTTTGACAGAGTCAATGGGTATCAATACTTAGAAATTAGTTATTAACTTAGTTGGGGAGCAATCCCCAACTTTTAACTTTAAGAGTATGGCATGCGTCAACATAGATTGGCTTGAGGTATTTTGTAAGGAACCTATAATATGTAACGCTGAATATTTCAAAGACAAAGGGTACAACATAGATATAAGAGCATTTGGAACACCTCAATATAGGGAGATGTTCTCTATATGCGATGAACGGCAGCGCCCTGTTCTTGAGATAAGACGCGACCCATATTCATTAAAAAGATGCGGTGGAATATTCGATGAAGATGATTGCCATATAAGGTTAGCTAACCGCACTTGCTATGCTCCAAACCCTATAGGTTTTTTGCGAGAGTTCATGCAAAGACACGGTTACTTATATAAGTGCATATCACGTATAGACATTTGCAACGATTTCACCGAATTTCAAGACAACTTAGATCCTTACAATTTCTTGCAAGATTACATCAAAGGCAACTATCTTAAGATAAACCAATCAAGGGTTCACAGCTATGGAAAGACAGAGATTAAGCAAGAATCAAACATCAGCATACATGGTAAAGACACTTTCAAGGAAAATAAGGCTTGGAACTCTGTAAAATGGGGTTCAGAAAAATCATCCATTTCAACAAAACTATACAATAAAAGCATAGAAATGAACCAAAAAAAGAAGAAATATTATATCTTAGATTCATGGGATAAAGCTGGCTTAGATTGGGCAAATAAAGACGTTTGGCGCATAGAGTTTTCTTTGTCAAGCGCAATCAAAGGATATGTAAGGTTGGATGATGGAGAATTATGGATGAGTACTCTTAGCCAATATGATGCACCGGATAAGCTTCTGAACGTATGGAAGTTGCTTGCTAAACGTTACTTTCACTTCAAGGTAGCTAGCACCAACCAACGCAAAGACAGAATGAAAGATTTGCCATTGTTCAACTTTCAAGATACTGAAAATATCAAGCCTATGAGGTTAAC
>HF994093.1 GCA_000436915.1 Prevotella sp. CAG:1092 | reverse complement strand
GTTAAATCAAAGTGTTGCGGAATTAAGGTTAATTTAAAAGGCTATAATATGAACAAACTTTTACTTACCTGCGCTTGTGCTACCGCACTTGCGTTTTATGCCCCACAAACAGTTAATGCACAGGATTATTTAGTGCAGGATTTCAAAGATTTCCCTATCGCAGACCCTGAGTATGGTGATCAAGTGAATGCCGTTGGCTATTTCCAGCATGTATCATCAAATGGTAAATATGCAGTAGGCTACGACGACGCACAGATTTGTTTCAGTCTGGGAGGTGCTTTTCTATGGCAGCTCTCTGACCCTACAGAGCTTACTCCACTCGGCACAACATGCAACCGCATCTCTGCATGCGACGTTTCTAACGATGGTATCATCGTTGGTAGCTTCGAGCAGCGCGAGAACGAGGAGAAGCCAACCGTTGCTTATCCTGGATGGCGTACTATAACTGGCGATTGGCATCAACTTCCTGTACCAGCAGACTACTCTTTAACGCAAGCTAAAACCGAGGACTTCTCACAGGAGGCTCGCGCCATAACTGGCGATGGCAAGTATATCGCAGGTCATGCAAGTATTAAGGTTGGCGAAAAGACTATCCTTGAAGGAATGGTTTATGACATTATACGCTACTGCCCTATTCTTTGGGAAAAGAAGGGAGATAGCTATGTTATAAATACTGTGTTCAACACCCTCGGAAAAGCAGGCCACAACAAGCTTTATGTAGATGGCAAGCTCGTTGAGCAGGCAGACTCGGCAACTTTCACCCAATTCTTTGTTCGCGACATCAGCGACGATGGCAAGACTATCGTTGGTTTGAATGTTGCTGGTAGCGGTGGTTTCAATCCTGCTTTCATTCGTGATGGCGAACTTGTACAGCTCTTCAACTGTGATGAAGGATACACTGGCGACGAAGAGGAAAGTGAAGACCAGGAAGAAACAAACTTTAATGGAGGTACAATTCTCTCTATCGATGGCGAGGGCAACATGTATGGCTACTATGTTGATGCTGCAGGAATGGTTAAACCATTCATATTCACCAACGACGACAAGCTCGTTTATGTAGACGAGATATTTACTTGCGGTGGTGGCGGCAAGCAAATCGCCAAAACAGATTTATCCCCTGCAATGTGCTGCAGCAATGATGGTAAGGTAATTGCTGGTGGTGGTTTGACTGGTGATGATTCTGGCGTTACATGGAACTACCCTGTTATCAAATACGAATCAGACGTTAATGCCGTTAAGAACATCGAGAACATTCGCAACCACGTTAGCATCAGCTACGCTGGTGGCAACCTCGTTTATATCAATGGCGAATATACTTCAGCTAAGGTTTATGCAGCAAATGGTACTCTCGTAGCTACCGTTGCTCAAGGCACACCTGCAAACCTCGCAGGCAAGGCTGCTGGCACATACATCGTGAAGGTTGAAACCGCTAAGGGCGAAAAGACTTTCAAGGTTGCAAAGTAAGCTATTACAAATAGTATAACAAAAAACTCTATTATGAGCTTTATATCAAATAACAAAAAGAGAATCATGGGCGCTGCGCTCATGGTTCTTTTTGGTATTAATGCGTATGCCGACACAGCAAATACCGACCTTATCATAGGCAACAATAAGAAATCGTCGGTTGGTTTGGAATCTGTAAAGGGCGCTACCGACGTAGGCTCTGCTATATTCTTCGATGCTGACTATATGTCGGCATACAAGGGTTGTCAGCTCATCAACATTCTGATTGCTTTTCCAGACACAACAGCAAACGGAGCTATAACCATTTTCCTGAGCCACGACCTCAACGGCGAACCTTTCTACAAGGAGACCGTTGATGCCAAAAAGGCTAAATGGAATACATTCAAGCTTGCTAAGCCTTACACCATAGATGGTTCTGCCCTATATATTGGCTACACCATCAAAGAGAGCCGATATATATGCTACGGCACTCAGCTGGTGAAGAATCCTGAATATATCAAGGGTAAAAATGGTAAATGGACATTATACGAAGACAACTATAGTGCTTCATTGCTTGCCACGATAGCTGGCGACAATAAGCCTCGGCAAAATGTAAGATTGGGCGTAACAAATATGCCAAGCTACGTAAAACCAGGACAAGTAATCAACTACTTCGGAAAATACCAAAACCTTGGTGTTGCTCCTGTACACAGCCTTACCTTTGCTCTATACGATGGCGACAAGGAGCTATGCTCTGAGCGCGTAGAAGGTCTGCAAACATCATCACGCCGCGAGGGGTCGTTTGAATTGTCGCAGATGAAAGTTCCTGCAACTGGCGACTACAACCTCCGCCTCTGCATAAAGAGCGTGAACGACGAGGCTGATGCTGTGGCTACCGACAACTGGTCGGAGAGCGTGCTAACTAAGTGCCGCAACTCTTATCAAGACCGCAAGGTGTTGTTGGAAACATTCTCTACCGAGAATTGCTCTAGCTGTCCTGCTGCCCACTTGGCTATCAACAATGCTATAAAAGACTTGACCGATATCATAGAGATTGGTCATCATGCAGGCTTCATGACTGATAAATACACCATTCCTACAAGCTCAGAATATGAATGGTTCTATCCTTCTTATCGCACTTTTGCGCCTGCTATGCTCGTAGACCGTAGCGACTTCCGCAAAACATTGCCTGAGATATTCAAGTACGAAACTCCTATCCTTGAAGCCTCAGCAGAAAACGTTTTGGAGGCATACAAAATGGCTAAGCAGACTCCGGCGCTTGCAACAGTAAACATCACTAAGGAGCTAAACACTTCGACAAGAAACGTAAGCATACAGGTAGAGGGCAAACAACTATTGCCATTGGCTACTCCTGACAGCGTTCGCCTATATGTATTCCTCACCGAAGACAGCATCTTTACAAAGCGACAAACTGGCGCTAAGGGTGGTTTCTATCATCGTCATTCGCCACGAGTATCTTTGACTCCAACTTGGGGCGACAAGATAGATATCGAAAATGGATATAAGTGCAACTACAACACCACTCTTGATGAAGCTTGGGATATGACAAAGATGAATGTAGTGGCTTTCGTAGCAAACTATAATCCTACAAATCAGTCTGACTGCTATGTGCTCAACACCGAGGAACTTGACCTTTGGGATGCAGCAACAGGAATAGATAGTCCTAAAGCCGAGGCTACAGCCTTCACCTCATGGATAATAACCGACATGTATGGCAGAACAATAAGTTCAGGCAACGGAGCCTCATCATTATCTGCAGCCTACAGCTCTCTCGGTCATGGCATTTACGTTGTTAGTCTAAGCGGAAATAAGGGCAACAAAAAGAGCTATAAGATAAGCAAATAAAGCCTCTTAGTTGCATCGTCTGTACCATATTAGTGTTA
>HF994092.1:2034-2150 GCA_000436915.1 Prevotella sp. CAG:1092 | reverse complement strand
CCCCGACCCCTCTCCAAAAGAGAGGGGAGTGAATAGCCTTTGTGGGGAAAAACTGCGCCCTATAGTGTAATTACTCCCCTCCCTTTTGGGGAGGGGCTGGGGGTGAGGCTTCTTCT
>HF994092.1:585-2029 GCA_000436915.1 Prevotella sp. CAG:1092 | reverse complement strand
TGGGGGTGAGGCTTCTTCTTACCCCATTTCCAGATGTAGGGATTCGATGAGGCGCTTGACGCCTGAGTTTGTTTTGATGAGTTCGGCAAGTACTTCGCGCTTGCTTAGTATGGCTTTCACCTCTTCTGCTTTAGCCAAACGGACGGTAAGGGTGAGGTTGCCATTGCCGAGTTCTTTGGCTAAGGTGGCACGGATGCGACCTTTTATCTGTTGCACATCGCTTAGCAACACCTCGTTTTCTACAACCACTTCCACATTTGGGAAGTCGAGGAGTTTAGGTTGTATGTTTTTCATTCTGCTTGCTAACGCCCTCATTTGCTGAGGCATGCGGTTGCACATCATCATCCATTGCAACTGCAAATCATCTTCAGAGAATTGTCTGTTTGCCGTGGTGTCGGTGATGATTTCCTCCTCCTTCACCACAGTCTGTTTCTTTCCCATATTGCGGAGAGTGGAGAATGTGATGCCGAGAGAGCTGAGCTTGAGCTTTGGCTGCGATGCCAGAGGTTGGGCTGCCGAAGATGGCTGAGACTGAACTGCAGGCTGAGCTGCATTGGCAATAGAGGGTTGCTGTTGGGTCATAGAACGTCGCGACACAACAGTATTATCGGCAGCAGCCACCTGCGAAGCTGCTTGTTGCCGACTTGCCATTATCTTCTTGAACAGGGTTTTTAGTCGCTTAGGGCTACGCCCCGAGCTGGCACCTTCGTCGGCAGGCTGAGTGAGCTGGCAGACCTCTATGAGAGTCAACTCAACGAGCAGTCGCTTGTTTGAGCTCTGCTTATAGTTTACATCGCATTGATTGAGTATCTTCAGCGCATTATATAAGAAAGGTGTATTACACTTCTGTGCCTGCTGCTCAAACTTCTGTCGCTGCGTGTCACTTGTTTCAAGTAGCTTGAGGGTTTCGGGATTCTTTGCCATGAGCACATTTCTGATATGGCTTGCCAAGCCCGAAACGAGGTTGGCAGCATCAAAGCCTTTTGCCAACACGCTATCCAAGAGCAACATCACCTCCGACACCTTGTTTTCCAATGCGTAGTCTACGATATTGAAATAGTTGTCGGCATCGAGCACGTTGAGATCTTCGATAACCTTCTGATAGGTGATATTGCCCTGACAGAAGCTTGCTGCCTGGTCGAAGATGGAGAGAGCATCGCGCATACCTCCGTCTGCCTTTTCGGCTATCAGCGCCAATGCCTGTTCTTCATAGGTGATGCCTTCTTTTTCAGCCACCATCTTCAAGTGGTTGATGGTGCCTTGCACGGTCATACGCTCGAAGTCGTAGATTTGGCAACGCGAGAGGATGGTTGGCAATATCTTGTGTTTCTCGGTAGTGGCAAGGATAAAGATGACATGAGCTGGTGGCTCCTCAAGAGTTTTGAGGAACGAATTGAATGCCGCCTGCGAGAGCATGTGGACCTCGTCGATGATAAACACCTTG
>HF994092.1:0-567 GCA_000436915.1 Prevotella sp. CAG:1092 | reverse complement strand
TAAACACCTTGTATTTACCCACCTGTGGTGGAATACGAGTTTGATCCATGAGGGTTTTGATCTGCTCCACGCCATTGTTGCTGGCAGCATCGAGCTCAAAGATGTTGTAAGAGCGCTGCTCATTAAAAGCCTTGCAGCTTTCGCACTCGCCACAAGCATCGCCATCGGCAGTAGGATGCATGCAGTTGATGACTTTAGCAAATATTCGTGCACAAGTGGTCTTACCCACTCCTCGTGGTCCACAGAACAAATAGGCGTGTGCCAATTTGCCGCTAAGCACAGCATTCTTCAATGTTGTGGTCAGCGCCTTTTGTCCCACCACAGAGTCGAAGGACATAGGACGGTATTTGCGTGCCGAGACTATATAGTCGTTCATATAAAAGATGATGAAATATTTTAGTTCAAAAATCCACTTATCGTGGCGTTGTTTTATTTTCAAGTGCAAACTTACACAAAATATTTCATTTATCCTTGCCTTTATCAAGTTTTTCTGATTATATATTGAACTTTAGCAAGTTCAGAAGTTAGAAAAGTTAGAGAAGTTATCACTCCCTTCGGTCGTTAGAA
>HF994091.1:24015-35707 GCA_000436915.1 Prevotella sp. CAG:1092 | reverse complement strand
TACTACTCTTCCATAGAGGTCGAACTCCTCGCTGGAGGTGATTTCTACATCGTAGAAACAACCGGTGCGGAGAGTTTTGCCGTCGGCCTTGATGAGCACCTCTGGGTCAACCTCTGGCGAGCAGAATTCGGTGCGTCCGATATAGTAGTCGCCCTCTTTGCGGTCGATGATGACTTTCAGTACCTTGCCCACCTTTTCAGCCTCGATCTCTGCGCTGATACGCTGCTGGATAGCCATGAGCTTGCTCAAGCGTGCCTGCTTTACCTCATCAGGAACATCGTCGACGAGATGGTCGGCGCTATAAGTGCCCTCTTCGGCAGAATAAGCGAAGGCTCCCATACGTTCGAATCGTGCCCACTTGACGAAGTCGACAAGCTCTTGGAAGTCTTCTTCTGTTTCGCCAGGGAAGCCAACGAGCAAGGTGGTGCGAATATGGATGCCAGGAACAGCTTTGCGCATGGCAGCAATGAGATCCATGGTATCTTGCTTGCTGACGTGGCGATGCATGGCTGTGAGCATGTGGTCGGAGATGTGCTGAAGAGCAATATCGATGTATTTGCAGACATTCTTCTTTTGCTTCATAACATCGAGGAGTTCCATAGGGAACTGGTTAGGGTAAGCATAATGGAGACGAATCCACTTGACGCCCTTGATATCTGCCATGTCGGAAATAAGGTCGGCAATATGGCGCTTGCCATCGATGTCGACACCGTAATATGTGAGCTCTTGGGCAATGACCTGGAATTCTTTCACACCCTTGGCAACCATGCGTTCTACTTCGGCAAGAATCTCTTGCTTTGGTCGGCTGATGTGTTTGCCAGTGATAAGAGGAATGGCGCAATAAGCACAATGGCGGTCGCAGCCCTCGCTGATTTTGAGGTAGGCATAATGGCGTGGTGTGGTGAGATGGCGGACGCCATTGCACGAAGGCACCTCGGCTTTACCCAGTTCTGTGAGCAACTGCTTATAGTTGAATTTGCCATAGTATTTGTCGACCTCAGGGATTTCGGTTTCGAGCTCGTCTTTGTATCGCTGCGAGAGACAACCCATGACGTAGAGCTTGTTGAGTTTGCCTTCGGTTTTACGCTGAGCAAACTCAAGGATGGTGTTGATGCTTTCTTCTTTAGCGTCGCCAATGAACCCGCACGTGTTGATGACAGCGATTTCGCCCTGTGGACGATTAGAATCGTGGACGCAATGATAGCCGTTGGCTTCGAACTGCTTCATGAGCAGCTCGCTGTCGACGAGATTCTTAGAGCATCCAAGAGTAATAAAGTCTATCTGATTTTTCTTCATTGCAAAGTTTAGTTGGTAAAGAGCGAATCTACGAACTCGCGCTTATTGAACAGCTGGAGGTCTTCCATTTTTTCGCCAAGACCAATGTATTTAACAGGCACTTTGAGCTGATCGCTGATGCCAACCACTACTCCACCCTTGGCTGTGCCATCGAGCTTGGTGATGGCGAGAGATGTGATCTGAGTGACGGCAGCAAACTGCTTAGCCTGTTCGAAAGCATTCTGACCAGTAGAGCCATCGAGCACGAGCATAACCTCATCAGGAGCCTCAGGAAGAACCTTTTTCATAACATCCTTAATCTTCTTAAGCTCATTCATGAGTCCAACCTTATTGTGCAAACGACCGGCAGTATCAATCAATACCACGTCGGCACCATTGGCTTTAGCACTCTGCAGAGTGTCGAAAGCAACGGAAGCAGGGTCGGAACCCATCTGCTGCTTAACTACAGGCACTCCTACCCTTTCGCCCCAAATGCAAAGTTGCTCAACAGCAGCGGCGCGGAAGGTATCGGCAGCACCGAGATAAACCTTTTTGCCAGCATTCTTGAACTGATAAGCAAGTTTGCCGATGGTAGTGGTTTTGCCAACACCATTTACACCCACAACAAGTATAACGTAAGGTTTATGGTCGGCAGGGAGATCCCAATTATCGTTATCCTCAGTATGGTTTTCGCTCAAAAGAGACGCAATCTCGTCGCGAAGAATGCCATTGAGCTCGGAAGTAGAAACATACTTATCGCGAGCCACACGCTCCTCGATACGCTCAATGATTTTCAAGGTGGTATCAACGCCGACATCGCTGGTGATAAGGACTTCTTCGAGGTTGTCGAGCACATCGTCGTCGACTTTAGACTTACCAGCAATAGCACGTGTCAACTTAGAGAAAACACTCTGCTTGGTCTTCTCAAGACCCTGATCGAGAGTCTCCTTCTTTTTCTTGTTAAATAAGCCAAATATTCCCATATACTATAAATTTGGTACAAAATTATACAAAAAACACGACATATCAAAACTAATCAGTTGATTTTTGCGTATTTACATTACTCTAACCACTCTAATGCCTGTCTGCGATTTCTGAGAAAGCATGTAATCGCGGAATAGTTTTGATTCGACCACAACCTTATGGCGAAGTTGAGAGGCATTGAGAAGATGGAGTCCGTCTTTATGCCAAACGGCGATTCCTATATGGCTGGTATCTAACCCCTTCTTACTGGTGAGCATAACGAGGATATCGCCATCGTGGATGGTGCGACGGAGCAACGAGGAGTTGTCGATGGAGCGTTTGGGGATGTAGCGAAACTTGCGACCGTTGAGAGCTTTTTCGCCTGCTCTGACCTCGGCAATGGCAGACTTATTACCCTTGAGCATCGGATAAAGGTTGACATGGGTGGTCATGAAATCGATGTTGAGGGTTTGTAGAGCCGTGAAAGGTTTGGAAGCCGAGGTGACCTCTTTGACAAAGCCAAGCGAAGAATTGTCGTCTATCCATTGGGTGAAATAATGCAGGCGAGAGGGGTAAGATACTCGCCCCTGACGATAGCGCACAAGGCGAAGATAGTGGCAATAGTCGGCAAAGGACGTTTTGCCATTCTTGGCGCAGAGAGTAAGTGCAAGAGTGGTTTCAACAAAGGTGGTGCAGTCGAGCTGACGGAGGTTGACGATTAAGCGTTCTGTCTTGTTGCGCTCGAGAGTTTTAGCCACATAGGGCACACCACAGAACTGCTTGCCAAAATAGGTCATCCAATTGGTGGAAGATTTTAGGCGTGAAGCTTCGCGCAAAAGTTTGACAACCTTTGTTGAGTCTGCTTTACTATAATCGACATCAGCCAAGGAATAAGAATAAGCCTTTGGAGAGACCTTGGTGAAGGAATAAGCCTTAGGAGCGGAAAGCAGAAAAAAGAGAAATAAAAAAGAATAGATACGAGTCATCGTAATTACCAAAAATTAAATCCTATATAAACATTCACGCTACCAAAAATGGTGTTGGTACGGAACTGTTTCTTCTTATAGTTATAAGTATGGAATATAGCACTTGCACCATAATACCAGCGCATATTGTTCCACACAAGTCCGAAGCGTGCGACACCATCAAGATTAATATTCTTGAAATCGAAATCGCGAAGGAAAGTGCCGCTATTGGCAACATCGGCTTTGGCTCGCTTGTAGCTCATAGCCAGCGAGAGCGAGGCGTCAAAGAGCCAGTTGCGAGCAAACACCCAGTTGTAAGCATAGCCGCCCGAAATGGAATAATCGAGGAATTCTGCCTTATCGAACATGAGGGCAGCATCAATCTTTGTTGAAGCTATTTCGGTGCCCAGTTTGTCTTCGGCAAGACGCTGGAGTTTGTTCCAATCGATGTCGATGGAATGTTTGGTGTAGCCAATGCCAACGAGCGGACTGCCAGCTGAGCGACGCTGAATGGTGCTCTGACTGTAAGCAGCTGGATATGAGAACTTTTTGTGATTGAAGATATAGTAAAGATTAAAGCCCTTGACACTTGCTTTGAATCCATCGAAGTTTACTCCCTCCATGGCACGAGTGTCGATATCGTTGCCAAGATGCATGGAGCGAATTTTATAGTTATCTCCAGTTTTACGATAGAACAAGTCGACGCCTATCTGATTACTATAGAGCGAGAGGTCGAAATCCTGACGATTGTCGCTACCGCGAAGGTGGGTAAAGTCGACGGTGTAGCCAAGGAATATCCATTGCCAGCCAATATAAGGACCAATCTTATAAGATGGTTCGGGAGCAAAATCTATGGTTTGTCCGCTCTTGCTAATAAGTTCGTAGCGCTCGAAGGTGTTGGTGTTTTGAAGCATAGCAGTGAAATTATACTTCTGCTTCTCGATATAATTAGTATCTACACGCGAAAAATCCTTCAGTTTATCATGCAGACGACGCAGAAACCCCTTCTTCTTTTTCACCGCAGAAGTAGGCAAGATTTCTGTCGGCGCAGGCAAACTATCTTCAATAGAGATAGTTGCAACGCTGTCTGTAGCATTGCCTAAATCATGGTGTGCAAAGACTGAATATGGGAAGCACACCAACAAGGATAGCAAACAAAGAAGGACGGAGAATTTCTTCATCAATAATTAGTATTTGCCTAATATTCTGTCCATTACCCAATTTACAGGAGTAGCACTAACGCTGGTACACTCACAAACGCCAATGCCCTGAAGATGACGAGTAACCTCAGTGATTATTGGTAGCTGAACATAAGGAGGATTTGGCACTGTGATACGCCTGTCGCCCTTGCTTGTGACGAGATGGATTGGGTCGTAGTTGAACACAGAAAACGACACCATACCCTTTTCGCCAATGACCTCGATGCGGTCTTCCTTGGCACTATCATGACCAACAAAACACCAGCTGCCAGAGCCTGGCAACCCGTTTTGGAACATGAAAGCTGCAGAGATAGTGTCTTCGGCTTTATACAGATTGGCACGGTTGGCATAATAGCCATGAGCGCGAGTGATAACGCCAAAGATATGTTGCAAGAGGTCGAGCTGATGAGGAGCAAGATCGTAGAAATAGCCACCACCGGCAATATCGGGCTGCAATCGCCAAGGTAGCTTGTCGGGGGTATTATAGTCGAGATCGCGAGGAGGCACAGAGAAGCGCACCTGCACATTTATGACCTTACCGATTTCGCCCTCGTCGATAATATGTTTTACACGCTGAAAATATGGCAGATAGCGACGATAGTAAGCCACAAAACAAGGCACTCCCGTTTGCTCAGAGATACGGTTGATGCGGATGCAGTCTTCATAGCTTGCCGCCAAAGGTTTTTCTACATACACAGGTTTGCCAGCCCTCATAGCCATAATAGCAAAGGTGGCATGACTTGAAGGAGGAGTGGCAATATAAATGGCATTTACATCAGGGTCGTCGATGAGCGACTGAGCATCCTTATACCATTTGCGGATGTGATGGCGCTCAGCATACGAGCGAGCCTTTTGCTCCGAACGACTCATCACGGCTACTACCTGCGAGCCTTCGATACTATTGAAAGCAGGGCCAGACTTTTTCTCTGTAACCTCGCCACATCCTATAAATCCCCAATTTATCTGTTTCATACTTACATTTTATTTGACCACAAAATTACAAAAAACTATTCATTTATCTATCCAAATATGTTTTTTTTATTAACTTTGCAGAAAATACACAATATTAAATATGGAAATAACAAAGTCGGAATACGTAATCTCCGCCCCTAACGTGAATATGTGCCCTAAGGACACTAAGCCTGAGTATGCTTTCATAGGCCGTTCGAACGTAGGAAAATCAAGTTTGATAAACATGCTGTGTCGCCATAAAGGATTGGCTAAGACATCAGCAACTCCAGGAAAGACTCTTCTGATAAACCATTTCATCATAAACAACCAATGGTATTTGGTGGACCTGCCAGGCTATGGATATGCCAAGCGTTCAAAGAGTGTGCAGAAGAAATTGGAGCAGATGATTTCGGGATACATTTTGCAACGCGAACAGTTGATAAACCTGTTTGTGCTTATTGACGTGCGCCACGACCAACAGAAGATAGACCGAGAATTTATAGATTGGTTGGGCGAAAGCGGTGTGCCTTTCTCTATCATCTTTACCAAAGCCGACAAGGTGAGCATGACTAAAGCAAAGGAGAATGCCAAGAAATGGATGGATGCACTGAAGGACACTTGGGAGGAGCTTCCACCTTATTTTATTACTTCGAGCGAGAAAGCAATTGGACGCGACGAAGTGTTGGATTATATAGAAAGCATAAATAAAACGCTGGAATAAGAATCATGGCAACACAAACTCCATTTCTCGACGTGCAACATCTGACCAAGAGTTTTGGTGCAGATGTGCTATTCGACGACATTTCTTTTTCTATAGCTGAAGGACAGAAGGTTGGTCTTGTAGCCAAAAACGGTACGGGCAAGACTACCCTACTCTCTGTATTGACAGGAAAAGAAGGTCACGATAGCGGTGACATTATTTATCGCAACGACATAAAGATAGGATACTTAGAGCAAACACCAAAGTTCGACCCCAACGAGTCGGTGCTGGATGCCTGCTTTAATCATCATGGCGACCCAGAAAAGGTGTTGAAGGCTAAGCAGGTGTTGACACAGCTGAAGATTAGAGACCTGGAGCAACCTATGGGACAGCTATCAGGAGGACAGCAGAAGCGTGTGGCATTAGCGAATGTGCTAATCACAGAGCCCGACTTCATAATGCTGGATGAGCCTACCAACCACCTTGACCTCGATATGATAGAATGGTTGGAGGGTTTTCTGAATCGTGGCAACAAGACGTTGCTTATGGTCACTCACGACCGATTCTTCTTAGACCGTGTGTGCAATATCATCTTGGAACTCGATGATCGCACAATTTATCAATATCGTGGCAACTATGCTTACTATCTGGAAAAACGACAGGAACGCATAGACAACCGCAGAGCTGAGATTGCAAGAGCAAACAACCTTTATCGCACAGAGCTGGAGTGGATGCGACGTATGCCTCAGGCTCGCGGACATAAGGCAAGATATCGTGAGGAAGCTTTCTACGACTTGGAGCGTGTGGCAAAACAGCGCATCGAGGAACGACAGATTCGACTGAAGGCAAGCAATGTATATATTGGATCTAAGATTTTTGAATGCCAATATGTGTCGAAATCATTCAACGACAGCGACCACGAGGTGGTGATACTGAAGGATTTCTATTACAACTTCGCACGATTTGAGAAGATGGGTATCGTAGGTAACAACGGTACGGGAAAGTCGACTTTTATAAAAATGCTGCTTGGACAGGTGGCTCCGGATAGTGGACGATTCGACATCGGTGACACCGTGAGGTTTGGATATTTCTCGCAAGAGGGATTGAAGTTTGACGACCAACAGAAGGTTATCGATGTGATAAAAGATATTGCGGAATACATCGACCTTGGGTCGGGCAGACACATGACGGCAGCACAATTTCTGCAATATTTCATGTTCACACCTCAGCAACAGCAGAACTATGTGTATAAGCTCAGCGGTGGCGAACGAAGAAAGCTGTATCTGTGTACGGTGTTGATGAAGAATCCAAACTTCCTTGTGCTCGATGAGCCAACCAACGACCTTGACATTCAGACTCTGCAGGTGTTGGAAGAATATTTGCAGGATTTCCCAGGCTGCGTAATCGTGGTGAGCCACGACCGCTATTTCATGGATAAGGTGGTAGACCATTTGTTGGTTTTCAAGGGCGAAGGCGAGATTAAAGATTTTCCTGGCAACTACACACAATATCGCGAATGGCAGAAGTTGCAGACTAAAGAAGAGGCTGAAAAGGCACCAAAGGCTGAGGCTAAGGTGGCTAAGAAGCCAACAAACAGCAATAACACCACAGAGCGCAAGAAGCTGTCGTTTAAGGAGAAGAGAGAGTTTGAGCAACTGGAAAAAGACATCGAACAGCTGGAAACAGAGAAGAAAGCCATAGAGGAGGCTCTAAGCTCAGGAACGATAAGCGTAGACGAAATAACAGAAAAAAGTATACGACTGCCTAAACTGCAGGATGAGCTCGACGAGAAGACAATGCGCTGGCTCGAACTGTCGGAAAGGGCATAAAAAAATAGCATTATGAAAACAACACCAGTGCTGCTGCTCACAGGATATCTTGGCAGCGGCAAAACTACTTTGGTAAACAGGATTCTAACAAACAAACGCGGTATTAAGTTTGCTGTTATCGTCAACGATATTGGCGAAGTGAATATTGATGCCGACTTGATTCAGAAAGGTGGCGTAGTAGACCAAAAAGACGACTCGCTGATGGCTCTGCAGAATGGCTGCATTTGCTGTACGCTGAAGATGGACCTCGTGGGTCAGCTTCGCGACATCACCAATATGGAGCGTTTCGACTACATAGTTATCGAGGCAAGCGGAATCTGCGAGCCTGTACCTATTGCACAGACCATTTGCTCGTACCCTTCGATGGGACCAGAATTCATACAGCATGGCATTGCGAAGCTCGACTGCATAGTAACTGTGGTGGATGCTCTGCGTATGCTCGACGAATTTGATGGCGGAAACGACCTACTGAAAAAGAATCTTGAGGAAGACGACATCGAGAACTTGCTGATAGAACAGATAGAATTCTGCAACATGATTCTGCTGAATAAAGCAAGTGAGGTTTCGCCTGCAGACCGCGAAAAGCTTCATCAGATTATTCGTGGTTTGCAGCCAAAGGCTGAAATCATAGATTGCGACTATGGAGATGTAGACCTCGACAAGATTATCAACACCAATATGTTTGACTTCAACTCGGTAGCGACTTCAGCAACATGGATTAGCGAGATTGAGAAGCATCACGATGAGGAGGAGCAGGAGGAGCATCATCACGATGAGGAGGAGCATCATCACGACCATGAGGATGAACACGAGCACCATCATCACCACCACCATCATGACCACGACCACGAAGGTGGCGAAGTTGAGGAGTATGGTATTGGCACATTTGTATACTATCGTAGACAGCCAATGTATCTTGGCAGATTCGACGACTTCGTAGCTCGCTTATGGCCAAAGAACATTATTCGCTGCAAGGGGATCTGCTATTTCAACGATGAGCAGCAGACTTGCTATTTGTTTGAACAGGCTGGACGACAGGTGAAGCTAACAAATGCAGGACAATGGTATGCGACAATGCCTGCTGACGAGTTGGCAGACCTTATGAAGCGCGAACCAGGATTGGTGCGCGACTGGGATGAGCGCTACGGCGACCGCATGCAGAAGCTTGTGTTTATTGGTCAGAAACTGGATAAGCAAGCCATTACCGACATGCTCGACGCTTGCTTGGTAAAAGAATAAAAATGATACAAATAATGAATGCCTAATGCCGCTATGGTGGTTTAGGCATTCATGATATTATATCAAATATATGAATACAGAATACGAGAAGATGCTCGCTGGCGAAGAATATTTTGCTGCCGACGATGAACTAATTGTGTTGCTTAATGAATGTAAGGATGCTTGCTGGGAATACAACCAAATACGCCCAACGAAGTTGAAAGAGCGAAACGAGAAGATACAGCAGATTCTTGGTAAGAGCGACGACGACACCTTCGTAAACCAACCATTCTATTGCGACTATGGTAAGCATATTCGCGTAGGCAAAAGATTCTTTGCTAACTTCAACCTCGTGGTGCTCGATGAAGCTTACGTAACTATTGGCGACGACTGCTTCATCGGTCCTAACGTGAGTATCTATACTGCTTGCCACAGCACAGACCCAACGGAACGTAACTCTCGCAACGAATGGGCACGACCTGTAACTATAGGCAACAATGTTTGGATTGGTGGGTCAACAACTATTCTGCCTGGTGTAACTATTGGCGACAACGTGACAATAGGAGCTGGAAGCGTGGTGGTGAAGGATGTGCCATCAGGAGTTGTTGCTGTGGGCAATCCTGCGAAAGTTATTAAAAGGGTAAAAGGGTAAAAAGGTAAAAAGGTAAAGGGTAAAAAAGAGCGACCTTGATGTTTGTGATTATAAACACCAAGGTCGTTTTTTTATTTTATACTTTGATTTTGAAACTAAGTTGTTTATTCTAAATCTTGTAACCACAAAGCATTTGCTGCATCAGAAGGCATGCGCCAATCGCCACGAGGGCTAAGGCTACAACTACCTACCTTTGGTCCGTCAGGCAGACAGCTACGTTTGAACTGCTGAGCAAAGAAGCGGCGGCAGAATATCTTAAGCCAATGGAGAATAACCTCGTCGGTAAACTTACCTTCGAATGCCTTGTTGGCAAGGATGCGAATTTTCTTTGGACGGAAACCATGACGAAGGAAATAGTAAAGGAAGAAGTCGTGGAGTTCGTATGGACCCACGAGGTCTTCAGTCTTCTGCTCTATTTCTCCATTTTCGTTTGCAGGGATGAGTTCAGGACTGATTGGAGTGTCGACGATGTCGTGGAGCGTCTTGGCAGAAGCTTCGTCGAGCTCGTCGGCAATAGTGAATACGAGATGCTTGATGAGAGTCTTTGGCACACTTGCATTAACACCATACATCGACATGTGGTCGCCATTGTAAGTAGCCCAACCCAAAGCAAGTTCCGAAAGGTCGCCAGTACCAATAACCATGCCACCAAACTTATTGCTGAGGTCCATAAGAATCTGCGTACGCTCACGAGCCTGCGAATTCTCGTAGGTAATATCATGAATATTAGGATCGTGACCAATATCCTCGAAATGCTGCATTACACTCTTGGCAATAGAAATCTCGTAGGATGTTACTCCAAGAGAATTCATAAGGTCTACAGCATTATTGTGAGTACGGTCGGTAGTGCCGAAGCCTGGCATCGTGACACCGATGATACCCTTGCGAGGTAGTTGCAACTTGTCGAAAGCACGAACGCAGACGAGCAAGGCAAGTGTAGAATCCAAGCCACCACTAATACCTATGATAACTCTCTTGCAAGAAGTATGCACAAGACGCTTAACAAGACCCATAGACTGGATGTCGATGATTTCTTGGCACGACGCCTGCATATTGCTGTCCTTTGGAATGAAAGGCTGTGGATCAACCTCACGCTCGAGAACAAAATCGCGTTGGCAAGCAGAATGCATGTCAACAAGACGAATGTTGGTGCCTATCATGCTACGCTGAGCATTGGTGTAAGTGGTATTTGCACGACGATCGCCACGCAGACGCTCTACGTCAATCTGAGTGGTGATAAGCTGATCTTCCATTGCGAAACGCTGTCCCTCAGCAAGCAAAGAACCATTCTCGTAAATAAAAGCATGACCACCATAGACAAGATCTTGAGTACTCTCACCGAATCCTGCAGAAGCATAAACGTAGCCTGTAATGGTACGAGCACTCTGCTGTTTCAAGAGGCTCATAAGATAGTGGCGCTTACCAATAAGTTCGTTGCTTGCAGAAAGGTTGAAGATGATATCAGCTCCTGCGAGAGCAAGATGATTACTTGGAGGAGTTGGAGCCCAAACATCTTCGCAAATCTCGATACCAAATTTCACGCCATCTGAAGTGCAGAATATCAGAGGGTCGGAAGAAATAGGTATCTTGTTGCCTGCAACACGAACCTCAGCAGCACGAAGGTCTTGAGCCGACGAGAACCAACGCTTCTCATAGAATTCGGAATAGTTAGGAAGGTAAGTCTTAGGCACAACACCCATAACCTGGCCAGCCTGGATGACTACAGCACAATTCAGAAGTAAGTCGCCAACAGCAAGTGGCAAACCCACGATAGAGATGACACGCAACTTGCGAGTGAAATCAAGCAACTGAAAGATTGCAGTCTCAGAAGCTTGCAAGAGAAGTTCTTGACGGAATAGGTCTTGACAAGTGTAGCCTGTAAGACAGAGTTCAGGGAATGTGATAATCTCTACTCCCTGCCCTTCGGCTTGCGCTATTAG
>HF994091.1:15444-23934 GCA_000436915.1 Prevotella sp. CAG:1092 | reverse complement strand
TGCTGCCACTTTAATAAATCCGTATTGCATAAAGCGTAGTATTGATAGTTTATATTATTTAATCGTAACCTGTGTGGCACCATATCCATATTCCTGGAAGCTGGCATCCTGATAGATGTAGTGCTTGTAACGATATTGTAGGTCGTTGACAATAGCACGTCGCAACACGCCCTCGCCCTTACCATGGATGAAAACGATGCGCTGTTGCTTCTTATTCTTATATTGAGCAAGCGTTTCACGGAATTTTGTCATCTGATAATTAAGAATGTCAGCAGAAGTCATACCGGTAGTAGAATCGAGCAATGAGTCGATATGAAGGTCGACAACAACCACATCCTCATCGCCACGACGCTTCACGATGAATGGGTTGCCATGCTTCTTGCCATCGTCATAGCGACGCACGTAGCCATCATTATTGCCATTATCAGCTTGCAAGTTGGTGTTTGCATCAACATTTGCCGACTTATACATCTCTTGCTTCAACTTCTTAGCATCAACAACGAGCGAACGAATAGGTTGGTCGTTCTCTACAATATTATATATAAGAGCTGGCGACTCGAAATAGATGTTTTCAGTAAAGGTGTGAAGCTTATAGAATTTAACACCATCAATACGGAACTGAACATCGATAGCAGGCTTTAAGACAAACGACTTTTCGCGCTTATAAGCAAACATTTGGATGCTAACACGCGATAAAGAGTCGAGGTCTTCTTTGCCTATTTCCTCTATGTAAGCCTTGGTGTTTGGCTCAACTTCGCCCTGTGAAAATACTGACCAGTTGGCACCATCGGCAGTAAGCATTACATAGTTGATGAAATAATTGGAGTCGTTGACAAAGTAGAGGTCGAAACGAGTTGTTGTCATCTCGTTGATGTTGACAGGAACGAAAGCCAAGCAAGCGGTAAGCAAGTTGCCACCTTTGCGCTCTTCTACAGGCGCACGATAGGTAATCTCCTTGTCGAGGTCAACAGTATCAAACTCTGCAGCCGATGCTTCGTTGGCAACATCTTCCTGTCCTGCATGCATCATAGCCTTGATAGAGCGACCATCGCTCATAGCCTGCTGCTTGCTTTCAGCTTGCTGCATCTTTGCTGTGAGAGCATTGCGAGAGTTGTAATCGTCGCTCTGTACCACAACAACATCATTTATGCGCATTGGAATTTCGAAGCCATCTTCGTCTTCTACCAACACAATATCTTTACCTTGGAAGCCAGCAACTTTGCCGCCTCCCATTTCGCTGAGAAATCTAACTTTATCTCCTATTTTCATGTTTCTTTCTGTTTTAAGGTTTTAAAATTGGGAAGGGAAAGGGAAAGGGAAAGGGATAGCGAAAGCGACGCAGCCAAGCTGCGACGAACCCAACCCTATTCTTAGCTCTTCGTTCTTCGTTTTCCACTCTTTGTTCTTCGTTCTTCACTCTTCACTTAGATTCTTCACTCTTCGTTCTTCACTCTTCACTTACTACGGGATGAGGATTGAACTATCGCCATAGCTTAGAAAGCGGAAATCGTGAGAGAGGGCATAGTCGTAGACATTACGCCAATCGCCTTTGAGGAATGCGCTCACGAGAAGCAAAAGCGTAGACTGAGGCTGATGGAAGTTTGTTACCAAAACCTTCACTATCTTATATTCATAACCTGGAGCAATGATAATCTGAGTACTTGAATGTAGAGTCTTGAGATTATTCTTGTCGAGCCATGCTATGATGTTAGAAATTGCTTTCTGAGGAGTAATACCATCAATGAGGTTACCATCAACGGGAGTACCATCAGCTTTTTCGTATGGCTCCCATTGGCAGACATGCAAATCTTCCTCTGCAGCATCAGGGTTTGCCTCCAATTTCACACCCATATAATACAAGCTCTCAAGGGTACGCACACTCGTAGTGCCAACAGCAATGGCACAACAATCATAGTCGAGCAAAGTCTGGAGAGTGTCTCTGCGCACACAAACGTTTTCTGTATGCATGGTATGACCATCAATCTCCTCGCTCTTCACAGGCTTAAAGGTTCCGGCACCAACATGCAAAGTTAATTCTTCACGACGAACACCAGCAGCATCAATGGCAGCAAGCACCTTGTCGGTGAAATGTAAGCCTGCAGTAGGTGCAGCCACACTACCCTTTATCTTTGAATAAACAGTCTGGTAAGTCGTCTTATCGCTATCTTGAGTTTCACGATTCAAATAAGGAGGAATTGGCAACTCACCAACAGCATCAAGAATCTCGGCAAACGACACCAGAGGATTATTCCATGCGAAGTCTACCCAATAGTTTGTACCCCCACTCTTTGTGTCGATGATATCTCTACGCATTGTGGCTTTGAAGTTGATGGTAGAGCCAGCAACATCAAAATTGCGCACGAGCGAACCTTCCTTCCATTTCTTCAAATTGCCAACCATACACAGCCATGAGCATTCGCCACGAGTTTGGAACATCAGCTCATAATCTGTTGGCGCAGCAGGTTCCATAAGGAACACCTCTATCAAAGCTCCCGTCTCTTTGCGGAAGTGCATGCGTGCCTGAATCACCTTGGTATTGTTAAATACCATGAGCGATTTCTGAGGCAGATATTTAGGAAGATTATAGAATATATCGTCAGATATTTCGCCATGACGATAAACAAGCAACTTACTTGTGTCGCGAGGCGAAACAGGGAATTTTGCTATACGACTGTCTGGCAAGTCGTAGTTGTAATCACTAATATGAATATGTTTTGTTTCCATGATTTCAGAATAACATAATTTCTTTTATTGCTGCGATTGTTTATAACAGCGGAATTATTATAATCAATATATAAAGGAAGCCAATCACTGTGAGCACCATGTCAATATCGGTAACACTATAACCTGTAGCAGAATATTGAGTTGATACATAATTAAAATTGGAACTTATCTTAAAAAACAGTTTGCGACTAAGCAGATAAAACAATACTGCAATGACAGCACCAACCAACAAGCCTACCACAACATCAGAAGGATAGTGAGCACCAAGGTAAATTCGCGAATAGCAATTCAGCAACGACCATGATATCATGGCAAAAGAGAATAGTCTGTTCTTTACCCATAGACTAAAATACAACGCCAACGAGAAGGTGTTGGCAGCATGAGCAGAGAAGAAACCATATTTGCCTGGGCGATAGTCGTCGACTACATCTACTGCATATTTTATCCAAGGGTCGCTCGATGGTCGCCAGCGTTCAACCAAAGGTTTTGCTATGAAGTCGGCTGCTATAGTGGAAAGCAATACGCAACCTATGGCACAAGATGTAAAGATAACAATCTGCGCCATCGACTCGTTGTTTTTAATCACCAACAATAACAGAGCAATATACAACGGAATCCAAGTAATGCCGTTGGTGATTACCATCATGATGCCATCAACGAACGACGAGTCGCTACCATTGAGCATCATGAATAATTGGGAATCAAAATCTATTAATGTCTGCATACCTGTGGTATATTATATTTCCTCTATTTGCGAAGTCTTGAGCCATCCCTCTCTGCCATCGGCAAGTTTGACACCTCTCCATTGTTTCATACCTCTATCTGTGATGTCTACACGTGTACCCTCGTGGATAACGAAGACGTCAGTACCCGAAGCAGCAGGAGTTTTCTTTACATTCACTGTTGGCGCAATTACGATTGCTCCTTGCTTTGTCTCTAACTCATGCTTCTGCTGGAATGCAAAGAGATTGGCAAAAGCAAACAACAGCAAGAAGACTGCAGAGCCATAGAATCCCGATTTGCGTGCCCACATCTGTGGAGCAAACAAGAATACCAATATTAGCAACAAAGCCATTACAATAGAGACGATAGCTGTGTTAGCCCAACGGTCAACGCTTGTGAAATTGACCAGCGAATTATACCATGTCACAAAGAACATCTCTGTCTCAGGTGTTATCTTATCAATAGTCTTTGATCGTGCATACTGAAGATTGAAACGAATGTCGTTGTCGCCAGGCGATAGTTGCAAAGCACGCTCATAAGCGAGCAAAGCCTGAGTGATATTATCTGTGCGATAATAAGCATTTCCAAGATTATAATAAATCTCTGACGACACTCCTGCCTTCAATATCTCTTGATAATCCTTTATTGCCTGCTGATAGTTGCCCTTTGCATATTCATCGTCAGCATTCTGCTTAGTTATAGCATTTGCCGACAATGGCATGAGCATAAGAATCATCAATACGAAAGAAAAGCCAGAAACTTTTGCCTTGTTAGATTTCTTCTTCATAACATTTTCTATCTCCATGATAGCAGTCATAGCACTCTCAAATGTCTTATTCATATTTCCCTCTGGGTCGCCAGGAGCAAATCGCATCATCTCGCAATCATCGATGGCACTAAGGAACTTGCTAATAGTATTGTCGTCAACATTATGCGACTGCAATTTCTCTGAGATATTTTCGCGCGAGAGTTTCTCGGCTGGCATATTTAGCTTGTCGCCTACATAACCCCAAAGTGCACGCAACACCTCATCGTAAAATTCGTTTGTCTTTCCTGCAAGCATCAGCTTGTTTGCCTGACGTAAACGCTTAGTTGCAATCTTGTTAGCCTTCTTACCTTTCATCTTCACTAAGTCGGCATTATCGATAGCACGATTGCGGAATATTACGAGCAAAGCCACAAATGCTGCAAAAGGAATTAATAGCGACATCAAGTAGCCAACGGAACCAAAGAAGAAATTGTCTACAGAATGTAATTCAGCTTCTCCCTTCTTAATATCCTTGATATCCTTAGGCTGATCTTTGCTGTAGTCTACAACAGAAGAGCGCGAACCATCGCCCTTTGCCACTTCAATCTCAAAGCTTTGAGTCTTTATAGTCTTGTATTGATTGAGCGATGTGTCATAATAAGTAAGCTCTACAGGCGGGATTGTATAATGCCCCTGATTGCGAGGCACAGCAAGAATATCATAAATCATGTTGCCCTCAAGACCGTTGGAAGTAAGCTTAGTCTTATCAGTTACCTTTGGATCATATTTGTCCCAATCCTTAGGGAAGTTTACAACAGGCTGCTTGATGAGTTTCAAGTTGCCAATACCACCCACAACGATTCTTAGCGACAATGGGTCGCCAGCCTTTAGTTCATTCTTATTAAGCTGAGCAGAAATATTAAACTTACCCACTCCACCCGAGAAGTTGGCAGGTTTATGTGGTAATGGCAATACATCAATCTTGATAGAAGGAGCCACGATATTACGTTTCACCTCTACATAACCAGAACCACCATTAAAGAAAGCCTCGAAAGGATCTACCGAACGATTCTGCTGAACCACGATACCCTTGAAGGAGATGCTTGGAATCTCCATTTTTCCTGTCATCTGAGGATACATCACATACTGACTCCAAGTAACAGTACGATATGGTTTACCATTAACTCGTTCGATATGGAAACTCTTCTGCTGTGGCAAAGGTATTTCCTGAGTATGGAAACCTGTGAGCTCAGGCATCTTACCTTCGAGCTGTGTCAGGTCAACGAGAGTATAAACCTTATATGTGAGCAAGATAGGCTCCTGCTCATACACCTTCCTCTTATTGGCGCTAACCTTTATAAACAGGTCTCTACCCGAGATTGCACTTCCTGCAACCTTCATATGTGGCGGATAGTTGTCATCTTCGTGCATCTTTGGTGAATTGTTGCCACGTCCTTGTGCCGAACCAACCACAGTCACCTTAGCAGGTCTTGAAGAAATCTGCTTGCCGCCTACCCTTGCGTGTGCTGCAGGAATATTGTATACGCCACTCTTTGCAGCATACAAAGTATAAGTGTACGTAATCGACGATGATGACGAAGTATGACCATTCACCATCTGGAAACTTGACTCAGAAGAGGTGTAAGGACCTGCTATCACCTCTACAACATCAGTAGAATGTAATCCGGAACGGAAATCGTCAACATCTTGTGTTGTCACCTTGAAAGAGACACGGAAGTTTTCTCCCGCCTCCACTCTCGAAGGAGTCGACACACGGATAACCTGCGAAAAGCATGCACAGGCAATAAATAGACATATAAGAAATATACTACTTCTTTTCATACTCATTAGCAAATTACCAGTTTTGATCAAGTTTACGACGTTGTGGCTGCTGTTGCTTCTGCTTTAACCTCTGCTGTGTAGCCTTCTCTTCCTGCATTGCAGCATTAAGCATTTGTTCAGCATTCTCTTTGCTCATCTGTTGTTGAGGTTGCTGCTGCTTCTGTTGCTTGTCGTTCTTTTGTTTATTTTGTTTTTGCTGTTGCTCTTTTTGCTTGTCTTTATTCTTATCTTCTTTTTTATTTTGATTCTTGTCGTTCTTCTTCTGATTCTTCAGCTGTCGGCGACAAAGCTCAAGGTTGTATCTTGTCTCATTGTCAGAAGGATTATTTCTCAAGCTCTCCTTATAAGCCTCAATAGCCTCAGAAAACATCTGATGCTTCTGGCAAATCACACCCATGTTATGGTAAGCCATAGCCTTACGGCGCTTGCTTGTTTCTGCTTTGCCAGCATTCTCAAACTGAGCAATTGCTGCCGAGTCTTTCTGCTGCTGCAATAGTGCACAACCAAGGTTGTAAGAAGCCTGAGTGTTGCGTGAGTTTGCCGACAGAGCCTTGCGATATTCAGCTTCTGCCTTAGCAAACTGCTGTTGACGATATAGTCTGTTTCCATTACGAATAAACTTACGATCGGCTTGTGCAGATGCTGTGAGTGCAAATGCCGACATCAGCAACAGCATGACGCTCTTATATAAATATGAGTAGATCTTTAACATAATCTAATATAAATCTTTAACAAATAAACTATCAAACGTATTGATGGCATTATCGCAACCAAGCGTTATTTTCTTTTGAATAGTTTTATCTTTCCAAGAGTTGGATTCTTAACTTCCAACAGGCATACTTCTATTATGAGAAGCAATATTACAAGAATGCCGAAAGCCTGAAATTGTTCATCAAACTCGCTGTAAATAACAGAGTCTGTTTCGCCACGCTGCAGCTTTGTCAAACCTTCGTTCAAATCTTCTTGTGCATCGCTTGTATTGTCTACATGAATATATGTGCCACTACCTGCCTGAGCAATCTCTCGACACATCTGTGTATTCAATGCCGACATCACAGTTTCGCCTCGCGAGTCGGTCATATATCCACCATTTGCCATTGGGATAGGTGAACCCTTAGGGTCGCCAATACCAAGCACAAACACGTTGATACCTTTCTTATAAGCAGCGGCTGCAGCTTCTTTGGCTCCACCCTCATGGTCTTCGCCATCGGTAATAACGATAATGGCGCGACCCACTTTATCTTGCTTGGTAAAACTCTTTGTTGCCATATCTATGGCGCGAGCAATATCTGTACCCTGAGTAGCAATAAGCGAAGGGTCGATATTAGAAAGAAACATCTTAGCCGAAACATAGTCGCTGGTGATAGGAAGCTGCACAAAGGCATCGCCTGCAAAAACCACAAGACCAATCTTATCGTTGGTAAAGTTGTCGATAAGGTTTTCTATCATCATCTTCGACTTGTCTAATCGGCTTGGCACTACATCCTGCGCCAGCATAGAGTTCGAGATATCCAAACAAATGATGGCTTCAATGCCGTTGCGTTTCTCGCGCGATATCTTGCTTCCCATCTGCGGACGTGCAAGCAGCAACACCAACATAGTGTAGGCAGCAACAAGCAGATAGAACTTCACCGTAGGGCGATACTTCGAAACATCAGGCATCAGTTGCTTGAGCAAAGCATAGTCGCCCAAAGCATTCAGCTTCTTTTTCCTTATGCGCCACAAAGCAAGTCGCAGCAATACCAAGGCTGGTACTGCCAACAACATATATAGGTATATAGGATCTTCAAATCTCAGCATAATCAATTTATTTTATGATGCTTAAGGTATTCTCCTTAAAACAGTATTGCGCAACAAAATCTCTAACAGCAACAACAACACAGCAACCAAAGCAAATGGCTGATAAGCCTCATATCGCTTAGAGAACTTCTTAACGTTCATCTTGCTCTTTTCGAGTTTGTCGATATCGTGGTAAATTTGTTGCAGTTCCTTGTTGTTTGTAGCTCGATAGAAGTTACCATCAGTAAGTGCAGCTATCTCTGAGAGAGTCTTATTGTCAATCTCTACAGGGATATTAACATACTGCACGCCACCAGCTACTGGCATTGGGTAGCGTGCCACCTTATTGGTTCCTACACCAATAGTATACACTCTGATGCCCAAGCTCTTAGCTATCTGCGCCGCTGTGATAGGAGAAATGTCGCCACGGTTGTTAGAACCATCAGTAAGCAAGATTACCACCTTGCTCTTAGCCTTGGAATCCTTTAATCTGCTAACGGCATTAGCCAATCCCATACCAATGGCAGTACCATCCTCGATAAGTCCCATAGCTGCCATATCGGTACGAACATTCTGCAGCAGGTTGAGCAAGCTGGCATGGTCGGTGGTCATTGGACATTGAGTAAACGACTCGCCTGCAAAGATGGTAAGACCGATATTGTCGGTAGGACGGC
>HF994091.1:11298-15399 GCA_000436915.1 Prevotella sp. CAG:1092 | reverse complement strand
GTCCTTAGCAGCTTCCATACGGTTTGGTCGCAAATCTTCAGCAAGCATAGATGTAGAAACGTCCATAGCAAGCATAATGTCAATACCTTCTACTGTACGACTACCCCAAGAGTTCTGAGTTTGAGGACGAGCCAATACTATCACTACCAATGAGAAGACAATACATCTCAACACCATTGGTAGATGCACCAACCTCACCTTCCAGCTCTTTGGAGCATAAAGGTAAGCGAAGGTGTCGCTCATTCTCAATGTTGGTTCCTTTTTCTTGTTATCAAGGAAATACCATAATATATATGGAATCAACAATAACAGAAGCAGGAAATATTCTTTATTAGCAAATTCCATTGTACGTTTAGTTCAAAAGTGAATACAAGTTATATGCCACATAAGCAACTGCCAAAACTATCATCACAGCCAAGCCATAGAGCAAGCCCTTGATGGTGATTCTCACAGAACGTTGCTTCTGCTCGTTTTCGCTAAGCTGTGGCACTATGCGCTCCTCGGTAGGCTGTCCCTCAACCTTTGTTTGGTCGATGAAGTTGATGGCATTCACGAGGTTCATATCGTTTTCGTTGATAAGCGTAGAATGCTTGGCAAACTTCACCAAGTCGGCAGTAGTAAAGAGTTCGCGCAATTCGTCAATCATAGTCTTGTCGCCATTGCTCTGTAGGCGGTCGATGATTTCTGACGAAGTCATCTCCTTAGCCGAGAATCCGAAACGCTCCTGGATATACTGTCGAAGGGTGTCGGTAAGCTGAGTGTAGTAAGTCTTCTGATCTTCGCTTGTCTGCATGTGGTCGGCCTTAATCTTGTCAATAGCATTAAGAGCTTTCTGATGAGCAGGCACACGCTTAACGATTCTGATATGAGTGATAATAGGCTTGTTTTGCTTCAGACGTACCAATAGATAAATCATAGCAACTACAAGCAACCATAACAACACGCCAACAGCTATCACCCCACTCCAATCGCTCCACATAAAGGGATTGTCTTGAACATCCTTTGGTGGATAAAACTGGTTTGGATGAACGGTATCAACATCTACTGTCAACACTTTAAGCGCCAAAGTGTTAGCAGCATATTGCTTACCATTCACTTTAACCTTCATTCCTGGTATAGGATAAAGCTTATTGTCGAAAGAAGTTAGGGTAAGCTTGCGAACTACTTTCACCATATCGTTGTCCAACGCTGAAGTGTCAGCATTGGTAATATCCACGATTTCTACACCAGGCACGAGATAAGTATTAGGCTTGAGTTCCGGCCACGAGATGGCTGCACCCTTCTTGGCAGTAACCTCTACAAACATGTGAGCCTGCTCGCCAATCAATATCTCGATAGAATCCATATTTGCTTGTACCGACACTTGCGCTGATGCCTTTTCCGACACCACACATGCAGTCAACAGCAGCAAATACGAGAATATTCTTGAAATAGTTTTCATTTCTTAAATCAATGTTAGTTGCGGTGCGCAAACAAAAGCATCATAGCCTTTACATAGTCTTCGTTGGTGGCTACGCTCGTCCAGTCTACCTTACTCTTAGCAAAGGTCTGCTTCAGTTCGCCCTCCTTCTGCATCCAGTATTTGGCATGTGCCATACGAAGTTTCTTGCACGAAGTGTCGATATACATCTCATGACCTGTCTCGCCATCCTTAACCTTTAGCAAGCCTACATCCGGCAATCGTTTTGCCAATGGGTCGTAGACCTGTATAGCCACCAAGTCGTGCTTAGAGTTTGCTATCTGTAATGGTTTCAAGAAGTCGCCACGCTGATAGAAGTCGCTAAGCACAAAGGCTGTGCATCTGCGCTTCATCACTCTTGTCAGATACTCGAAAGCCATACTCAAATCGGTCTTTTTGCTCTGAGGCTCAAAGTTGAGCATCTCGCGAATAATATATAATATATGTTTGCGACCCTTCTGAGGAGGAATATATTTCTCGATACGGTCTGAGAAGAATATAACACCTATCTTATCATTGTTCTGAATAGCACTAAAAGCAAGAGTGGCTGCAATCTCAGTCACCATATCTCGCTTCATCTGCTTAGTGGTACCGAAGTCGAGCGAACCAGAAACATCTATTAAGAGCATCACAGTAAGTTCACGCTCTTCTTCAAACACCTTAACAAAAGGACGATGAAAGCGAGCTGTGACATTCCAGTCAATATCTCGAACGTCGTCGCCAAACTGGTATTCCCTAACCTCAGAGAAAGCCATTCCCCTACCCTTGAAGGCAGAATGATACTGACCTGCAAAAATGTTTTGGCTCAATCCGCGTGTCTTTATCTCAATCTTCCTGACTTTCTTTAAGATTTCTTGTGTATCCATAATTATTCACTCTTCATTCTTCACTCTTCTCTCATTAAGGCACTTGCACCTTATTGATGATGCTTGAAACGATTTCTTCGCTTGTTACATTGCTTGCCTCAGCCTCATACGACAGACCAATACGATGGCGCATCACGTCGTGAGCCACAGCTCTAACATCTTCAGGAACCACATAGCCACGATGTTTGATAAAGGCGTAAGCACGAGCAGCCTTAGCAAGGTTGATGCTGGCACGAGGACTTCCACCGAAGGTAATCATATCCTTCAATTCTGCAAGCTGATAGCGCTCTGGATAACGAGAAGCAAACACGATGTCGGCAATATACTGCTCAATCTTTTCGTCGAGATAAACCTGATTTACCACCTCACGAGCCTTTACTATCTCGCTTGCTGTTGTAACAGGTGTAACCACAGGCGATGTGCCCTTGATATTATTGCGAATAATGAGTTTTTCTTCTTCAAGTGTAGGATAATCGATAATCACCTTGAGCATAAAACGGTCTACCTGTGCCTCTGGCAACTGGTAAGTACCTTCCTGCTCTATAGGGTTCTGAGTAGCCATCACGAGGAATGGATTTGGAAGCGAGAATGTCTGTTCACCGATAGTAACCTGATGTTCCTGCATAGCCTCGAGCAAAGCACTCTGCACCTTAGCTGGAGCACGGTTGATTTCGTCTGCCAACACGAAGTTAGCAAACACAGGGCCCTTCTTTACCTGAAACTTCTCCTCTTTCTGAGAATAAATCATAGTACCTACAACGTCGGCAGGAAGAAGGTCAGGAGTAAACTGTATACGAGAATAATCGGCATCAATGAGTTGTGCCAAGGTTTTAATAGCCAAAGTCTTAGCCAAACCTGGAACACCTTCAAGAAGGATGTGACCATCGCTAAGAAGTGAAATAAGGAGAGAGTCAACAAGGTGTTTCTGTCCAACAATAACTCTATCCATGCCAGCTACGAGATTAGTAACGAAGCCGCTCTGCTGTTCTATTCTAATGTTCAATTCACGGATATCAATAGATTCTGCCATGATAATGTGTTTTATTATAGTTCTACTTTGTTCTATTTTTTATTTTACGTGCAAAAGTACAACATTATTAATATTAAGGCAAAAGATAGCACATAAATTATATTAAAATAGGTAAGAGATTAATTTAATTATTGCAAACAACAACATCAAAACAAGCTCCTTTTACATAGTCTCCCAGTACCGATTTTAATGCAGCTAAGCTGGTACTGCAGTTTCAGCCCGCTGGTACTGGAGTATCACCTTGCTTACACTCCAGTAACACTAAGCTGGTACAGGCAATGCAATTTATCGCCTGTTTTACCTTAAAAAATAGATGATTATAAGGAAGTAAATATAAAGGCTAAATATCAATATTTGATAGTCAGATATTGATATTTAGCCTTTCATCATCCTACTTCTTTTTACCGAATTCGGGATCAATCTTGATTAGCGCTGCCATAATAAAAGTTACAATGCAGCAAGCCATGACTATTAGGAAAAACGACTGATAACCAACAGCTTCTTGCAGCTGTCCGGCAAACAAGCCAGGTATCATCATCGAAAGAGCCATAAATGCCGTGCAGAGTGCATAGTGGGATGTTTTATAGTTGCCACGACTATAGTAAATAAGATAGAGCATATAGGCAGTAAAACCAAAGCCATAGCCAAACTGCTCTACAAAAACGCAGGCATTGACAATATACAAATTATCTGGCTGGCAATAGCTTAGATAAATGTAGACAGCATCAGGCAAAGTGATGGCGCAA
>HF994091.1:7739-11257 GCA_000436915.1 Prevotella sp. CAG:1092 | reverse complement strand
CAACCATTTCTTTAAGCCACCAACACCTGCGCATATACCTCCAATAATACCGCCAAGGGTTAGTCCGATAACACCAACGGTACCTTGCACCAAACCATATTGCTCGGCGGTAAGTCCCAAACCTCCAACGGCAGTATTGTCAACAAGAAACAAGGCTGAAACTTTTGCCAACAATCCTTCTGGCATACGATAAAGCAACATAAACAAAATACCTATGACGGTTTCTTTCACTGGGAATTTAGTGAAGAAATCTACAATTAGGCCCAACATACTCTTCTGCTCTGCTTCGGGTTCCAAGCATTGTTTTTTGCCTACAGGAACGACTGTAGTTGCACCATCTTTAACCCTTGGCAACACAGCACTATGCCAAAGCCAAAGAGCAACTAACAGAGCACATGCACCATAAAACATCAGACTCCACGACAGCGGAATAGACTGTCCAAATCGTTCTTGCAAAGCACCGGCAATCATTACGAGAACGCCAGAGCCAATAATTGTTGCCAAACGATAGAAGGTGCTACGAATACCTACAAACAACGATTGTTCATGCTCATCAAGAGCTATCATATAATAACCATCAGCAGCTATATCATGAGTAGCGCTCGAGAATGCCATTATCCAAAAGAAGAACAATGTTCCTTGAAGCCAAAAATTGGTAGGAATGGTGAAGGCTACGCCTCCTAATGCAGCTCCTATGAGTAGTTGCATTATGAGTATCCACCACCTTTTAGTCTTTACGAGGTCTACAAGTGGACTCCACAACGGTTTTATTACCCATGGCAGATATAGCCAAGAAGTATAAAATGTTATGTCAGCATTGCTAAGTCCCATCTGCTTATACAAAATCACAGAAATGGTCATCACAGCAACGTACGGTATTCCCTCTGCGAAATAGAGGGTTGGAATCCACGCCCAAGGAGAAGTTAGTTTTTTCATCTATATATAATATGTATACGTTCTTATTTTATATTAGCACCTACAAAAGTATAAAAAACTTTTATTATCATAAAGGATTTTAAGATTTTTCTTTTCCTATATCATAATTTATTATTAAATTTGCAAAGAAATATAATTACCAATTTAAACATGAAGAAAATATTTGTTTCAGCATTTTTATTAATGTCTGCTGCTTGCAGTATAGCTCAAGACGCTATTCCTGCATGGATAAACAATGTAAAGCTTTCTGGTTACGGAATGGTACAATACCAGGCGAACAACCAAGAAGGCAAAGAGTCTAACTCTTTCAACCTTAGAATGTTGCGTCTTTCGCTTGAAGGAAGAGTTGTACAAGATTTCTATTGGAAAGCGCAGATACAATTCAATGGTAACACATCTACTTTGGGTAGCTCGCCAAGAGTTGTAGACTTGTTTGCTGAATGGCAAAAATACAAGGCTTTCAGAGTAAAGGTAGGTCAGTTTAAGCGTGCTTTCACTTTTGAAAACCCTATGCACCCTGTAGACCAGGGCTTCATGAGCTACTCACAGAACGTATCAAAATTGGCAGGTTTCTCAGACCGTGCAGGTGGTCACGCAAGCAATGGTCGCGATATTGGTGTACAATTCCAAGGCGATATTGTAAAGAATGCTGCTGGTCGTGAACTTCTCCACTATCAGGTAGGAGTATACAATGGTCAGGGCATCAACGTAAAGGATGTTGACCAGCGCAAGGATATTATCGGTGGCGTATGGGTGATGCCTGTAAAGGGAATGCGCATTGGTGTATTCGGATGGGAAGGCTCTTACGCTCGCGATGGCAAATGGACAGCAGAGGATGGAACCGAAAAGACAGGTGTAAGAAGTCTTAACCAACACAGATATGCTATTAGTGGCGAGTATGTAGTTAACGACTGGACATTCCGCTCTGAGTACATCCACTCTACCGGTGAGGCTTTTGCAAAGTCGCTTGTAAACACTAACGACGCTAATTCAAAGGATTGCAATCTTTCTCCGCTTGGCAATAAGGCAGACGGTTTCTACGCTTTGGCTATTGCCCCAATCATCAAAAAGAAGCTTCACGTAAAGGCTCGCTACGACCTATACAGACCTACTGCCGATTGGAGCAAGGCTCGCACACAATATGAATTTGGTGCCGACTATGAGTTCCACCGCAACTTCCAAATTAGTGCAGAGTTTGCTCGCATCAACGATCGCTCTTTGAAAACTGACCACAACTACAACATGGTAGATGTAGAAGTAGATTTCAGATTCTAATAAAATATGCTATGATTATTTTAAATATATAGATTATGAACGATACTCAACTCAGACAATACAGCAGTAATACCTCCCCCGAACGCCATCATCACCATCATCACCATCATCATCACGAAGATGGAGCTGACAAGTTCAGAAGACAGATGAAAAACGAAAAACGTCGTTGGGAACTGATGGGTAAGATTACATTCTATGTATTAATCGTTTTAGTAGTTATGACTTTTGCATTCTTAATGTGGTCGTACGACATTATTTAATAACAAAAGACATTATTTCCAAATATCGTCTTCGCTCTCTGTGATGCGGAGGCGATATTTTTTATCCATAGATATTCGCATAACTTTTGTAGGAATATCGTCGGCAGTGTTTAAGCATAATGCTACATAACCCATGGTGCGACGAAGATTTAGCTCTACGCACGGATGCAAAGAGAAACCTCTATCTTTATCGGCGACAACCATCATGTCAATACCGAAATGCCCCTTGTAAGTACCATCAAACTGTGAGCTTGTAAGGCTTACAATATCAGCGATTGCTCTATCCAAAATATTAAGAGAAATATATTTTGAAACAACCTCACGTTTGCGAGCCTCTGGCGCTACGATATTACCTGTATAAGCACCATTCTTGGTTTCAAACAATGACAAGCCAAGTAAGCGCACCCTACCCTTTCCATCGCTATAGAATTCTGCTGCAAGGTCTATAATCTTAGTATAAAGTGGTTCTACCATAATATACCCCTGCTGCTTTATGGTATTAGCAACCCAACCTTGCAATTGTGATGTTATAGTATTGCAAGTAACATAGCGTACGCCACGTCCGCTACAACTCCATGGCGACTTAAGCACCCACTCTTCCAAGCCACAAGGATTAAGCGCTTCATCAACGGAGGTAGCTACGCTTGATGAGCCAACAAAATTAGAATCAGCATTCGTTAATGGCATCAGAATATTTTCTGCAGCCCAAGCTCTACCACTATATATACGCCATTGATTCAACAGCTCGGCTGTTGGCATAATATTATCACATACCAATCCTAAGTCTGAGAGTCTACGCTTTATAGCCTTATCCCATCCCCATACACAGATTTCATCAAGCGGCTCAGCATTTAGCTTTGCAATATCTTGAGGTTCTACAAGAATACACTTTAGACTTTCATACCCTATTCGCTTCAACGACTCCTTAGCAGATTCTTTGTCGTCGACAACAACAAAATCTCCTTCATCTGCCCAAACGGCAGATATAAAGCCTAAGTCGTGATGAAGCTGACGAGCAGCATGTGGAGGTGTGAATGGCGCCCTGTT
>HF994091.1:5288-7720 GCA_000436915.1 Prevotella sp. CAG:1092 | reverse complement strand
TGAATGGCGCCTTGTTAGCAGCCAAGGCGGTATCGTGTTCTGGATTGAAAATATGTAATTTCATACATGCAAAGTTACGGCAATTTTCATCAAATGCAATATCTAACACATTTAAAAGTGCAAAAAAACTAAAAAATTAAACTTTTTGTAATCTACACTTTGCAAATATCAAAATTAGTATTATCTTTGCAAAGATTAAAGGCAAAATCTTTTGAAACGGTGCAGAACTAACAGTAAAAGCATCTATAAAGACATGCAAAATAGTAAAAAACATACTTTAGACGAAGAAACAAAACCTTCTATGGAAGCATTTTACCGTACACACGCTTACCTTGTTGAGCACAATGATGTCCCAGTTCGCCGTTCATTAATGGATGAGATTGACTGGAATGCACGCTTGATTGGTATTAAGGGAACACGTGGCGTAGGCAAAACTTCCTTTTTGCTTCAGTATGCGAAGGAGAAATTTGGCAAGGACGACAGAAAATGTCTGTATGTAAACATGAACAATTTCTACTTCCAAGGGCGAGGTATTGCAGATTTTGCAGGCGAATTTGTAAAAAATGGTGGTAAAGTATTGCTCATTGACCAAATATTCAAAGAGCCTGACTGGAGCCAGCAGATGCGAACTTGCTACGATTTGTATCCTGAGCTAAAGATTATTTTTACTGGTTCAAGCGTGATGAGACTTAAGGAAGAGAATCCCGAAATCGGAGGTTTAGTACAAAGCTACAACCTTCGTGGCTTCTCATTTAGAGAATTCTTAAATCTCAAGACTGGCAATAATTTTCAGCCTTACACTCTTGACGAAATCCTTCACGACCATGAGAGAATAATAAAGCAGATATTGCCAAAGGCAAGTCCTGCAGAATATTTTCAGAGTTACGTTCATCATGGCTTCTACCCTTTCTTCTTAGAAAACAGAAACTTCTCCGAGAATCTGCTCAAGACTATGAACATGATGATCGAAGTAGACATCTTGTTTATCAAGCAGATAGAGCTAAAATATTTAGCAAAGATCAAGAAGCTTTTCTATCTCTTGGCTATCGATGGTCCAAAGGCTCCAAACATCAGCAAACTGGCAGAAGAGATAGATACCAGTAGAGCTACAGTAATGAACTATATTAAGTATCTTGCCGATGCTCGCCTGATAAACATCATCTATCCTGTGGGTGCGCAATTCCCTAAAAAGCCATCTAAGATAATGATGCACAACTCCAACTTGATGTATGCTATCTATCCTAACAACACTACCCGACAAGAAGTTTTGGAAACATTCTTTGTCAACTCGTTGTGGAAAGATCATAAGGTTAATCAAGGTGGAAAAGACAACCACTACATTATAGACGGCAAACTTAAATTCAAAATTTGCGATGCCCACGCCCCGGGCAAACAAAGATTCAACAACGATGTAATATATGCGAGGTACAATACAGAAGTAGGACAAGGCAACAAGATACCTCTTTGGCTGCTTGGTTTCCTATATTGATACTACACATTATTATATATATAAAGAGTGAAAAACAAATTGAATAGAATATTTTTTTAATCATCCTTTTATACATAAAAAAATGGCAAAAGAAAAGAAATTTATGACTTGTGATGGTAACACCGCTGCCGCTCACGTAAGCTACATGTTTACTGAGGTTGCTGCGATTTACCCTATCACCCCGTCATCACCAATGGCGGAGCATGTTGACGAGTGGGCCGCTAAGGGTACTAAGAACCTCTTCGGTCAGAACGTGTCTATCCAGGAAATGGAGTCTGAGGGTGGTGCTGCAGGTGCCGTTCACGGTTCATTGCAGGCTGGTGCTCTCACCACAACATTTACCGCTTCTCAGGGCTTGCTCCTGATGATTCCTAACATGTACAAGATTGCCGGCGAATTGCTCCCATGTGTATTCGACGTATCTGCTCGTACTTTGGCTTCTCACTCACTCTGTATCTTCGGTGACCATCAGGACGTTTACGCTTGTCGTCAGACAGGTTTCGCAATGTTCTGCTCAGGTTCTGTTCAGGAGGTTATGGACCTTACAGCAGTTCCTCACCTTGCAACATTGAAGACTCACGTACCATTCATCAACTTCTTCGATGGTTTCCGTACATCACACGAGTACCACAAGGTAGAAGTTATGGATATGGAAGATATCCGTCCATTGGTTGACGAGGCTGACATCAAGAACTTCCGCGACCGTGCACTCTCTCCAGAGCGTCCTGTAACTCGTGGTACAGCTGAGAACCCAGAGACATTCTTCACACACCGTGAGGCTAGCAACTCTCACTACGATGCTATCCCTGATGTAGTAGAGCACTATCTTGGCGAGATTTCTAAGATCACTGGTCGCGAGTATCACTGCTTCTCTTACTATGGAGCTGAGGATGCTGAGAACATCATTATCCTTATGGGTTCTGCTACAGAGGCTGCTCGCGAG
>HF994091.1:3552-5269 GCA_000436915.1 Prevotella sp. CAG:1092 | reverse complement strand
TCGCGAGGCTATCGATTACCTCACAAGCGAAGGAAAGAAGGTTGGTATGATCTCTGTACACCTCTATCGTCCATTCTCTGTTAAGCACCTCTTCGCTGCTGTTCCTAAGACAGTTAAGAAGATCGCTGTTCTCGACAGAACTAAGGAGCCAGGAGCAGAGGGCGAGCCATTGTATCTCGACGTTAAGTCTGCATTCTACGATCAGGAGAACCGCCCAGTTATCGTTGGTGGCCGTTATGGTCTTGGTTCTTCAGATATCACTCCTGCTAAGATCATCTCTGTATACAACAACCTCGAGTTGCCAGAGCCAAAGAACCACTTCACAGTAGGTATCGTTGACGATGTAACATTCACATCTCTCCCTGCAGTTGAGGAAATGGCTCTCGGTGGAAAGTCTATCTACGAGGCTAAGTTCTTCGGTCTTGGTGCTGATGGTACCGTAGGTGCTAACAAGAACTCTGTAAAGATTATCGGTGACAACACCAATAAGCACTGCCAGGCATACTTCTCTTACGACTCTAAGAAGTCTGGTGGTTTCACATGTTCACACCTTCGTTTCGGTGACGAGCCTATCCGCTCTACATACCAGATTACAACTCCTAACTTCGTAGCTTGCCACGTTCAGGCTTACTTGAACATGTACGATGTTACACGTGGTATCCGTGAGAATGGTTCATTCCTTTTGAATACTATCTTCGACGGCGAGGAGTTGGTAAACTTCATCCCTAACAAGGTTAAGCGTGTATTCGCTCAGAAGAACATCACCGTTTACTATATCAACGCTACTAAGATTGCTCAGGAGATTGGTCTTGGCAACCGTACAAACACTATCCTCCAGTCTGCATTCTTCCGCATCACAGAGGTTATCCCTGTTGACCTTGCAGTAGAGCAGATGAAGAAGGCTATCGTTAAGTCTTATGGCAAAAAGGGTCAGGACGTAGTTGACAAGAACTACGCTGCTGTTGACCGTGGTGGTGAGTACAAGCAGCTTACTGTTGATCCAGCATGGGCTAACCTTCCAGACGATGAGGTTAAGACTGACGACGCTCCAGCATTCGTTAAGGACCTCGTTCGTCCTATCAACGCTCAGGCTGGCGACTTGTTGAAGGTTTCTGACTTCGTTAAGTATGATACCGTTGATGGTACATGGCAGAATGGTACAGCTCGTTGGGAGAAGCGTGGTGTTTCTGCATTCGTTCCTGTATGGAATGCTGATAACTGTACTCAGTGTAACAAGTGTTCATTCGTTTGTCCTCACGCTGCTATCCGTCCATTCGTTCTTACAGACGACGAGCTCAAGGGTATCGACACTCCAACAATGGAGATGAAGGCACCTGCTGCTCTCAAGGGTATGCACTTCGTTGTGGAGCCTTCTGTTCTCGACTGTCTCGGATGCGGCAACTGTGTTGACGTATGTCCTGGCAAGAAGAACAAGGAGACTGGCGAGGTTGAGAAGGCACTCAAGATGGTTCCTTACAACCCAGACGCAGAGGATATGAAGAAGCTTGCTAAGGATTGGGATTGGCTCGTTGAGAACGTAACTTCTAAGCAGGATTTGGTTGACATCAAGTTGAATCCTAAGAATTCACAGTTCGCTCAGCCATTGTTCGAATTCTCTGGTGCTTGCTCTGGTTGTGGTGAGACTCCTTACGTTAAGTTGATTTCACAGCTCTTCGGTGACCGTGAGATTATCGCTAACGCTACCGGTTGTTCTTCA
>HF994091.1:0-3518 GCA_000436915.1 Prevotella sp. CAG:1092 | reverse complement strand
AGCTTCTATCCCATCTACTCCATATACAAAGAACGCTAAGGGTCAGGGTCCTGCATTCGACAACTCATTGTTCGAGGACTTCTGCGAATTCGGTCTCGGTATGGTTCTTGGTAACAAGAAGATGAAGGAGCGCGTTTCAATCCTCTTCAAGCAGGCTATCGAAAGCGAGCACACTCCAGCAGAATTCAAGGCTGCAGCTCAGGAGTGGATTGAGAAGCAGAACGATGCAGAGGAAACAAAGCGTCTTGCTGCTGTTTTGAAGCCAATGATTGAGGCTGGTGCTAACGAGGGTTGCCCTATTTGCAAGGAGCTCAAGACTCTCGACCACTATCTCATCAAGCGTAGCCAGTGGATTATCGGTGGTGACGGTGCTTCTTACGATATCGGTTACGGCGGTCTCGACCACGTTATCGCTACTGGCGAGGATGTAAACATCTTCGTTATCGATACTGAGGTTTACTCTAACACTGGTGGTCAGGCTTCTAAGGCTACTCCTCTTGGTGCTATCGCTCAGTTCGCAGCTCAGGGTAAGCGCATCCGCAAGAAGGATCTTGGTATGATTGCTACAACATACGGTTATGTATATGTTGCTCAGATTGCTATGGGTGCTGACAATGCTCAGACATTGAAGGCTATCCGCGAGGCTGAGGCTTATCCAGGTCCATCACTCATCATCGCTTATGCTCCATGTATCAACCACGGTTTGAAGATCAAGGGTGGTATGGGACGTTCACAGGAAGAGGAGCGTCGCGCTGTAGAGTGTGGTTACTGGCACTTGTGGCGTTACAACCCACAGTTGGCTGAAGAGGGTAAGAACCCATTCTCACTCGACTCTAAGGAACCACAGTGGGATAAGTTCCAAGACTTCCTCGACGGTGAGGTTCGTTACCTCTCTGTTAAGAAGGCTTACCCAACAGAGGCTGAGGAGCTCTTCGCTGAGGCAAAGAAGATGGCTCAGGTTCGCTACAAGTCTTACTTGCGTAAGGCTGCAGAGAACTGGGATGAATAATCATCATAAAGCTCTACAATAACAAAAGGTGGAAGAACATCGTGTTCTTCCACCTTTTTTATTCTCATTGGTAAAGAAAAAATTGTATATTAGAAAAGAAGTAATTGCACAATAGCAAACTATAAAATGCTGAATAGCAAACCAAAAAAGCCCACCCAACAAACTGTGGGTGAGCCAATTTATATTCTAAAAAAAAATACTAAGAATGTCTCCTGACTTCGTCACTCAAAAAATACGTATTTTATAACTGATTGATAAACAATACAACAAACTGTGGGTGAGCCAATTTATATTCTAAAAAAAATACTAAGAATGTCTTTCGTGAATGCTCTTTGCCATAACATCATATAGCTCTTTCATATCCTCATCGTGGAGCATAGCCTTTTGAGCATTCATCACACTTTGGTCATAGCGAATCATCGGACCAGTCTGCGCCAAGAATGGCGACATCAGTTGCGCCTTCTTTGTTGTCTCGTCGATTAGAGGATAAAGCAAAGAGAAATCAAGATTGTTGTCGGCAAGAATCTTTTCAGCAAGATGATAACAATGGTTCACCATGTTGCAAGCAAATACTGCAGCCAGATGCATAGTCTTTCTCCTTGTGCTGTCGGCTTCAACAACTCTATTTGAGATACTTTCTGCAACAACCTTTATCTTACTAAAAGTCTCTGCATCAGAGGCTTCGATAAAACAAGGTATTACAGAAAAGTCGAGTTCGCGCGACTTGGTGAAAGTCTGCATAGGATAAAAAACAGCAGAATGAGCCACCTTTGACGACAATACCGACAACGGCACACTACCAGCAGTATGAGCCACTACAGCATCAGGATTCTGTATCTTCAAACTTGAAACAATATCGGAAATAGCATCATCCTTGACAGAAATAAAATAAAAATCAGCATCGTCAACAATGTCTGCTATACTGTCTACAGCCACCCCCCCCACTCTCTTTGCAAGTGTTTCAGCATTCGCCAGTTGTCTACTATAAACCTGCAGGATATCATATCCTTTCTTGTATAAAGCCAAAGCCAAATGAGTGGCTACATTTCCAGAGCCAACAACAACGATTCTCTTGTTCATTTCTATCATTTCGGGTTATGCTAAAAATAGAATTCCATCATTTATTAGCTGCTATTACAGCATGATATATTCCTTTGAGCAGCAGATGTTTATCTACTATTATCTCATGTTTGCAATAAGGCACTATCACCGACGACATTCCGCCTGTGGCAACAATAGTAAATGGCATGTCAAACATATCGTTAATGCGGTCTATCACACCATCTATCATGCAAGCAGCACCAAATATCACACCACTCTGCATACATTCTTTGGTGTTTCTACCAACGATACTTTCAGCTTCCCATTTATCAATTTCCGAAAGTTGCGAAGCTCGTTCGCATAATGCTCTATGACTGGTTTTTACGCCTGGAATAATCATTCCGCCAACAAAATTTCTTTCTGCAGTAACTACACCTACCGTAGTAGCCGTTCCCATATCTATAACGATAGTTGGGCTACCATAACATTCAGCTGCGGCAATGGCATCAGCCAACCTATCTTTGCCCACTTGCTCAGGAAAATCTACATCAATATCCAGCAACCTCTCGGCATCAGTAATAGAGAAAAAGCGTGGTACTACACAAGTTATTCTATGTACAGCATCTACAAATCTACCATTAATTTCAGGTACCACCGACGATATTGCAGTCTTATCAATATTACTTGGCTCTATGCCATAAGCGCAAAGTCCAGACATCAGATTATCTATAAAATAATCTGGTGTCTGATCTTTTATTGTATCAAATCTCCATGTTGTAAGTATCTCGCCATTATCATTTGCAATAGCGGCAACAACTGTGGAGTTTCCTATGTCGATAAGCAGATACATAATAGAATTATAGTTGCATTATATGCTGAAGAATAAGCGCTGCCGTTTCCTCCTTGCTACACAACGGTAGTTCCTCGGTATTTGCAGCAGAGATAAGAGTCACTCTATTTGTGTCTACGCCAAAACCTGTATCTTTGCCGTTTATAGAATTTGCACAGATAAGGTCGGCATTCTTCTTCTCCAACTTCTTTCGTGAGTTTTCTATTAGGTTTTCTGTCTCCATCGAGAAGCCAACAATCTTTTGTCCCTGCTTCTTATGTTCGCCAAGATATTTCAGAATATCCTTAGTGCGAGCCAAAGACAACGACAGGTCCAAATCTGCCTTCTTCATCTTCTGCTCCGAATAGTCGGCAGGAGTATAGTCAGCCACAGCGCTACACATTATTATTATATCGCTATCGTTGCTATTCTCAGCCACAGCCTCAAACATATCAGCCGCCGAAACAACATCCACCTTGTCGATACCTACGAAAGGTTTTATGCTTACAGGTCCCGAAACCAACGTCACCTCTGCTCCTCGAATGGCTGCCACCTTAGCAATGGCATAGCCCATCTTGCCCGACGAATGGTTAGTGATAAAGCGCACAGGGTCAAGGGCTTCACGAGTAGGACCAGCCG
>HF994090.1:35785-57969 GCA_000436915.1 Prevotella sp. CAG:1092 | reverse complement strand
CATTCAATGCTTTAGACAGCTGATAGGGACTATGTATATGCCATCTTCTCGTTTGTAGGCAAGGTTGCCTACAGCTGTTAGAATCATTTTGAATGATGGGGCTTTCATCTTTTCTGTATCTATGGTCGATGCAAATTTGTTTAGTGTTTCTACACCTTCTTCTATTAGTTTCTGACCGCCAAGCTTGATTTCAACCAAACCGTATTGACCATTTCTTAGGTGTATTACAGCGTCACATTCCAAACCATTGCTGTCTCTGTAGTGGAACACATTACCATCAAGAGCTTGAGCGTAGACACGTAGGTCTCGTATAGCCATGGTTTCAAAGAACAGTCCCATGGTGTTAAGGTCCTTAACAAGGTCTGCAGGCCCTACTCCAAGTGCTGCTGTAGCGATAGAAGGGTCAACATAGTACCTTGTATCACTTGTGCGAATAGCAGCCTTGGAACGAATATTTGGGTTCCAAGCCTCCATGTCCTCTATAACAAATATTTTCTTTAATGCTTCTATATATGATGATACTGTGTCAACATCCAGTGTCTCTGTGTCATTTGCCATCATATCTGCCCTTATACCAGCTATGGTGACCTGTGTTCCTTGGTGTCGTGCAAGCGAACGCATCAGACGGTGAGTTCGTGAAGAACTTCGTGATACGCCATCTATACGTGAGATGTCTGTATTTACTACTGCATCATAATAAGAAAATGCTGTTTCCAAAGCATATTCTTTCTCAAGAGTCGTCGCAATAGGCCAGCCTCCTCTACATATTAGGAAGGCAATTTGTTCAAGCTGAACCTTTGACTCGCTGTAAATCGGAGTACCAGGATTATTGAAAAGAGTGGCAAGGCTGACTTCACCGCTACTTTCGCCAGATTCCCATAATGACATGGGACGCATTCTTAGGCTTGTGATACGACCAGTTCCAGTATGGTGTATCTTAGCTTGTTTTTCTTTATCTGGTGGAACTGCCGACCCTGTCATGATGAATTGTCCGATACCTTTGCTACGGTCAACTTCAAATCGTACTGCATCCCATAGTTGCGGAATGATTTGCCATTCATCAAGCAACTTTGGCTTGTCGCCTTCAAGAAGTGCGTTTATGTTCATCTCTGCCAAAATCAGATTCTTGTTGAGATTGACAGGGTCTGATATGTAATTTATACTTTTGGCATGCTGCTCCGATGTGGTTGTCTTGCCACACCATTTTGGACCTTCTACCAGGACAGCACCTGAAGACTTTAGTTTCTTTTCCAGCACACCATCCGCAATACGTGGTTTATATTCGAACTGTGACATAACGATAACTGATTGATAATGTGCTGCAAATATACACATAAAGCATGAAAATACCAAATCGAAAATAAGGCTTTTCCGTGAATTGTGGATTTAAATTCCGTAATTTGTGGATTTTAATTCCGTGAAATATAGATTTTAATTCCGTGGTTTGTGGATTATGAGAGAAAACAACAAATAAGCTCCTATGTGGTAATCCGCATATAATAAAACCAATTAGGGCTGCAAACGGCATTGGTGCCGTTTGCAACCCTAAATAATATTATAGTACCATTTTAATTACCTATAAGTTTGCTACCTATACGTTCCAAATATCCAGTTTTCTTAAGAAAGGCAATTTCACGTTTGGCGGTAGCATCGGAAAGGTTAGTCTTTTCGCTAAGTCTTTCTCTGCTAAGACTCTTGTCCTCGGAGAACATCTGTAGAATCAACTTCTGTCTCTCGGTCAAGTTTACAGGCTCATTTACAGGCTCATTTACAGACTCATTTATTGGGTCATTCGATGAACCAATAGAAAATCTCTTTGGCTTCACTCTCTTTTCCCTTCGAGGATGAAGATGATTTATTTCTTGAATTAATATATTTATGTTTCCTTTTATTATCTACCATATTTAGAATATCTCTATTTCATACTTTTTAGTTGCGATGAATTGATAAACTGTGCATCATATCTCGTATTTGGAGTATATGCCTTCCTTGAAGAATGCATCTCAGAAGCATCCATTTCACTAGACGTATCAATATCAACAACGACATACATTTCTGTTGTACTGACGTTCCTGTATATGCCAGCTGGCAAGTCATCTACTGACTTTATGAGTTGAACACTCTTCACGCGGAAAAGATGCTGACCGACATCTTTACGAGTATGGAATAGCACATATCCAATGGATTGCAAGTTTTCTGCAATTTCTATGCCGTCTCTTGTGTATTTAATACCGACAGCAAGTTTTCCTGTTGGCAGAAACTTTTGTTTCTTTCCTTCGTAGTTCTCCATCATCACCATTAATACACCATCTTTTGTTGCGTCAGCAACGGGTAAGTATCCTTCGGATATTGGCTTCTGCAGAACCTTGTCAGGGTGTTCGCCAAGTCTACAATCTGCTACAAAGAAATATTTCTTCAATTCACTTAGCAGTTGCTCATTCTCCGCCTTGTTCACTTCTGTTGTAGTATCTAATGCTAAAGAATATACACTCTCATCTGTAAATGGAGTATATACTTTGCCAAGCAACTCTTTGAAATGTGTCTTGATGTATTCTTCTCCATTTACATCGGGATGTGCCTTCATTGCATAGAAGTCGTAATCCAACTGTAGCCATTCTTGTATTTCGGTGCGAAAACGCTCACGAATGTTATGCTTCCATTGCGTCTTTTGTCCCGTGTTATTTCTTGCATACAACGATAGGACAAAGAGAAAGTTTACATCGTAGTGGAACAGAAGTAATGTATCACGGTCAAACAAACGATTGTGGAATTGCATTTGTTTGTGGCGGTTCTTTTTACGGTCTGTTTTTTCAATACCATCATTAGTATAGTTAAAACTTTCATCCATTTTGGCAGACACAAAGAAGTTCGGAATGATGTTGTATCCTTCCGTCACATCATCACGGAGTCGAATGCCAGATTCCGTTGTTTTACCACTATTGAAAATGTCAAGATTCCATTGAATTACATTCCTTGCATATGTGTATTGTTTGTAGATGGATTCAGAACCAAGTTCATGTCCCATCTTATAATACTTGCTATCACCAATGTAATAAGTCTGTTTGTTTTCATTTTCAATCAGACTCTTGGCTGTAAAGAGGTGGTCAACTATCTTTCCGTCCTCTTGTTTTTTCTCCATACCATCTGGTAATGGATTGTCACCAATCAGTTCGTCTATGATAGCCTCAAATACAATATAGAAGTTCTTGACCAACAGGTATTCTTTCTGCTCTGTCGTGATGAATACTTGTCTTGCTTCATCAAAGAAAGCGTAGCACAATTGCCATAATTGAAGCGCTTTGTCAGAAAAATACTTATATTTGATTTGGCGCAAACGAGTTTTGCCGAAACCATTCAGGTACGTCTCAAACTTCTTTCCCGTTATCAACTGAAACTGGCAACAGATTTCTTTTGGAAAGCCATAAGTCTCACCTATATAATTCAAAATTGAGAAGAAGATAACGAGCAGTTCTTCATCAAAGTTGATTTGTCGTTTTTTGTTAACAGGATTCAAGTATATAGGTCGTCCATCTTGCACAATGGCTGCTTGCGTTCCGATGGTTCGAGTCCAATTGATTTTATTCAAGCCACTATGTAAGTTCTTCACAATGAAAAAGAAGAAACTTTGGTTGTTACGATTGAATTGTAACAACGACAGAAGAATATCAAGATAAGTATTGCTCAATCTGCGCTGCCCATTACCAACTTGGGCTATTTGCGAATGATATACAATATCAGTATCGTTGCGTTTGTCGTTCTTGTAAACCACAATGGCACGATAAATCCAAACTGCAAACTTATAGAGAAAATTTCTCTCTACAGCATCAAGTGGATTTGTTTCATCCAAGTTGGCAATGCCTTCTGGCTTATACTTCCCAAATACAAGTTCTTGTCCTTCAACATCTTTGAGCAACACCTTTGGAAGAATAAAGACACAATCCTTTAGTAGAGTATTATAAAAATACCCTACGTAATGAACAGACACCTTGCCTTCGACATTCTCTAAGGCATCAATGCCATAGAGAATGCTCTTTATATCGGCAACGTTGTATTGATATTCTTCTATTAGTATGCGCATTATCCTCTTATTATTCTATATTTACAGACCACCCTTGCTGATTTGCAAAGTCTATCATATTTTGGATGTTACCTCTTGTCCATTGCTTATAAATCTTAAACTCCTTATTATCGGAAGTCTTATATATTCCAGTATAATAACGTGAATAAGATTGAAGGTTTTCTGATGCTTCTACAATAAGACGAGCGTGAGAAATTTTGCCCAACATGGAATCTGGGAATGTTGTTTTAATTTCCTCATAGTTGAGTTCTTTGTGTTCGGACAGATATTTCTCCATTATTGAGAGACCCAATGCAGCTTTTGTTAGTTTAGATTTGCCATCAAAAGAGTATCTTGTCAAATCATTTTTGTTTGATGCAAAATCATCCACATTATCCACTAAATCCATATCTAATGGAGCTATACCTAAATTTTTCAAGAACAATTCCACCTTTTCCTCAACGATTTCCGACTTTGTTCCTTCTGAAGTATAGAACTTATCGAAAGATAATTTACTTCCATCCTCATCATTAAAAATTGCATCCCCAAACTCATAATCCTTGAATACGTCATTCCAAAGGTAAAAGATAACCTTACCGACAAATGTTTTTGCCGATATAACACCATCTTGTGCTTTGCAGAAGAAATAGCCGAGTTTCTTATCCTCAGAATTGGTTGTGGAACCAATTTTCTCGTTTATCTTTTCAAGGAACTGCCACCAATTATATTTGCTTCCATCAACTTCTATAATCCAGTCCTTTTCTGCATTGGATATAGGCATATAAGTCCAATCCCAACGACGCTTGAAAGCAGAGTCTATTGGGAACAAACTCTGGTCGCTTGTGTTCATGGTAGCCCATATATAAAGATTGTTAGGCAATAGTAGAATATCACCATTCAACACTTGTGATACAATATCCTTGCCTTCATACATGGCATTAATTTCGTCTTTTTGCGCAATAAGCAATCCTGCAAATGCTTTTTGAAGTTGTCGCTTCATGTCGGCATCCGCTTTTATTGGATAATCAGAAAAGCCTCTATCATTACGGTCAAGCAATTGGAATAAGTCACCAAAAATCTGAGCGCAGTTTCCCCTGTTGATTTCCTCAATAACCAAATATTGCTTTTGAGGCTCATCCTCATTCGCATCAGCGTATTTCTTCCATGCACTTACGTATGCTTGCAAGAAGGACTGTGCAACAAACTCATAAACTATGCGGTCTTCTTTTACAACTTCGCCATTTTCTACTACTTTATGTCCTGAGAGGTCACGCAAATCAACTTCCTTGGTAGTTGGCTTATAAGCTCCTACAAATGTTGAATAGTCTGTGTCGGGATGGAATGTTGTACGGATAACATCTTCATCTTTCGTTTCCTCATTGATGGTATGCGATTTACCTGTGCCAGGAGCACCATAGAAGATTTGTTGGAGAGAATACTCAATACTAGAGGACTCCTCAACGCTATCTATAAATTCAACCGAAAAGTAGTTAAAAAATTCTTCTGCTGACTCTATTGTAATTTCAGGATAAATTTCAGGCATAGAGCAATCTGACAAATGCTGATTTACAGACATTACATCATCACTAATAATTAAATCTGTAAAATTATTAAGATAGACTCTTACCTTATCAGTATTGTTCAATTCAACACCAAACATTTGAATACAAGCTTTAGAATAAGAACTATCGCCTAACTTTACTTCATTTTTCAAAAATGCGTAGATATTGGTAGTCTTATGTTCGGCATTATTAAGACTTGGAGTATAAATATTTGGAACAAAATACAACTTAGCCCAATTCCCCACATAACGCAATATCTCAGAGCAAGACATTTTTCGTGTAAATCTTGGAATACACATTCCATCTTTCTCGTAATAAAGCGCCAATTGTCTAGCTATTTGAGAATGAGTCTGAGTCCAACCTTTTAGCCTGGTCTCTGTGATTCTATGGAATTCCGCCTTTTTCATAGGCACTAAAGGCATAGCATTGACAAATGCCAATACCGTTTCTAACGTGAGGTTTTTACCTCTACAAATAGGGGATGCTTCAGCCATAATACAATTACTACTTTACAGAAAAATCCAAATAATATATACCTTCTCCCACTAAAGAGATGTCTATACTGGTACGTCCATATCTTAGCAAATCGCTCTTGGTTATTGTATGATTCAAATCTACCCCCAATCTCTTGCGGAGATATTTTCCCAATATAGATTTACTAGGGCTTGTGCTTAGTTGCTTCGGATAAACCAAACCATTGATTGTTTTAGTTTGCTGCCCTTCCAATAGTCCTATCATCTTCTCTCCATCATCCCAAATTAACTCAACTTCGTCATTTTCACGATTTTTCTTTCCATTTGATAGAGGATTATCCATACCAACATATTTCTTGGGAGGGAAAAGAGATGGAAACAACTTGATGTAGTTTGACGTAATACGTATATAAGCATCACCTTCGGATACATGTCCATTGCTAAGCCCCCAGTTGAGACCTGATTTCTTGCTAACCATACCATTCCTATCCAACAATGTCGCTCTACATACGTTCTTCGCCAAAAGAGGCTGCACCAATTTGCTATGTCCTGAGGCCTTAAATACTTTTTGAAATTTTACTTCTGCATCATTGCAACTTATCGCTTTGGAAAGAACATAATCACAATATTCTTTCAATGTGCTGTAAGTATCTTGCTCTACATCTGAAAGAACCTCCTTGTAATCATTCATCATTCCACTAATTGAAAAATTAGCAGAACCGACTAATGCTTTCTCTATCTTGGCATCGCAATTCCACGTATAAATCTTTGAGTGAACAGGAATCGTTGAATATAATATGGTAATATTGGAATATTGTCTTTGAACTTCCATAAGAGCCAGATGCAACGGTTGTGAAATACGCTCACTACCATACATCCCATATACCACAGTTATCCGAACATCACAGCATTGCTCACACAACATTTTTATTGTTTGATACCCAACATATCCTGACACTATCACTATGTTGTTTGAAGATGTAGTATTATGCAGCATCTCCAAAACAGTCTTGTCTAAATTCTTATAGTATAACATATCAACAATATTTTTCAATTAGCTTATATAATGCTTCTGCCACTATTTTAGCAAAATTAACGGGTACTGCATTACCTATCATTTTATATTGAGCCATATTTGCTCCCAGGAACTCAAAATCATCAGGAAAAGTCTGCAATCTTGCAGCTTCCCTTGCAGTAATACTTCGAGCCTGTTCTGGGTCTGGATGAATATGCCTCATGCCGTCCTTGTAAAGATGAGCAGGTATAGTATTACTAGGCTCATCATTTCTCAATACATAATACTTATGTATGTTACTTTTCTTTCCAGTTATCTTAGTATAGAGTTCTTTAAGCTTCTCTATACTTACATATTCTTTTCTACCAGACTGTATATCCTCCTCCAATAGCCGGAAAACAGAAATATCTCTAGCACTATGAAATCTAGGAACGTGGTTCTTCACTTTTTCTGAACTTATCGGAGCATGCGAATACTTCTTGCCATTTTGTACTATTGGCTTTGATAACGGGTAAATCTTTGGCAAATCCCCTATAGCGTCAAATACCGTTCGCTGTTTCTGACGAAAAGAAGGCATTATCACATTGTAAAAGTCATTGATCATATCGTCGGAAACACATTTGTCTACATCAAAATAATCCATTCTTATACCAATTATGATAACACGTTTACGATGTTGAGGCACACCATAGTCACAAACTTCAAACAACGTATCTCTAAAGTTTTCTGCTACTTTATACCCGGCATCCATAAATTCCTTACGAATTCTGTTCACAATCGGGTATCCATCTGGAGCTGCACTTAGCAAACCTACAACATTTTCAAAAACAAAAAACTTTGGTTTGAAATACTTGACGATTCGCATATAACTTTCAAATAAGTAATTGCGATAATCTTCTTTCATGCCATGCTCATCACGAATGCGACCTGCCAAAGAATAAGCTTGGCACGGAGGACCACCAACAATTGCATCTACTGTTTGATTGCCTATCAGTTTTGCCAATCCCTCATGTTTGCCATATTCCTCGTCTTCAAATCCGTTAACCAATTCATCTGTCCGCTGAATATCGAATCTTATTACTTCTTTATTAGCATTTGCATGATGCCATTTCTGTTCCAAGCGATTAGCCAATGTCAAGCAAGGAGCTTTTTCCCATTCTACACAAGCAAGTGTGTCATAACATCCCTGTTGCAGAAAACCTTCCAACAGTCCTCCGCAACCTGCAAACAATTCTATAGTATGTAGTTTCTTTTTCATTTCAAATACTTCAATATTTGTTTTGCCAAAGCATATGCCAACAAAACAGGAACAGCATTCCCTACTTGGCGGTTTTGTTGAGTCTTATTTCCCGTAAATACGAAATCATCAGGAAAAGACTGCAATCTTGCACTTTCTCTTACAGTAGGACAACGGTTCCATTTATAATGAAAATTATTTCTATGTCCAGTATCAATTGTACGAGAAGGTTTGTTACTCGCATAACGAGTCCATGCCATATGGAAATTTCTACTTGTTCCTACTCCTTCTGGCAAATCTTTATAGTTTCCACCATCTGGAACCTGTGCAATAATCTTCTTTACGAAGTCCTTATGATTAACTGCAACATGGTTATACAAAACATTACAATCACCTCTCATCAGTTTTTGGAAAGCAGTCTGCGGCTCACTTGAATACGAAGCCACTTCTGTTCCAAGTTCATCAACAAGAGACGGTAAATCATCGATTGCTTGCTTACAAGTTACGTAATCTTTTTCTTCCAAAATTGGAGTCGGAAATTCATATTTCACAGTAGATTGTTTTAAACCTACAAATACCAAACGTTTGCGTATTTGAGGTACGCCATAATCTGCTGCACAAACAATCTTGCAATTCACATTGTACCCCATCTCAGTAAATCTCCTTATGATTTCATTCTTTACCGCACCTTTATATAGATTAGCCATTCCTGGTACATTTTCAATAAGGAAAGCTTGAGGTTGATAACGGCGAACCGTTTCTATCATTGCCAAATATAGTTTGTTACGTTCATCCTCAAAGTTTCTTGGTCCAGTAAGGCTAAATCCTTGACAAGGAGGGCCTCCGATTATTACATCTATATTTCTTCCATTTACAACTTGATCTATTTTGTCAAATGAGTCTGGTGCAGACAGATCCAAATTCATGCCTATGGCCCCTTCATGATTTTTTTCGAAAGTATTAAGCGCAGATTGTTCTATATCAACACCTAATAATGTCCTGTAGCCAGCTTCTTCAAAACCTTTAGATAAACCACCGCAACCACAAAATAAATCTATTATATTATATGATTTTTTAGTCATTCTTTATTATATTGTTATTTTTTAAAGTTGTTCTTTGTTGAATAATAATATTGTTAGCCACGTTTCTCTGCCATTTCTACATCCTACCATTTTGTTGATGTCAACAAAATGGTCTGTTATCTTTAATGGCCGTATTCTCAATTGGCCAAAACAAATCCTGTATCTCAACATTCAGACATTTGGCGATCTCCACCAGTGTCTCGACATTCGGCTGTATGGTGTTGGTACACCACTTAGATACGGTTGCAGGATCTTTACCCAATTGTTCAGCGAGCCATTTGTTGGTTCGTTTCTTTTCAGCCAAAACGACCTTTAGTCTGTTTATATCTTTACTCATATTTACGTTTAATTGTTTGGAATGTACAAAAGTAGTGATTTCCTATTAGAATAACGAATAAAAGCATTGAAATATTATGTCAGATAGTGATTTTTGAATTCAATAGATGATATATATATCAATTTATGGAGAATGTAGCCAATCTATATGACTATAGTCATATGGCAGTTCATAAAATGAGTGATGCCAATTGAAATACAATGAATTCATAAGAAAGTGAAGGTAAAAAATATAAACTTTTGCCAACCAAAACAAATTAGCAGCGAATTATGTTGGCAAAATGTTGGCAATTTTATAAAAGCAAAAATCCTAACTGCTCAATATCAAGCAGTTAGGATTTTTCCGAGTGCGCCTGATAGGACTCGAACCTACACGTCGCGAAACACCAGATCCTAAGTCTGGCGCGTCTACCAATTTCGCCACAGGCGCAAAAGCGAATGCAAAGGTATGAATAATATTTTGAAATAACGAAGAAATTGCGATATTTTTTTGTTTTTAGCCATAAAACATACGGCTTTAACTCCTTTTACATTTTTGGGATAAGCGACGCAGACGAGCTGCGACGAACGCAATCCCAACCCCACTTTTCCCTCTTTTCGTTCTTCAATCTTCACTCTTCACTTAGTTCCCGTGCCGCTTCGATTATAGTGTCGATGCCTTTGCTGAAGTCGGAATCGGTGAGCGAGACTTTTATGTCGGGCTCTATGCCAAACTCTGTAGACTGCTTGTTGGCATCAAACATAGGGCAAGCGGAGAAGCGCACAATCCAACCGTTCGGCAGTTCGCTTGAATAAGGCATACCTGCACCTCCGCCTGTTTTGTCGCCTACGATGGTGACGTTAGGACATTGGCGCATATACATCACAAACTCGTTGGCAGCACTATAAACGGCTCTATTGGTGAGCACGCACACTTGCTTTTGCCATCTTATGCCCTTGGCAGGCTTTAGATATTGCGGTTCGAGCGATGAGAAGGCATTGTGGGCTTTGCCCGTTTTGTGTTGCATGTAGCCAACAAGGATTTTCTCGTTTGTAAACCTTGCCGCCAGCTCTTGTGCACTCGTCAGCAGTCCGCCGCCATTATCGCGAATGTCGATGATGAGCTTTTGGCATGGAGCAAGATAATAGAGAATGTTGTCAAGATTGCCGGCACCAATGCTATAAGCAAACGACGGCATACGGATGTAGCCGGTATTATCGTCGAGAATACGGTATTTCATGCCAGAAGTGATGCGATAGTCGGTGCCGAGATATTTCGAGATTAGTGTGTCGGAATAGTTAGAAGGATAGTCTTCGTGCCATTTCCAATAGCGTGCCACATCGAATGGCGAATATAGATTTACGTGACCATCTTGCAGTTCGCCAAGCATATTTCCCAACACCTCGAATAGTTGCGACGTGGTGATGTCGCCAGCCACCTGTGGCTTGTATTTAGCATGAATGACATTCCAATCCACATTCTTATAGTCGAAGAAGCAATAGTGCTCGTCGATGATTTTCCATAAGGCTTCGAAATTGCCCGATGGAGAATCCGTGTATTCATCCTCGTCGATACACGACGACAACGACGGGATGATGGCTACGAGAGCTATGAAGAAAAAGAATAGATGCTTTTTCATAGATTTTGAACTGAGAATTTGCGGGTGAAGCCAAGCACAAAGGCGTGGGTGTAGGTGTGAGCCTTGATATTGTTGACCTTAGATTGGCGAATGTCGCCAAGGTAGCCTATGCGTAGAGTGGTGCGACCAAATGTTGCATCTATGGCAAGCATCTGTCGCAAGGAAGGAGCGTTGACAGGATGAGTGAATACCACGTTGTGGTCGTAGTTGCCACGATTGAAAATCTCGTAGTACGACTGTCCGTAGTTGGGCGAAAACATAAAGCCCATGAGCGGAATGCCAACCTCGTATGAAGCCTTTAGCGGCATGGAGCCAATGCTGAAGCTATAGTCAGCAGCTGCTGTTGGCGTGATGGCAAACTGCAACTTTGCTTGCGCAGGATTGTTGCCACCATGAGTGTTGTAGAGCACACCCAGGGTGGCATCGGCTGCAGCGCCAACAGCAATATGCAAACGCTTTTGGCATAAGTGCCAATTATACAAATATCCGTATTGGAAATTGTAGATGCCTTCCATTTCTCCACCGTTTCCCGAGCGAGTTTTTGCCCAAGCAAGGAATCCTTGGTGAATGATTAGTCGCGACCAACGCGACTGCGGACGCTTTGCAATGGTGTGAGAAACGAAGCGCACTTCGGTGCCTCGATATTTCTCTTGCGATAGATAAGTGTCGAGGATTTCTGTAGAACCAATGCCGAGCATGGTAGAACGCTCTATGGTTCTACCTTCGCTTGATAGCTCTACACTTCTATCTTCGCCAACCTGCTGTTGGCCATAAGCCAGCGAGGCTACAAGACATAGCAATATAGTGAATCGTCGCATTTACTCGTCGGGGAATAGATTTAGCTGACCTGTTATCTCATCAATCACCTGCTGCTGAGTTTTTCCAGCATCAGGGTCGAGGTTCTCGTCCTCTTCGTCTGTATCAGCATATTCGCCCTCGCCCTCGGCAGGAGCCTCAGGGAAACGAGTAGGTTCAAGTTCCTCAATCTTGTCGATGTTGAAAGTCGAGATACGTTTTCCCTTAGCCTTGAAGCCTTTGACTGCGATAAAACTGTCGACATCAATTTCGAGTGCAGGACGCACAGCATCTACGCCACCGAATGTAACTTGCAGACGAGGGTAAACAACATCGGTGAGCAATATTGGTTTGCTGTTCACATTGTCGCCAAGATAGTTCTGATGCTTCTTGATAGCCTCCATGAGGAATCGCTTAACATAAGGATAACCCTCGTTGTCGGCATCATAGAGCACAGCCGTCCACACCTTGTGAGGTTCCCACTTCTCAATACGTAGGATGTTTGTTTCGTAGTGGTTGTTGGCATCGAAGTTGGTGATATAGAATTCGCCATTGTCGAGCACCACGAGTATAGAGTCGCCATCCCAGAATTCTCCAAGCAGATTTCCATGTTCCTCGTAGTTGATGCGGTTTACATCCGGATCGAACCACACTTTGCGTCCGCCCAGGGTGCTATGACCATGGCTCTTCAGACCGATACGGTGAATACTCTTCTTGGTGAGCAGGTTGCCACGCGAAGCACGTCCCTTGATAAGCACTTCCGAGAAGTCTTTTTCGAGGAATATGTTTTGCTTCTTTTTCGTGGTGTCGATGTCGAGCGTAACCTTGATGAGTTCAGCCTCGCCATTAGGGTTGGCGGTGAAATAGATTACGCGCGAACCTGGAGTACCCATCGTCAGGTCGTATTCCTTGTCGCGAGTGATGCTTGTCACGTTGAATCGCTTGATGTAATAGAATCCCTTCTTACCATCACGATACACGGCATTATATGTGGTTCGCTTATCGTTGCGTTTAAACACCTGTACATGCATAACGTTTTTGCCCACGAATATCTTGTCAGCCACCTTTATCACCTTATATTTACCATCCTTATAGAATAGTATGATGTCGTCGATATCGGAGCAGTTGCACACATATTCATCCTTCTTCAAGCCCGTGCCCACGAAGCCCTCTTGGCGGTTGATATAAAGCTTTTCGTTAGCCTCTACCACCTTGGTAGCCTCTATGGTGTCAAACGAGCGAATCTCTGTCAGGCGAGGATGATCCTTACCATATTTATCAAGTATAAACTTAAACCAGTTGATGGTTACATCAGTCATGTGAGCCAAGTCGTGGTCGATGCCCTTTATCTCGTCTTTGATGCGAGCAATGAGTTCGTCAGCCTTATCCTTATTGAACTTCAGTATGCGTTGCATCTTAATCTCCATGAGTCGGAGAATATCGTCGCGAGTAACCTCGCGCACAAAACTTGGTTTAAAAGGAGTAAGCTTCTCGTCGATGAAAGCCACAGCCTCGTCCATGCTCTTAGCCTGCTCAAATCGGCGCTCCTTATACATGCGCTCCTCGATAAATATCTTTTCGAGCGAAGAGAAGAAGAGCTGCTCCATGAGTTCACCGCGACGTATTTGGAGTTCTTTGCGCAGCAGTCCCATGGTGCAGTCGGTAGAATGGCGAAGTACGTCGCTAACTGTCAGGAACTGCGGTTTGTTGTCTTCGATTACACAGCAGTTTGGCGAAATATTAATCTCGCAATCAGAGAAAGCGTAGAGGGCGTCGAGAGTCTTGTCCGACGATACTCCAGGAGCGAGATGCACCTGAATCTCAACCTCTGCCGACGTCATGTCATCAACCTTCTTAACCTTTATCTTTCCCTTTTCAACAGCCTTCAGTATCGACTCTTTCAGGGTGTCGGCTGTTTTGCCGAAAGGTAAGTCGCGGATAACGAGAGTCTTGTTGTCCAGCTTCTCTATCTTTGCTCTCACCTTCAGCACACCGCCACGCTGACCGTCGTTGTATCTACTAACGTCGATAGAACCGCCAGTAGGGAAGTCAGGATATAGAGTAAACGGTTCGCCCTTTAGGTAGGCAATGGCAGCCTCGCAGATTTCGCAGAAGTTGTGAGGCAGAATCTTTGAGCTCAAACCTACGGCAATACCCTCAGCACCTTGCGCCAACAGCAATGGAAATTTCACAGGGAGCGCAATCGGCTCCTTGTTACGGCCATCATAAGACATCTGCCAATTAGTTGTCTTAGGATTAAAAACGGTGTCGAGTGCAAACTTGGATAGTCGCGCCTCAATATATCGAGGAGCGGCAGCACGGTCGCCAGTAAGTATGTTTCCCCAGTTTCCCTGAGTGTCGATGAGCAGATTCTTCTGTCCCAGCTGCACCAATGCGTCGCCAATAGAAGCATCGCCATGAGGGTGGAACTGCATGGTGTGACCCACTATGTTAGCCACCTTGTTGTAGCGTCCGTCGTCCATACGCTTCATAGAGTGCAGAATACGGCGCTGCACAGGCTTCAAACCATCCTCGATACTTGGCACCGCACGTTCAAGAATAACGTACGAAGCATAGTCGAGAAACCAGTTTTGATACATTCCACTAAGATGGTGAACGGCAGAGGCATCAAACCTGTTCACAGGCTTGTAGTCAGAATGCTGTTCCGTGGTCTCGTTCACGTTGTCGTTTTCTATTGTTCCCTCGTCTTTGATATTGTCGTCCATATTGCTGTTGGTAATTTCAAAGTTACAGTCATTTTTCCACCTCACGAGTCAACAGAGCGTGATTAGGGAAATTAACATTATCGGCAAAAGTACATAAAAAAAATGAGATGACAAACAGATTATAAAGTTTTCACACCTTATATTATCGCTATTCGGATAAAAAAATGTATCTTTGCAGCCAAATACGTAATCAAATATATATTATGGCACAACAAGAAGATGTATTTAAGAAAATTGTAAGCCATTGCAAAGAGTATGGCTTTGTATTTCCAAGTAGCGAGATTTATGATGGTCTTGCAGCCGTTTACGACTATGGTCAGAACGGTGTAGAATTGAAGAACAATATCAAGCAGTATTGGTGGAAGAGCATGGTGCTTCTACATGAGAATATCGTAGGTATCGACTCAGCCATCTTTATGCACCCAACAATATGGAAGGCCAGCGGCCACGTTGACGCATTCAACGACCCTCTCATCGACAACCGTGACTCTAAGAAGCGCTATCGTGCCGATGTATTGATCGAGGATCAGATTGCAAAATACGAAGAGAAGATTCAGAAGGAAGTTGCTAAGGCACGCAAGCGTTTCGGCGACTCGTTCGATGAAGAGAAATATATGGAAACCAGCGAGCGCGTTAAGGAGACTAAGGCTAAGCGCGATGCTCTTCACCAGCGCTATACTGAGGCTATGCAGGGTCCAGACCTCGAGGCTTTGAAGCAGATTATCCTTGACGAAGAAATCGTTGACCCTATCAGCGGTACAAAGAACTGGACCGACGTTCGTCAGTTCAACCTTATGTTCTCTACCGAGATGGGAGCAAGTGCTGACGCTTCTATGAAGGTCTACTTGCGTCCAGAGACAGCACAGGGTATCTTTGTCAACTACCTCAACGTTCAGAAGACTGGCCGTATGAAGATTCCTTTCGGAATTGCTCAGATTGGTAAGGCTTTCCGCAACGAGATTGTAGCTCGTCAGTTTATTTTCCGTATGCGCGAGTTTGAGCAGATGGAGATGCAGTTCTTCGTTAAGCCAGGCACAGAGCTTGAATGGTTCCCTAAGTGGAAGCAGACTCGTATGGCATGGCACCAGGCTCTCGGCTTCGGTGCAGAGAACTATCGTTTCCACGATCACGAGAAGTTGGCTCACTATGCTAACGCAGCTACCGACATCGAGTTTAAGATGCCATTCGGATTCAAGGAAGTGGAGGGTATTCACAGCCGTACCAACTTCGACCTTTCTCAGCATGAGAAGTTCTCAGGCAAGAGCATCAAATACTTCGATCCTCAGACCAACGAGAGCTACACTCCATACGTTATCGAGACCTCTATCGGTGTCGACCGTATGTTCCTCTCTATCATGTGCCACGCATACGATGAGGAGAAGCTCGAGAATGGCGAAACACGCGTAGTATTGAAGTTGCCAGCAGCTCTTGCTCCTGTCAAGCTTGCCGTAATGCCATTGGTAAAGAAAGACGGTCTGCCAGAGAAGGCTCGCGAGATTATCAACGACTTGAAGTTCCACTTCAACTGCCAGTACGACGAGAAGGACTCTATCGGAAAGCGCTATCGTCGTCAGGATGCCATCGGTACTCCATTCTGCGTAACCGTAGACCACGACACATTGAACGACAACTGCGTAACTCTCCGCTATCGTGACACCATGAAGCAGGAGCGTGTAGCTATCTCTGAACTCAACTCTATCATCGAGGATCAGGTTAGCATCGCAAGCTTGCTCAAGAAGTTGCAATAATAAACATATATGAAGCATTACACATTATTATATATAATGGCAGCCATGATGTCGCTGTTCTTGTTGCCTTCGTGCAGTGAGAGCGACGACACCGTGGAAGAATATCCTAACTGGAAAGCCACCAACGAGGCTTATTGGAACAATCTCTATAAAACAACAGAGACTGCAATAGCCAATGGCGACGACAGCTGGAAGATACTGCGCAAATGGTCGCTCGAAGACTCTCTGAAGGTCGACAACTCCAACTTCATTGTGGTGCATGTCGATAAGAAGGGTACTGGCGCAGCCCTTACCAACAACACCGATTCGGCTGTTGTCTACTACGAGGGTCGCCTGTTGCCATCTGTATCTTATCCTTCAGGCTATGTGTTCGACTCTAAGATGCCTCCTACTCAGCTCCCTGTAACATTCTATACAGGCTCGTTGGTAGATGGTTTCACCACAGCATTGCTAAATATGCACAAGGGCGATTCGTGGACAGTCTACATGCCTTACCAATTAGGCTACGGCATCACAGGCAGCAGTAGCATTCCTGGATATTCTGTTCTGACATTCAAGATACAGCTCGTAGACTTCAAATAACCACTCCTGAAGTCTTCATATAAATTCATAAGGTAAGAATTCAAAATCTAAGGTCAATAGCTTAGGTTTTGAATTCTTGTTTTGTTATAAAATTCCCTATTTCCCCTAATCTAATAGTTTTAACTCTTAATACCATTTCTCCGTGCGCAAGAGCGAAGCATTATTGGCAAAGATACGCGGTCAGCAAGAAATGACACGCAAAGAGATGTTCAACCTCATCGTAGAGTTGAGCATACCATCGATATTAGCACAAATCACCACCGTAATGATGTTTTTCATCGATGCCGCCATGGTAGGCCATCTTGGCACCAAGGCGTCGGCGGCAATAGGACTTGTGGAATCGTCGACATGGCTTTGCGGTAGCATCAATTCTGCTGTAGCCATGGGATTCTCCGTGCAAGTGGCTCATTTCATAGGCTCCAACGACTTTGTGAAAGCTCGCGAAGTGTTCCGCCATGGCATTCGCTTTGCCCTGATATTCTCCACTATTGTTGCCCTTGTCGGCATCAGCATAAGCGGTCATCTGCCTTATTGGCTTGGTGGCGACGCCTCTATAGCAGGCGACGCTTCCATGTATTTCATGATCTTTATGATGGCAATACCGGCATTCCAGATGTCGAGCCTTTCTGCCAACATGCTGAAATGCTCAGGCAATATGCGCATACCAAGCATGGTGAGCATCTTGGTGTGCTTGCTCGATGTGGTGTTCAACTATATTTTCATCTATCTCCTCGATCTTGGAGTCTGTGGCGCAGCCATAGGCACAGCCATAGCCATTTCTATTGGAGCCATAATTTCGTCATGGTTTGTCATGGTGCGCAGCTCCATGCTCTCGCTTGTTGGACGAGGCGAACACTTCCGCTATGTTTCCACCTATCTTCGTAATGCCATGGGCATTTCGGCACCTATGGCATTCCAAGGCATCTTGATGGGAATAGCCCAAGTGGTCAGCACCATGATAGTGGCACCGTTAGGCAACATAGCCATTGCTGCCAACACCTTCGCCATAACCGTCGAGAGCCTTTGCTACATGCCAGGCTATGGCATTGGCGAAGCAGCCACCACGCTCGTTGGTCAAAGCATCGGAGCCGGGCGTCGCAACCTCTGTCGCTCCTTTGCCGCAATGTCTATAAGTTCAGGTATGGTGGTCATGGCGTTGATGGGCGTCATCATGTATGTATTTGCCCCCGAGATGATGGGCTTGCTCACCCCTGTTGCCGATATCAAAGCCAACGGAGCAGCAGCCTTGCGAATAGAAGCCTTTGCCGAACCGCTCTTCGCAGCCTCTATCATCGGCTATAGTGTATGTGTGGGAGCCGGCGACACCAAGGTTCCAGCCTTGATGAATCTCTTCTCTATGTGGATGGTGCGCCTCTCGCTTGCCGCCCTGCTTGCTCCAAGCTATGGACTGCAAGGAGTGTGGTTTGCCATGGCTTGCGAACTTGCCTTCCGTGGCTTGATCTTCATTTGGCGAGTGTGGAGGAAAATATAAAGTTTACAACAATATTTCTATCTTTTGCTGAATATATTTGTCGAAATGTAGTTTTTATCTTATATTTGCCGATAGAATATAAACAACATGTTTACTACACAAAACATCCGACAATGAAAACAACATTCATTACTTTGGCTTTCGCTGCCATATCTGCCATAGCTGCTAATGCTGCAAGCTACGACTATCTCACTTTCCAAAACTTAGATGGCTCACAGACCTCTATGGCTGTCGACAATCTCAAAATGACAGTCAACGATGGCAAACTTGTAGTCACCAATGCTGCAGGCTCTGCCTCCTTGCCTCTTTCCTCACTATCAAAAATGTTCTTTGCCGAGACTTCCGGCATCAGCGACAATCTTGCTTCCGACAACCAAAGTGCCAAGGCGTATACCCTTGCTGGAGTGTGCGTAGGCACCTTCCGCAATGTCGAGACTGCCAAGCTTTCGCTCACCAAGGGCATCTATGTAATAAAGACAGAGAGCAAAACACAAAAGGTAATGGTAAAATAACTAAACCGTAAACAGCATTATGAACTCTAAGAAATCTATACTCCTTCTCTTTGTTGCAGCCTCTTCGCTCGCTGCCTCAGCCCAGAGTCTTTGCTTGTCGCAAGGCGAAGTCACGGTGGTTCATTCTTCAGCCAATACTGGCAACATGGTTTTCGGTTCCAACTCCCTAACTATCGAAGGCAAACAATATACCCTCGACAATGGCACCACTCTTGAAGTTACCAAAAATGGCATCGACGACAATACCGTAAACATTGCATATAATGGAACAGCAGCCAAGGTTACCGTGGCTGGCAACATAGCTCGCTATCTCACCGTCAATGCCTCGGCAGCCAATGTCAGCATATTGGCTTCTGCCGACTTGCAGCAGCCTGTGGCTTACAACCTCAGCGGCACCTCCACCAATGGCTCGTTTTATATGGATGGCAAATATGCAGCCACCTTAAATCTCAACAACCTTTCGCTCACCAATGCTGATAGCGCAGCCATCAACATCCAGGATGGCAAACACATCACCATCGTGATGAATGGCAACAATAGTCTCGCCGATGGCACAGGCAAACTCAATAATGCTTGCCTCTACGTAAATGGTCACACTACTTTTAAGGGCACAGGTTCATTAACCGTCCTGGGCAACACCAAGCATGGCATCACAGGCGACGAGCACATGGTGATAGAAGATGGAACCATCAACATCACCTCTCTTGGCGACGGTCTCCATGTTAGCGAATATTTTAAGCAGACAGGTGGCAATCTCACCATAAAGTCAACCTCCGATGGCATCGACGTGGGCTTCAAGGGAGTGAACAAAGGCACCAAGGATACCTACGCTCAGAATGGCTTCGCCTTCTTTGAGGGCGGAACCATCAACATTACGTCTACTGGCGATGCAACAAAGGGCATCAAGGCAGACAGCACAATAGTAGTGTCGGGAGCTAATATCACTGTAAACAATAGCGGAAATGCTATCTTCGACACCACAGACAATGATATTTCAAGTTCGGCAGCATTGAAGACTGGCGGACAACTAACCGTCACCTCTGGCTCTCTCTCGCTAACGAGCACAGGCGCTGGAGGCAAGGGCATCAATGCCAAAGGCGATATTTCCATCGAGGGTGGGGAAGTGTATGTCATTACAACAGGCTCCGTTTGGACTTACGGCAACGACGATACCAAGCCCCATGGCACAAAGACCGACGGCAACATTTATCTGAAGGGTGGAAAAATCTTTGTTGCAGCCTCTGCCAACTCAGGCGCAGCCTTCAAAACCGACTTTGTATTCAGCATCTCTGGCGGCACCATCATGGGCATTGGAGGCAAGGGCAGTAAGCCTACTGCTAATACCCAGACTTACAACACATATAGTGGAGTAAACGTGAAGGCTAGTCAAGCCCTCACCTACAATGGCGTGAGCTTCACCATACCTTCTATCTACAATAATTCAAGCGCCAAAGTCTTGGTTTCGGGAGGAAAATAAAATCCTTAATGACGTAAAATAATATTAGTAATAACAGGAAGGTGCAATGGAAACTAAAGAGATTTATTCTTCTGTGTTTCCATCTTCTTCCCCTTCAAGGAATATAAGGTCGTTGGCATCAGTCAACGACTTTTTCTTTTTGTTTTCTTTGGCTCCTGCCTGTATGAGTTTGCGTGCAGCGGTGATGATGCTTGGACCACCTTCGGCAGTAGTAATCTTCAGCTTGGTGATTTTTTTTATGGTGTCGTTCATGCTTGTTTCTACATCGCTGAAGCGGAGGCTGAAATCTTGCACTCGGTCGATGACGATGTTGGCAGCATCCATCATTGCCTGCTGATTCTTTAGCTGTTTCACCTGCGTCCACATCATTTCCAACACACGGAGGTTCATATACATGGTCTGCGGACCGAGTATCAGCACACCTTCGTCGTAAGCTTCGCGCCAAAGGGTGGTGTCGTTGAGCAACGCAAGGTTTAGTGCGCCCTCGATAGGTACATACATTATGGCGAAGTTTAGACGGTTGTAGCCTTCGGGCAAGAACTTGGTGTATTCCTTCTTAGCCAATCGTTTGACCTGCGCTCTGACGCTGGCAATATGAGCCTTTAGATATTCCGACTTCTCGGGTGTGCCATCTTCGGCATTCATGTAGCGCTCATAGTCGGTGAGCGACATTTTGGAGTCTACGACAACATGGCGATTGTTTGGGAAATGGAGAATGAAGTCGGGTATCAAGCCCTTGCCATCGTCTCCTCTAAGAGCTTTGCCGCCCTTGTCGCGAAGAGTTTCCTGGGTGTCGAACTGCTCACCCTCTTTGAGTTCAAGGTCTTCTAATAGCTGCTTTAGCTTCAACTCACCGAAGTTGCCCTGCACCTTCACCTCGCCAGTAAGCGCACGAGTTAGTCGGTCGGCAGTTTCGCCCAGTTCCTGGCTCTTCTGCATATTAATCTTTATGGTGGCATCGAGACGAGTGAGAGCTTCGCTCTGCTGTTCCTTTGTTTTGTCGAAAGCCTCTTGCATAGCCTTTAGGCTCTGCTGCAGCGGATCTATAATCTTTGTCACTTGCTCCTTGTTGCGCTCGCCAAGTTCCTCTTGTCTGCGCTTCAGCACTTCCTCAGAGGTTGTCTGCATCTGCTCTTTAATGAGCTTCAGCTGGCTTTCCACCTGCTCTTTGTTCATCTCCTTAAGAGCCTCTATTTGTTTGTCGCTATTCTCCTTGGCCTGTTGGAGCTGTCGCTGATACGACTCTTTGAGTTCTGCATACTGCTTGTCGTAGGCAACCTTTAGTTCCTCCATCTGCTTTGTGCAGTTAGCAGCATTGGCCTTCTGCACATCGCGGTCGGCGGTGAGGGATACGAGGCGCACGGATAGTGCTATTACTACTGCCACTAAGGCTATGATGATTGTTGTTGTCATGTTTTAGTGTTTAATGTTTAATGGGTAGTGTTTAGTGTTTAATGTGGATAGCTAAGCT
>HF994090.1:18378-35756 GCA_000436915.1 Prevotella sp. CAG:1092 | reverse complement strand
GGCTTAAGTGCGACAGCCGAGCTGTCGCAAACCCAACCCGAGGGGGCATAGGTTTCTATCTTCACTCTTCACTTAGATTCTTTACTCTTCACTCTTCGTTCTTCACTTAAATTCCCAACATGCTTTCCAGTTGTTCTACTGCCGCTTGCAAATCTTGATGGAAGCGGGGATGAGATTCGAGAAAGTCGGGGATGCCATTGGCAAGCAAGGCAAGGAGCTGCTTGTCCATATCGTGAACATACTGCGATATTGCATATTCGATATCGTCTTTCTGCCACTCCATGTTAGAGTAAGCATACACTCGCTCCTTTTGATGAAAGAAGGCGTAGGCAGTTTCTATCGTTGCGCGTGGAATCATTCGTCGAAACCTATAGGACGTATTTGGCGTTGGTCGTAGCTATAAACATAGCCGGCATCGTTGAGCTGTTTCAAAATCTCTTCCATGTCGCGTCCAAAAACGTTGCATATTTCTTCCAATGAGTCGTACTCTCCATCTCTTAATAGCATGTTGACACTCGATACGAGCATGCCTGGGTCGTGTGGTAAATAGTCCATAATTACTTGTTTAGTTTAAATATCATGCGAAATTACAACTATTTTTGGAAATAAGAGCCAATATGTTTGATAAAAATTTATATCTTTGCAGAAGATAAATACATTATACTATGACTGACTTCAAAGATTTGAAAATTGCTGTAGCGGGAACGGGATATGTGGGAATGAGTATTGCCACATTGCTGTCGCAGCATCATCAGGTTACTGCCGTTGACGTGATAGCTGAAAAGGTGGAGAAGATAAACAACCGCATTTCGCCTATACAGGATGAATATATAGAAAAATATTTAGCTGAGAAGGAGCTAAACTTGCGAGCTACACTCGATGGCAAAGAGGCTTATCGAGATGCAGACTTTGTGGTTATTGCTGCACCTACTAACTACGACCCTGTGAAGAATTATTTCGACACGTCGCATGTTGAAGAGGTTATCGACCTTGTGCTCGAGGTGAATCCCGATGCTGTGATGGTGATAAAGTCGACCATCCCTGTGGGCTACACTCGCAGTCTATACCTTAAATATTATAATAAAGGAGTGAAGAAGCTCAACCTGTTGTTCTCGCCCGAATTTCTTCGTGAGAGCAAGGCGCTTTATGATAATCTATATCCAAGCCGTATCATCGTTGGTTATCCAAAGTTGATAAACCATTCCGACAACCTTGCCGAAAACGAGGCTATAAAGGCTATTGCCGATATGGAAGCTCTGAAAGAGGATGCTCAGGTGTTTGCAAAGTTGCTGCAGGAGGGTGCCGAGAAGGAGAATATTGATGTGCTGTTTATGGGCATGAAAGAGGCTGAGGCGGTGAAGCTCTTTGCCAACACCTATCTGGCTTTGCGCGTTAGCTATTTCAACGAGCTTGATACTTATGCCGAGATGAAAGGCTTGGACACTAAGTCTATCATCGATGGTGTGGGACTGGATCCACGTATTGGCACATTCTACAATAACCCTTCGTTTGGCTATGGCGGCTACTGTCTGCCTAAGGACACTAAGCAGCTGTTGGCAAACTACGAGGATGTGCCCGAGAATTTGATAGAAGCCATCGTGGAGAGCAACCGCACTCGCAAAGACTATATTGCCGATGCTGTGTTGCAGAAGGCTGGATATTATAGCTATGCCGACGACAACAGCTTTGATGCAAGCAAGGAGCACAGTTGCGTGATAGGTGTGTATCGCCTCACCATGAAGTCTAATTCCGACAACTTCCGCCAGTCAGCCATACAGGGCATCATGAAGCGCATCAAGGCTAAGGGTGCCGAGGTGATAATCTATGAGCCAACGTTGGAAGAGGGCACAACATTCTTCGGCAGTAGGGTGGTAAACAATCTCGAAGCCTTTAAGCAGCAGAGCCACGCCATCATTGCCAACAGATATGATGCTTGCCTGGACGATGTGAAAGACAAAGTGTACACTCGCGACATCTTCCGCCGCGACTAACGCACATGATAATGGCTATGGACAGAGAAGAGACTTGGAATAAAAACTATCAGGCTCTGAAGGCTTATGTGGAAGAACATAAACAGTTTCCGGACAAGAAGAAGGTGGAAAACAGAGCCTTGCTGAATTGGTGGAAATATAATAAGAAACGAATAAAGCAAGGAGCAATGACTGAGGATAAGCAGGCGCTGCTCCTTGAACTAAGCAATATGAGAACGGTGCATAAGTAGTTTAAGTGAAGAGTGAAGAACGAAGAATCTAAGTGAAGAGTGAAGAATCAAGTGGAAAGCGATGCAGCCAAGCTGCACCGAACCCAACCCGGGGGTATTTGATTCTTCACTCTTCACTCTTCGTTCTTCACTCTTTGGTAATCCTCAGCAAACCTATTGCTGTAAGCATAGAGCCGATGCTAAGGATGATGAAGATGAGCATAGGGATGGTGTACTCGATGCCCGAAGGAGTGGTGTAGGCATCAACAACCTTGCCAATCCAAATAGGCACGAGGAATAAGCCAAGGTTTTGGATGTAGTAGATGATGCTATAGGCGGTGCCGAGTTGCTTTAGCGGAACCATCATCGGAACCGTAGGCCATAGTGCTGCTGGTACAAGCGAGAAGGCGATGCCCACCAAAGTCATCATGCTGAGCACATACCAAATGGCATGGGTGAGAGGATAGTTGAGCAACAGGAGGCTGACGGTTAGCACCATACAACCAATGGTCATCATCTGGGTGCCACGACCGGTGCGGTCGTAGAGAATGCCGAAAAGAGGACTGAGGACGATGGCACCAAATGGTATTAATGAGACCACCCAGCCAGCCGTCTCTTTGTCGATGGCAAAGCCGTTGACCATGAAGTCGGTAGCGAAATTCATAAATGTGCGTATAGAAGCATAATAGAGCACGCAGACTATGGCGATGAGCCAAAAGCCAACGTTGCTAACTACGGTTACGAAGTCGGCAAAGCGGAATACATCGTCGCTATTGTCAGTATTGCTTGTTGAGGCTGATGAGAGAGCATCAAACTTCCGATCGAAAAGGCAATAGACCATGAAGAGCACGAAGCCAAAGAGCAGTATTCCAGCACCTATTGCCAATGGCGAGGTGACACCAAAATGCTGCACCAAGACGGGGCTAAGGCTGAAAGCCAAGGCTGTGCCCAAACGAGCCATTGCCACTTGGGTGCCCATGGCAGAAGCCAACTCTTTACCACGAAACCATTTGGTGATAATCTTAGAAACCGTGATGCCCGTGATGTCGCATCCCATACCGAAGAGACCGAAGCCAAGCGACGACATGAGAACTTGCACTTTCACCTGTTCGGGAATGAAACCAAAGAAGGTGAAAGCCATGTTGGCATAGTCGGCTGGCGATATGGCTGTGATGGCATAATAATTGATGATGCTTCCGGCAAGCATGCTTCCCGTGGCAAGGATGCCTGTGAATCGAATGCCACATTTGTCGAGGATGACACCGCCAAAGAATAGCATCAGCAAGAAAAGGTTGAGTATGGTGTAGCTACTGGTATAGAGACCATATTCTGCCGCTGTCCATCCCAATCCTCCTTCTTCGACAGGAGCCTTTAGGGTGGTGGAAACAGGCGAAATGATATTCCAAAAGATGTAGCCCATCATCATCACGAGCGATGCAATGACGAGAACAGTCCAACGTTGGGTACGAGATGTTGACATTGTTTTTAGATTCTTGCGTTGATAAAAATTTCCCTTGCAAAGGTAGTGTTTTTTTCTTGTTTATGAGGTATGTCTTTGCAAGTGTTGAATAAAATGTGTAATTTTGCAAGCCGTTTAAGGGTAAAAGAGTAAAAAGGTAAAGGGGTAAAAAGGGTAAAATCAATATTTTTATTATGAAGATAGGAATAAGCAGACCATTGGCTGCTCATATGAGCATGTTTGGTGCCGAAGTGTTCTGGGGGTTGATGGCTCCTTTAGGTAAGGATGCGATGACTCATGGCATTGATGGAGTGACGATGGTGACATTCAGACTTATTGGTGGCGCCATATTGTTTTGGTTGACATCATTTTTTGTACCAAAGGAGCATATTCCATGGAGCGACCGCCTGAAGCTAATTGGTGCAGGAATATTAGGATTGACATTCAATCAATGCTGTTACATCATAGGCTTGAGCATAACGTCGCCTACTAACGCCAGCATTATGACAACATCGATGCCTATATTTGCGATGATATTGTCGTTTGTGATATTGCACGAACCAATAACGATGAAGAAACTTGGAGGTGTGGCTATAGGGTGTGCAGGCGCTTTGATACTTATCATGGCGAGTGCTTCGTCGGGAGACTCACGAGTGGGCGATATTCGTGGCGACATACTCTGTCTGTGTGCCCAATGTTCGTTTGCTCTGTATCTGGCGCTGTTTAGTCCGCTGGTAAAACGCTATTCGGCTTTCACCATCAACCGCTGGATGTTTCTTTGGGCAACAATATTGGTTACGCCATTCACCATATCGCACGTGTCGGCAACAGAATGGAGCACCGTGCCTATGTCTACATGGATGGAGACAGGGTTCGTAGTGATCTTTGGCACATACGTCAGCTACATACTCACGATGATTGGTCAGCGCACCTTGCGCCCAACGGTAGTAAGCATATATAATTATGTGCAGCCTGTGGTGAGCGTAGGAGTGAGCGTAATGGCTGGAATAGGAGTATTGAAATGGTCGCAGGCAATAGCTGTGATATTGGTATTCTCAGGCGTATGGCTCGTAACAAAGTCGAAGAGCAAGAAAGACATGAAAAGTGAAGAGTGAAGAACGAAGAGTGAAGAATCTAATAGATAAATGAAGAGTGAAGAATCTAAGGGAAAGCGATGCAGCCGAGCTGCACCGAACCCAACACCGGGGGTATTTGATTCTTCACTCTTCATTCTTCGTTCTTCACTCTTCACTCTTCACTTAGCTATGCAAGTACCACAGTTACATCTTTTGCTGCTTGGGCGCCATAGACGAGGGCTTGCTCAATGTCGGCAGTCTTGGAAGGACCGGAGATGAAAGAGCCAAAGCCATAGAGGGAAGTCTCGGTTTGATTCTTGATACCCGAGCCACGAGAGTTGAGCCATTCGTAAGCCTGGTGCATATTGCTAACGATATTTTCGCGGTGCACTATGATAACCAAGTTTTCAGAGATAAAGCAGACTGCCTTCTGCTTCATATTCATAGGCACCCACACGCAAGCATTCTCAGCACAAGCTACGCCACCTTCTACCACACCTACATCAGTACCATCAAGGTCTTGAGCCTTAGCCACTTCGTCAGGATTACGGTCGGCTTTCACACCAGCAACATTGCTCGAAACGACTTTAGCATTAGGGTAAGCCTGGCGGATAATATCGTTGATGTCGTCGCCTTCGTGCATTTCTACAAGATGAGCACCTGCTGCTGTGGTGGTTTGATGAATAAACTCAGCCACAGGGTCATCGAAGGTAAGCTTTGGGAATGATAAGTCGGGCATGTCGTAAGTCTCGCGCACATTCTTGCGAAGACGATTTAGTATTTCTTCTTTGCTGCTCATTTTATTTTTCCTTTCTTCCATAGTGTGTGGAACGATTCTTTTGCAAACTTAGGCATGGCATGATATTTACACCATGTATTCAGCTTTATATCGGTCAAGAACGACGGAATGTAGTTGGCTACTGGTGCCACTCTTAATGCCGAAGAATAGAGTGCAGGATGTTCGAAGAGCTGTTTCATGCCTTGCGACATCATCTTCTTCATAGGATTGGCATGGTGCATGCTGTCGAGTTGCTGTCGCCATTTGTAAATCTGTGTAGACAAGTCGACCTTGACAGGACAAACATTATCGCACGAACAGCACAAAGAGCAGGCAGAGCAATTATGATAGTTCTTGTCGCTATCCTTGAGCATACCGAGATTGATGCCGATAGGACCAGGGATAAAATAGGTGTATGTATATCCACCCGAACGGCGATAGACAGGACAAGTGTTCATGCAAGCACCACAGCGCATGCACTTCAAGGTTTGCCAATGATCAGGGTTGGCGAGAATGTCGCTACGACCATTGTCGACAAGGATGATGTGGAATTCGCCATCAGGACGAGGTTTGCGGAAATGAGAAGTGTAGACGGTTGTTGCCTGACCGGTACCGTTGCGAGCAAGCAGACGTTGGAATACTCCCATAGCATCATAGTTAGGAATAACCTTCTCAAGACCAATGCTGGCGATATGCAGCTTTGGTACAGAAGTGCTCATGTCGGCATTGCCCTCGTTGGTACAAACAACAATTTCGCCTGTGGAAGCAATACCAAAGTTGGCTCCTGTCATTCCACATTCGGCAGTCATAAAATTGTCGCGCAGATGATAGCGAGCACAACGAGTAAGATAAGTAGGGTCAGCCTCAGCCTCAAGTTTGCTTCTGTCGGCAATGCCCATGCTTTGAGCACCCTGATTACCATTGTGGTCAAGAATGCCTTTCTGACGGAAGGTCTCCTTCACCTGCTCACGAGTGATGTGGATGGCAGGCATGATGATATGGCTTGGAGCAAGATGCATGAGTTGCAAGATACGCTCGCCAAGGTCGGTTTCCACTACGTCTATGCCGTGGGCAAGGAGATTGTCGTTGAGGTGACATTCCTCAGTAAGCATCGACTTTCCCTTCACCACCTTCTTAACATTGTGTTCACGAAGAATATGGAGCACAATCTCGTTGTATTCATCAGCATCCTTTGCCCAATGCACTATGGCACCATTCTTAATGGCATTCTGTTCAAACTGCTCCAGATAGTCGGCAAGGTGTGTCACCGTATGCTTCTTAATCTGGCTGGCAGCCTCGCGCAGTTGTTCCCATTCCTTAAGACCATGTGCCTGGTCGTCGCGTTTTGCTCTAACACTCCAGAAAGTTTTATCGTGGCGTGTCACCCACTCGGGATTGCGGTTTACTTTTTCTGCCGCTTTAGAATGTTTTGTGCTCATAGTCCGTTTGCCAATATCTGTACTACATGTATAAATTTTATCCTGCCTTCTTCCTTATCTTTCTTCAATAATCCCTGCATGTGCATAAGACACGAAGAGTCGGGACCTGTGATATATTCAGCGCCTGTAGCAATATGGCGCTTTATCTTGTCGTGTCCCATTCGAGCCGAAACATCAGGCTCTTCGATAGAGAACATACCGCCAAATCCGCAGCATTCGTCCACTCTCTCCGGTTCAACAACCTCGATGCCTTCGACCATCTGGAGCAAATCTTTAATCTTGTTGAAACGAGGAATATTGCGCTCGGAAGGCGACGAGAGCCCCAACTCTCTAACTCCATGGCAACTATTGTGAAGACTAACTTTATGAGGAAATTTTGCCCAAGGCAATTCCTTAGGCTTTACGATGTCGTGAATAAACTCTACCACATCCATAGTCTTCTTGGCTGTATTACACTCGTGGTTTACGATGGTAGGATGAAAGAACCTAACATAGGCGGCACAAGAAGCGCTGGGTGCCACAACATAATCGTACTTAGCAAAGAGCTTGTCATAGTTTTCTACTAATTTAGCAGCCTTGTTCTGAAATCCTGCATTACCCATCGGTTGACCGCAGCAAGTCTGCTTTTCTGGATATTCTACATCGAGCCCAAGTTTCTTTAAAAGCTTATATGTAGCTACACCAACCTCAGGGTATAGAGCATCCACATAGCATGGGATGAATAGTCCTATTTTCATTTGTGTTTTTGTTTAGTTCGAAATCACTTAAGCAGGGTGTGTCGTGGCTATATAAACAGCAACTTAATCACAATAATATATATTGTGAAAAACGCACGCAAAAGTAGAAAAAAGTTTCGAAAAAACAAAGACTAATAACAAAAAACTTCGGAATATAAACAAATGTTTACTTTTCGAAATGCTGATAGTCTTTGGTGGTGCGCCAAGCTCCTCCCCAACGGAAACCATGCTTTATAAATAGACGATAGCAGAGGTCGTTGGGAGAAAGTGTATAGCGAGAACTCTTGGTGCGGTCTGCCCACTTGATGGCAGAGGCAGGCTGAACGATTCGCTTACCCTTACGAATTTTTACGCAAGGATTGTAGAAAGGATTTATGTCTACTGCCATGCCATAGCTGTGGCGCGATAGAGTTCGCAAGCCAGCTACAGGACGATAGCAGAAACACGAAGTATTGTTGTGCGACATAGACAGATCGTCGTTGGCAGCATAGTCGTCGATAAGTTGCATACGCTCGATAGGGTAGCGAGACTCAAAGAGCGTGCGGAATATCTCTACCAGGTCGTGGGCAATAGCTTTGTTGCACACCATTTCGCCTCTGAGGATATTTCCCTGAATGTCGTAATGGAGCAATCGCAGATAGCGCAAATCGTGGCGCGAGATATGATTGTTTTTGGGCAACGACTTGTTAGCTATTCTATGATAAACCTCGTTGCTTATGGTGTCGATGGCAAAGAATTTCTCTATGCCCTGTTGCTTTATGGTATTTGCGCTAACCTTTGTTCCTGCCTTCCATGGTGTGGCAGCATTGGCTATGGCAACGATGATGATTGCAATATAAAGAAGTATTGTTCGTTTCATAAATTGATGTTTTTAATTCTTTATTCTTCACTCTTAGCTTAAGTGCGACAACCGAGTTGTCGCAAACCCAACCAGTGGGGCATAGGTTTTCGTTCTTCACTCTTCGTTCTTCACTTTCCCTTGCAAAGTTAGTGTTTTTTGTTAAAAACGTGAAAAGACTTCAAGGTTTTAACTTATAATACTTATATTTGCAGAAACAACTATAACCTACATCAAAAATGCAGAAGTACGCTGATTATATAGAACAGATAGAAATCGAGTCGCTGTGGAGTGGCAAGAAACACATAGTATGGAACCTGGACAGAAAGGTAAACATACTAAGTGGAGTGAATGGTGTGGGAAAGAGCACCATTCTAAATAGGGTAGTGAAGGGGCTATCGCAAGGTGGCGAGTTTCCAAGCCACATGCTAAAGGGAGTGCGACTGAAGGTTGTGCCCGAGGATGCAAAGTGGATAAGGTTTGATGTGATTCGCTCTTTCGACCGTCCGCTGTTGAATCTCGATATGCTTACTAAGTTGGATGTTAGTCTGGCTACCGAACTTGATTGGCAATTGTTCCAACTGCAACGCAAGTTCTTGGATTACCAAGTGAATGTTGGCAACCGCATCATTGCCACCTTGCAGAGTGGAGCTGAAGATGCTGCACTCAAGGCGCAGGCTTTGAGCGAACCTAAGCGTAAGTTTCAGGATATTGTTGACCGCCTGTTTGCTGATACTGGCAAAAAGATAGTACGAACAGAAAACGAAATTCGATTCTCGCAGATTGGCGAAACATTATTGCCTTATCAACTGTCGAGTGGCGAGAAGCAGATACTGGTGATATTGGTCACGGTATTGGTAGAAGACAACAATCCCTACGTGCTGTTTATGGATGAGCCTGAGGTGAGTCTGCATGTGGAATGGCAGAAGCAACTCATTGACCTCATCATGGAGCTGAATCCTAATGTGCAGATTATTCTTACCACCCATAGTCCTGCCGTGATAATGAATGGTTGGCTGGATAGTGTGACCGAGGTTTCTGACATCACGCAAGATAAGTGAAGAACGAAGAGGGAAGAGTGAAGAACGAAGAATTGCTATGCCTAAAGGACTAAAAGACCAAATATCATCGTCATATATCGAGGCTGCCAACCGGCTGACATCAAAGAAGGCACGCCGACGCATCGTGGCTTATGTAGAGAGCTACGACGATATCTTTTTTTGGCGTTCGGTGCTTAGCAGGTTTGAAAGCGACAAGCTATATTTCGAAGTGATGTTGCCTGCACGCTCTAATCATTTGGAGCGTGGCAAGAAGGCTGCATTGATGAGCCTCGTTAGCGACAAGGTGGGACGCGACATGATTGCTTGTGTAGATGCCGACTACGACTACTTGATACAAGGGGTTACGTTTACATCGCAGAAGATATTGGATAGCAAATATGTTTTCCATACCTATGCCTATGCTATAGAAAACCTGCAATGCTATGCACCTTCGCTCCATGATGTCTGCGTGGGTGTAACACTCAACGACCATTCCATCTTCGATATGGCTGAGTATCTACGACAATATTCGCAAGCCATATTCCCTCTCTTCGTATGGAGCATTTGGCATTATCGCAATGGCTCTTATGGCAGATTCTCAATCTTAGATTTTCTGAAGTCGATAGAACTTGGCAAGTTCTCGTTGGCATCAGCAGAGAATATTTTGCAGCACCTCAGAAAAAAGGTTGCCCGAAAGGTAGACACGCTTCGTCATGAAAACCCTGGAGCCAAAGAGAGCTACTTGGCGGTGAAAGAAGATGTAAAGCGATTGGGCGTTACTCCAGACACTACCTATTTATATATACAGGGGCATCATCTGTTTGACAAGGTGGTGAGTCCGATGATGGAGAAAGTATGCTCGGCATTGATTCATCAACGCCAAACAGAAATAGCACATCAAAGCATGCACAGCACTCAGCGTAGCAACGAACTGTCGTGCTATGCCAATAGCTTGTCGGATGTTACTACAATGCTAAAGAAAAACTATGGTTACCAAACCTCCACCCCTTTCAACCGAATACTGAAAGATATAGAAGAATTTTTGGAAAGGTAAAAAGTAAAAAGGTAAAAGGGTAAAAAGGTAAAAAGGTAAAAGGGTAAAAAGGTAAAAGGGTAAAACGGTAAAAGGGTAAAGAAGCATAGTCGCTTTTTTACCCTTTTACCGTTTTACTTTTTTACCTTTTTTAGTTTTCTCTCCAATAAGCAGGAGTGAAGATTATGAGGACTGAGAATATTTCGAGACGGCCGATGAGCATCAGTATCGAAGATATCCATTTGCACGTATCTGGCAGAATAGCCCAACTGTCGTTAGGACCAATTTCGTTACCGAAGGCAGGACCTACGTTGCCTAAAGAACTGAACGAGATACTCACACAGTCGACACTCTCAACCCCAGCCAACGACATTAGGAATATCGAAATGGCAAGTATCAGCATGTAGGATGCAAGGAATGCCAATAGCGTTACTCGCTTTTGCATAGGTACATTGATAGAATCCAACTTCAAAGGCACTATGGCATTAGGATGCAGCATCTGGCGGAATTCATTCTTTATAATTTTTATCACCATTACTGATCTGATGCTCTTGAAACCACCACTCGTAGAGCCTGAGTTTGCACCAAGAAACATGCAGACTATTAGCACCACCCATGTGATGTGTGCCCAGTTGCCGGCATTGTCGTTGGCAAAACCTGTTGTTGTCAATGCTGTAACAACCTCGAATAATGAGTTGCGGAAGGCATGCTCTATGCCATAACCATTCTTGAAAATCAAGGCTAACATAACAGCTGCTGTAGATGCAAATACCGAGAATAGATAGAATCTAAACTCTGCATTCTTCATCAAATTCTTAAACTTTAGTTTCGCTACAGACGCATACAACAGCGTGAAGTTGACACCCGAGATAAAGCAGAAGAATGTGACAACATAGTCTAACATTGGCGAATGGAAATGCGTCACACTATCGTTGTAGATGGCGAAACCACCTGTTGCTGCCGATGTCATGGCATAGTTGATAGCCTCGAAAGAGTCCATACCACAAAGCATATAGCAACCCATAGCCGAGAGGGTGATGGTTAGGAATACTGCCCATAGCCACTTGGCACTCGTAGAGAGCCTTGGATGAAGTTTCGACTTTATCGGTCCTGTGGCTTCGGCAGCAAATATCTTTGTTGAACCACCCACCATAGAAGGCAACAAGGCAATGGTGAAGAATACTATTCCCAAACCTCCTATCCATTGTGTGAGCGAACGCCAGAAGAGTATTCCATGTGGCAAACATTCCACATCATTGATGATAGTAGCACCTGTGGTGGTAAAGCCCGACATGGTTTCGAAGAAAGCATCTGTGAAATTGTCGATGTATCCACCTACCATATATGGCATTGTGCCGAATAGCGAGAATACCACCCATGCCACCGTCACCACCAAGTAGGCGTCTCTACGCGACAAGTTGTTGTCGGCCTTATACCCCTTGAGTCTGCACAATATGCCTGCTACCAATGTAACGACTATCGACACAAGGAACGAGAAGACATCGTCCTCATCATAGACGAGGGCAACACCCAAACAGGTCATCATCAGCGCCACCTCTATAAACAGGAGTGAGCCGAGAATCTTATATATTATCTTAGTGTTTATCAAGTGAAGAGCCTTTCTATCTTTTTAATGTTCTGACCATGGCAGAATACCACTACCGAGTCGCCTGCTTGAATCATAGTATTACCCGAAACAAGCATACCTTGGTCGTTTCTCACCAATCCACCTATCGTCATGCCTTGTGGCAATCCGAGGTCTTTCACCGGTTTCTGTGTTATTTTTGAACCTTCCTTAGGAATAAACTCAGCTACATCTGCATTTGCAGACATCAGGAACGTTACGTTCATCACGTCGGCATCGAGCATCATCTGATAAATACGACTTGCCGCAATAGCCTTCTTGTTTATTATGGTACCTATATCAAGGCTCTCAGCCATGCTTACATAGTCGATATTTTCGACCACAGCAACAGTCTTTCTCACTCCCATTCTCTTTGCAGTAAGACAAGCCAGAATGTTTGTCTCGGCATTTCCTGTAAGCGCCACAAAAGCCTGAGTATTCTTTATTCCCTCTTCGTAGAGCAATGGAATATCGCGACCATCACCATTGATGACAAGAGTCTTATCGTTCTCTAAGATATCGTTGAGCTCTTCGCAGCGGTTGATGTCGTTTTCCAAAACCTTAACGTCCATATATTCAGGCATAGTCTGAATGGCTCTCACAGCAGTAGTGCCACCACCCATTATCATCACGTTCTTCACATCCACGTAATGTTCCTTGCCCACAATCTTTCGAATATATGGAATATACTGCTTTGTTGTCATGAAATAAGCGAGGTCGTAGAGCTTCAGTACATCATTACCACCAGGGATGATAGTGTCGGTATCGCGCTTTATCGCAACCACATGGTAAGGGTCGTTTGGTCCGCTTATCTCTTTCAGAGGTTTGTTCAATATCTCGCAAGCCTCACGAAGCTTAATGCCCAGCATCACCAATGCTCCATCGTGCACATCCCAACGCTGGCGCACCCACGACATCTTAAGTCCGTTGATGATGTCTCTTGCTGCCAACACCTCAGGGTAAATCAATTCATCAACACCGAGCTTGCGGAAGAATTCCTTCTTTTCGTCAGCAATGAATTCTGCATCATTAATCTTCGCCACCGTCTTCTTAGCACCCAAAGCATGGGCTATGATACAGGTGTTGAGGTTTAAGCTCTGCGAAGGAGTAACGGCAATAAACAAACTGGTATGAGCCACGCCTGCATCCATCAGAGTGTTGATGCTCGATGGCGAGGCATTCATAGTCAGCAAGTCGCAGTCGTTGCCAATCTGTGCCAATCGCTCTTCATCTTCGTCGATGAGGGTGATGTCTTCGTTATTTCTTGATAGGAGTCGTGCCAAGTGAGTACCTATGGCGTAGGCTCCAACTATTATTATCTTCATTATTAGTTTTATTTCAAGAATCCATAAATAGCTTACATATAGCTACATATAGTTTTCTTTATTGTATCATTATCCAAACCGATGATAGCTCGGAGTTCGTCGATAGATCCATGCTCTATAAACTTATCAGGAATACCCATACGCTTCACACTAATATTGGTGTAGCCATTGTCGTTGAGCCATTCCATCACAGCCGTGCCCATACCGCCATTTCTCACTCCATCTTCAATTGTTATGATATGCTTATACTTCTCAGCCACCTCCTTGAGCAGATTCTCGTCTAAAGGTTTCAAGAATCGCATATCGTAGTGAGCAGGTTTCTTGTCCATAGTTGCAATAACGTCTTGCACATCGTTGCCAATAGGACCAAGTGTGAGCACAGCCACATCTTCGCCATCATTGATTTTGCGTCCGGTGCCCACCTCAATGGTTTCTAATGGGCATTTCCATTCTGTATAGATGCCACGTCCGCGAGGATATCTTATCACGAAGCATCCCTTGTCAGGCAGAGAGGCAGTATACATAAGTCGGCGCAACTCCTTTTCATCCATAGGCGAAGCTATAGTTAGGTTAGGAACCACACGAAGGCTTGCCAAATCGAAAGCACCATGGTGAGTAGGACCATCCTGACCTACCAAACCTGCTCTATCCAAACATAGCACCACATGAAGATTCAATAGAGCCATATCGTGGATGATATTGTCGTAGGCACGTTGTGCAAACGAACTATAGATATTGCAGAAAGGAATCAGACCATCTTTTGCCATACCTGCCGAGAATGTCACAGCATGACCTTCGGCAATACCTACGTCGAAGGTTCTGTCTGGCATTTCTGCCATCATTATGTTCATAGAACATCCTGTAGGCATGGCTGGTGTAACGCCAACAATCTGCTTGTTCTCCTTAGCCATCTCGAGCAGGGTGTGTCCGAATACATCCTGATATCTTGGTGGCTTAGGTGTGCCATCGTCGACGACACGCTGACCAGTCTTAGGGTCGAATTTGCCAGGAGCATGCCATATTGTTGCACTCTTTTCAGCAGGTTCATACCCCTTGCCCTTAGTGGTGTGCAAGTGTAGAATCTTCGGTCCCCTCATATTCTTGAGTTGCGAGAGCACCCTTACGGTATTCTTCACATCGTGTCCATCGAAAGGCCCAAAATATCTTATGTTCATACCCTCGAAGATGTTCTGCTGATGGCTCAGCGCACTCTTCAGGGCATTGTTGAGCCTTATGATGCCTTTGCGTCGGTTGTCGTTCAGATAGCCTTTAGAGTGTAACCATTGCGAAGCCTTGAATCTCAAACGATTATATGTTTCATTAGTGTCGAGGTTTAAGAGATATTTCTCCATACCACCCACGGCACGGTCGATAGACATGTCATTATCGTTGAGGATTATCAGTAAGTCGTTGTTGGTAGAAGACACATTATTCAAACCTTCGAAAGCCAAGCCTCCGCTCATAGCTCCATCGCCAATGATGGCTACCACATGACGATTCTTGCCTTCAATCTTTGCTGCTACCGCCATACCAAGGGCGGCAGAGATAGAGTTTGAAGCATGTCCGCATGCGAAAGTATCATATTGGCTTTCCAAAGGCGAAGGGAAAGGACGTATGCCATGTAGCTTACGATTAGTACAGAACGATTCTCTACGTCCTGTAAGAATCTTATGGCCATAAGCTTGATGCCCCACATCCCACACCAATCTATCTTCAGGAGTATTGAAGACATAGTGAAGAGCGACAGTAATCTCCACAACACCAAGACTTGAGGCAAAGTGACCTGGATTCATAGACACTTCGTCTATGATGTCGCTGCGCAATTCCTCACAAACTTGTGGCAATTCGTCTATCTTCAGCTTCCTAAGGTCTTCAGGGTATTCTATTTTGCTTAATAATGAATATTTATTGTCGTCAGCCATCGATTATAAAATAATAAATAGTGGCTACAAAGATACATAAAAAAAGATAACAACCAAAGGAAAAACGCCTTTTTGTTCTACCTTATATATTATACCGAACATTTCAAGTCAAAATCTTGTTTGTCTCGCCTTTTATTCTTATTTTTGCAGATATTATGTGGTAAACCCCTTACCATTATTCCTAATGGAAACATTCAAAAATACAATATCAAAATAGAAATATGAACAAGAAAACCACTTTCGTAGCCCTTTGCCTTGCCATGTCTCTTGGCTCATGGGCACAGACCAAACAGGGAGGAATCTCTCCACAGATGCTTAGTGAAATACAGAAACTTCAGTCGCAGACTCCTGCCTCAAAGGCTCTCTTCAACGCCATCGCTGCCAACAACATCGATGACCTCGTGAAGAACCATGCCAACCAAGGTCCTGTAGACACCCACTTCTCTGTAGAAACTCCTGCGCAGTCTATCCACGACCAGAAGAGTAGTGGCAGATGCTGGATGTTCTCTGGATTCAATGTGCTAAGATCAAACTTTGCCAAGGCTCATGGCGATTCGCTGAAGGTTGAGCTCTCTCACGACTATCTCTTCTTCTACGACCAGCTTGAGAAGGCTAACCTCATGCTCCAAGGTGTTATCGATAATGCCAAGAAGCCTATCGACGACACTCGCGTGCAGTTCTTCTTCAAGAGTCCTATCAATGATGGTGGTACTTTCTGTGGTGTTGCCGACCTTGCCGACAAATATGGCGTGGTGCCTATGAGCATTGTGCCTGAGACTTATTCTGCAGAGAACACTAGCCGTATCTCTCGTCTCGTTGCAAGCAAGTTGCGTGAGTTTGGTCTCGAACTTCGCGATATGGTTGCTAAGGGAAAGAACGCTAAGGCTATCAACGAGCGCAAGACTCAGATGCTTGCCACTGTCTACAACATGCTCTCTATGACTCTCGGCGAACCAGTTAAGGAGTTTACTTATGCTTTCACCGACAAGAACGGCAAGACTGTAGGCACTCCTAAAAAATATACTCCAAAGGAATTCTTCCACGAGGTTGTGGGCGATGGCATCAAAGGCACATTCATCATGGTGATGAACGACCCTCGCCGTCCTTACCACAAGACCTATGAGGTGGAATACGACCGCCATACCTATGATGGTACAAACTGGAAGTATCTCAATCTTCCTATGGACGAGATTGCTCAGCTTGCTATAGCTTCGCTTAAGGATGGCAGAAAGATGTATAGTAGCTATGATGTAGGCAAACAGTACGACCGCAAGCGTGGACTCCTCGATGTCAACAACTACGATTACGCATCGCTCTTCTCTACTACCTTCGGTATGGACAAGGCTCAGCGCATCTCTACTTTTGATAGCGGTAGCACTCATGCCATGACTCTATCTGCAGTAGACCTCGATGCTAATGGCAAACCATTGAAGTGGAAGGTTGAAAACAGCTGGGGACCAGCAAATGGTCAGAACGGATGCTTGATAATGACCAATGAATGGTTCAACGAGTATATGTTCCGTCTTGTTGTCGACAAGCAGTATGTGCCTGCCGAAACTCTCAAGCTCTTCGACCAGAAGCCTGTCATGGTGATGCCTGAGGATCCTTTGTTCCAAGAGGATATGTAATGAGTAACATTAATGTCATGAAACCTATCATTTGGGCTTTGCTATTGCTTATAGCAATGGCATTGCCCGATTATTATATCTACACGAGCTATATTGACCAATTGCACAATATAGCCGTCAGCATCCTGTGGTGGTTGCCAACGCTGATAGCAGTATCGGCATTCGCAGCTGCTCAAGCAGGAATCTATCATAATGCCATGTTTCGCACATTCTTCGGTATAAGCATGGCTTGTGCTACTCCAAAACTTGTTTTCTCGCTCGTCGACCTTGTCTTAGGTC
>HF994090.1:0-18318 GCA_000436915.1 Prevotella sp. CAG:1092 | reverse complement strand
TAGCTGCCATAGCCTATGGTGTGATGTATGGTTGGCGCCGAATAGTTGTGCGCACAGCCTCATGTCGTTCTTCCCGATTGCCTTCTGCATTCCATGGCTATCGTATCCTTCAGCTCTCCGACATCCATATCGGCACCTTCTTGCAAAACCCTAAATTCATAACCAAGCTTGTTGAGGCTGTCAATCATCAGCAGCCTGACCTTGTAGTGTTCACGGGCGATCTTATAAATACCGATGCTCATGAACTGTTACCATTTCGCAAAGTTTTGTCGCAGATACGGGCTAAGGATGGTGTGCTGTCTGTGATGGGCAATCACGACTATTGCGAATACTCACAATATGCAGCACAGCCTATTCATGGCAGACGTGAACTTCATGCTCACCGCAGTCGCCGTTTGCTTGTGTATTTACAAGAGAAAATGGGATGGCGAATGCTTATGAACGAGAACGTGATGTTGCAACGCGGCTCTGACTCTATAGCCATTATTGGTGTAGAGAATATCGGTAAACCTCCTTTCAAATCGTTTGGCAATCTTGATAAAGCAATGGCTGGATTACCTGCCGATTGTTTCAAGGTGTTGCTCTCTCACGACCCTACACATTGGCGCCGTGGAGTGCTCAACAAGACCGACATCTCGTTAACTCTTAGTGGTCACACTCATGCCGGACAAGTTAAGATAGGTCGCTTTTCGCCAGCCAAATGGGCATACAACGAGTGGGGCGGCAAATATACCGAAGGCTCATCCATGCTCTATGTGTCGTTAGGTATAGGTGGCACCATGCCTTTCCGCTTCGGTGCTTGGCCTGAGATAAACATCGTCACGCTCGAGAAAGAATAAACTCCAAAAATATAATAATAACTATTCCATTAATCCATATATAATATGTATGGCTTTATAACAGAAAAATCCGCAATGCCGTTGATAGGCATTGCGGATTTTTCTGTTATGTCCGAAAGATTTCGGGGCTAATTATCTTGCTCGATAGTTTATCTCGTTAAGCTAAACTTGATGCTCAAACCAAAGTCTTGTGTGGTAGTAGGGTAGCTACTGCTGCTGAGCAATGGAGTGTTGGTCTGGCGGTCGTAATAGAAGCTCATGGTGAGCAGACGCGACAGGGTGTAGTCGGCAGAGAAGCTAAGCTTAAATGCCTTGTTACCATTCGACGCAGAGCTGGTTAGCGAAGCTATATCACGGATGATAGTAGCCTGGTTACGCAAGCTGAGGTCGAGACGCAAGTTGAGGTCGTGGTTCACACCTCTATTGCGCTGGCTTGTCTTCGACTGCTTGTTGCCGTCTTGGTCGCCACGCTTGTTACCCTTCACAGCTCTGTGGTTTCTGCCACCAAACATGTTGAAGTTGTTGAGCTTATAGCCTGCACCAATAACCCAGTCGTGTGATGTAGCCTCGTTGATCTGCACACTCGTCATAGAAAGACTCAGCACACGGGTGGTGCGATATTCCACCTTGCAGGTGAGATTATTGTGCAATGTAACATCAATACCGAGCAGAGGCGAGAATGCCTCGTTGATGCTCACGGTAGAGACATTAAACATCGACGAAGGTACAGGGTTGCCTGTGGTGGCATCGTTGATGAAACCGATGTTGTCCCCCATCACCTCCATGAAGGTAGAATAGCTGCTATACGAACCTATTGCGAAGATGCTCTTGTAAGAGTGGTTGATGTTTACACTCTTGAAATGGTTAGAGAACCATGGCAACTTGCTCAAACCGCTATAGCGAACAGTCCAGTTAGGAAGCAGACGCGAGAGCGATGGGAAGATGTCGAGCGACTTTCCTGGCATGCTGGTATACGCAGCAAGGAATGCTGGTATCATCACGTCGCCGCTGTATAGGTTTACACCACCATTTGCAGCATCAAACTTCTTTCCTGCAAGTGTAGTTCCATTTGGATAAACAACACCCTGATAGCGAGCTTCTACAAGCTTTTGGAATGTAGGAAGCGAGTTTACGAAGGTCTCAAACGATGATGAATGATAGCCGTTGTTGGCATTACCCACACCCTCGAAGGCACTCTTCAGCGACATTGTTGTCATGGTGAGCGAACCACTCTCGGTGGTAGGATTGCCCTGATACATATATTGTATGCTCTTAGCCTTGTTGCGTGTGCGCGAAGCGTTGAGGTCTATCTTCAGGTTCTTCACAGGCTCGAGTGTAAACTTGAGCTGCAAATCCTCGGTACAGCTTGTTGTGGCAGGCGTAGCTATAGAGTCGCTCATCAATAGCCAGTTGTTTTCGCGTGCCTTGTCGATATACGAGTCGTCGATAAGACCGAAGGCAAAGTCGAGACCTGGCGACATCACGCTCGTTGCCTTAGTCTGTCCGAAGGCATCGCCCACGTTAGGCATAAAGCCTGGCAAAGCCATAGAATATTGGTTGCGGTAAGAGATACCTACCGAGCGTACCATCATCAATGTGCGTGCCACGATTTGTGCTGTCTTATACCAACCCTTATCGTCGAGAGGCTCCTTTGGAGTTACCGACACCTTTATCTTCATGGCTGAGTCTACATGATTCTTTATGAGAATCTTGTTGCCATCAAGCTTCTTGAACTTCAGTTCATACTTCTTGCCATCCTCGGTCTTTGCCGTTACGATTAGGCGCTTGGTATTCTTACCATGCTGCAGAGTGAAGGTTGTGTCAGGCTTCAAGGTCACTTCCTTCTCGTATGTCTTTGAGTTCTTAGGCAGTTTAGCCTTTTGAGCCTGCGCCTTCTTGTTGTCCTTGTCGCTTATCTTCTTATCTGCGTTAGCCTTGTCGCCTTCGCCCTTTGCAGCTTCCTCGGCTTTCTTCTTAGCCTCTTCAGCCTTCTTGCGCTTCTCGGCTTCTTTCTTCTTCAGCATGTCTTGGCGACGCTTGTTTAGCTCGCTACGCGAAGGTTCTTTGTTGAACTTGTCGTTGACAGCCTTAAGGAAAGGCACCTGATTATACAACTTCTCCAAGTTGAGTGTGGAGTTGAGGTTGAAGTTGCGGTTCGATGATATGGTATTGCCAAGCGATGTACCATCTTCGAGGTCTGAACCGCGCATCCATTGGTATGTTGCGTTATACGATGCATCAGCATTCACCCAGTTGAAGATAGGGATGAGGTTGAGAGGCAACTGGTATGAAGCCTGGAATGTCTGATTATAGCTCAGCGGTTTACCGAAGTTCTTGATGCTTGTCTTCACAGAGTCTTTCCATGCCTGATAGCGGTCTGGATACAAATCCTTGTTGATAGGAGTGTATGGCTCTTCTATCTCGGCACGAGTAGAACTTTGGAAGTTGGCATGCAGATTCTTTGTGAGGTCCCAACGGAGTGAGAAGTCGCGGTTCCACAAGAACTGCTCGTTGAACGTTAGTGGCAACTTATTTCCTTCTGCCGACTCCATATCTCGCTCCTGCAATTCGTAGTAGTTGCGAGTAATCTCGGTGTTGAAGCCTACATTCTGTGGCAACCAGTTGAGGCCGAACTTCTTTAAGATGTCGAGATATTTGCTCTTCGACTTCATCTTCTTGAATGGTTCCCATGCCTTGAACACAGGGGTCCATGCATAGTTCATAGCTCCACGCCAGTTGTCTTCATTCTCATAAACAGTAGTCTCGCCAGTAGTATGATTGTGCGAGTGGCTATACGAGAACGAGAAGTTTGCAGGGTCGTAAGGCATAGGATGACGCTTGGTCTGTATACCCACCTTCACATTCGACAACGAGAAGTTGGTCTGTGTGGTCTTGGTAACAGCAATGCTCTCTATAGAGTCGCGCTCCTGCTTTGAGCCTGCCGACTCAAGAGCATCGTCGAGAAGCATATCCGAGTCGAGAGGATTGAACTTTGGCGACACCTTTTCTTTGGTTATAGAGTAGTAGAGCGGTACCGAAACCTTAGCCTTGTCAGGGAAGAACTTTCCGAGATCAAAGTTTGTGGTGATGGTATAGTTGCCTGTATTGTCGGTGGTGCGTTCTGCTACGCCCTGTTCCAAACCTCCGAAGCCCTGAGAAACATAGCGTCCCTGAACGTTCACTGTACCAAAGTCAGAGAGTTGCATATTGAGGTTGCCTTGTGCAGCCCAACCGCCACTATTCTCATATTCCTTTAATCGCATTTCGTTTACCCATACCTCGCCACTCTTGGTAGATGAAGTAAGGTTGCGCACACCAATCACGATGGTCTTTACCTCGCCCAAAGTAGGGTTACCCATCACGGTAATCTTGTTCTTAGGTTGCGATGAGTCGTAGGCTGTATAGGCATGGTTGTAGCTTGCCAAACCATTAGCCTTAGCTTTGTTGCGCTCCTTCTTTATCTGTGTGAAGAGGTTGAGCGGAATGTCTACCATATTCTCTTCTGGCCATACTGCCATACAGTCGCGAGAAGAATACTTGTCGTAAATGCCTGGAGCAGTAAGCTTCAATGGCACCTCATATTCATAGTAGTTGCTCTTGTAGTCGCTACCCAAGCGTACGAATACCGCCAACTGGTCGTCGCCAAGGTTGGTAACATCGTGCTCCAATGCGTTGGCATGCACAAACATCTGCATACGACGATACTGACGAAGATCGTAAGTGGCATTCTTATATATACACTTAGCCTCGTTGCTCGAAAGGTTTGTCAATGTCATCGACAATGCCTGCTCGTTAGCCTCGGTAAGTTGAGGCTGAGTAGGGTCTTGCTCACGACGGATGCCTGGAGGCATCACGTAGTTGACAGGAGTCTTGTCGTTGTTCTCCTCAATATTCACAGCAGCTGTGGTAAGGGTGCCGCTACCAGAAGTGGAGTTGTCGAGAGTCTGCTCGTATACACGCCATTCGCCACGCACAAGGTCGAGACTACCAAATCGCAATACGATAGGATGCTGGAAACCTGTGAGGAACATACGCATGAAGCGGATGCTTGTGAGGTCGTTGATGGCGCCCACTTTGTCGGTATATTCCTTCAGCGGAATGCGGAACTGATACCATGTGGCTGTTCCCTTCTCGCCATTTCGCAATGGAGCTGTATACACACGCTTGTCTACGATGTTGTTTTTGCCCACTACGAGGTCTTGCGGACGAATGCTTACACGATACTGATAGTATTTCTCGTATTCGTTGAGGGTGTAGTCTTGGTTGATATCCTCAACGTCAGGAGTTGTCTTATATGAAGTGTCGTAGTTTTCTGTACGGTTGTCAGAGTCAGGAGAGTTGCCCTGAGGATTGTTGATATACTTATATCTACGGAGTATCGACGCCTTCATCTGGTCATAGTCGCGACCACGATAATAGTGGTAGTTATCGTTGGCAGGGTCGTTGTAGATAGAATCCCATACGGCAGCATTCACCTTGCCTTGCATCTCGGTGAGGAACTGCTGATAAGCTTCGAAAGCTCGCTCTTCATCATCGTTCAAACCGTTGTAGCCCACATCCTGCAATGCACGGCTACCCTTTGTGGTAGCAAAGGCATAGGTCACGGTGGACTGAGTAGGTATCTTTCCCCATTGAGTGAAGGTGAATTTGTTGGAACCATCCACAGGCATACCACTCTCATAGAACTTCTTACCATCGCGCAAGATATCTTCCGACACCTCGCCAAGGTTGATATAGAAGTCGCCACCATATTCGTTGGCATTAGATTGTTCGTTGCTGTAGATGAATGGGTCCATGAGCCAGAACTCCAAGTATTCGATGTTGGCTTGCTCAAAGTCGTTGGTATCGAGCTTACGCATCATACCACCCCAATGAGTAGTAGGGTTCAGCAGCTGACCGTTGTTGTCTACATTGGTGCTGAAGTTATACGGACCACGCTCGTTAGGGTAGTAGGCTATGTTGAGAATAGGCAATGTTGCCGTAGCTCCACTATAGCTACTCTGGTCGCGGTTAGGATAAAGTTCGCGAACATATATCTCACGCACATAATGGTTTGACAACTGGTCGAGGTCGCTCTTGATATGTGCTGGAGTTAGCGATGACGAACGACGAGTGAACAGAGGATCGATAGTATACCATGCCATCTGCGAACGACGGAAACCGCTTGTAAGAGTAGTCTTGTCGGAAGATTCAGAGAACATCGAAGGCACACTTGATAATATCCACGAGGTAGGTGTCGACACATCTATCTTTGTGGTGTTGTTCTCGAAGTCGTCGATATACGAAGCGTTGTCTTGTGTGCCATGGCTCTGACCTGCAAAGAGTTTTGCAAACTCACCAGTAAATGATATTGTAGATGGTTGGGTGAGGTGCAAGCCTGGCAGCTTGTCGAGCATATTGGTAAGCCATTGGCTCTCGGTCTTCCAGTTTAGGTTCAAGCCAAAGATAGTGTTGTTCAAAGGCTCGTTGCCCATAGCTACCTTTGTTGTTAGGGCTTGCTCCGACAAATGTTGCAGGGTACCGGAAAGTTGGAAGTTCTTAGAGAAATCGTATTCCCAGTTGATACCAAACATCGTCTTGCGCTCTTGCGAGAAGTCGCTCTGGCTTTCGAGCGATACGTTGACAGAGGTACCAGCATCGATGATGCTCTGGTTCAGAATGCGCACCTCGCCAGCGTTATAGTCTACGGTATAGTCGGAACCTTCGGTAAGGGTCACACCACCTGCAGTAACAACCACAGAACCTTGTGGCACATTCATTGCTCCAAGCGAGATTACGTTGGAAGATGTACCACGATATTGTCCCATGAGCACGTATTTGTTCTTCTCTGCAATCTGGCGTGCCATGGTCTTTGTAGAATCATAAAGTTCGGTAAAGGCATATTTGTCTGCCTTTGCCGAAGCCACACCTTTGGCTACCAAATAATTCTTCAGATAGCTACCAAAAGGTTCGGCTGCAGGGAAGAATACACGACCATTGCTAACGGTGTAGCCTTCTACATAGTCGAAATATCCGTTAGAGTGAGCCTTGTTGTTGTTATCCAAGCGGTCGGCACCAAGCACCTTGATAAGTGTTTGGTCTTTAACCTCAGGCTCTGGAATATAAGTAATGTATACACCTGTGGTATCGCTTTGGAACTTCACATCCAAGCGGAACTTCTCTTTCTCTACCGACGAAGCCAAGGCATACACGTTTTTCATCATCAAGTCCCAGTTGCCCTGATGAGGGTTGTTGCCTGTATTCTTCAGCGATTTCACAAACAATGCTTTGTTTACATCAGTATTGTCTGATGCAAATTCGCCCACCTGGTATGTGTTGCCACCATAGGTATATTCGTATGCCACAGCCAACACCTGGTCGGTGTTGAGAGTAGTCTTGAGCGAAACATAGCCCAAGGCAGTATTCACGGTATATTCAGAGCTGTTGAGCAATCGTGCGCTCTGCAGCTTTTCATAGTCGTTGCCACCTACAAAGCCGCTGATACCATCGAGCACAGTACTTGTCTGGTCGATGTCTCGTGCAGCAGCATAGGTTGTTACCATCTGCGAATATTCCGAGTTGGAATTATTCGATGGTATGCCGATACCTGTAGGTTGCCATAGGCTATTGCTTATCTTCGAAGCCTCGCCAAGGTCGGTGAGGGCGATGATGTTTCGGGTGTTGGTGGTTGTACCAGTCTTGTTAGTTACCCAAATCTCTACACGGTTGATGGTGACACCAGTAGTGAGATTAGGCAATGTCTTCATAGCATCATCGTAGCGATCGCGGAAATACTGAGCGAGGAAGAAGTGACGGTTTTCCTCATAGTCAGCCACGTTTATCTCGAAAGGAGTAAGCTGTACGCCACCCTTCGAAGAAACACTCTTCGATGATGATTTCTTCTGAGATACCACAGTCTGCAACTTCAGTTTACCAAACTGCATATCTGTGCGGATACCAAACAGCGAGCTGGCACCAGTAATGAGCGACGAATTGCTTGGGAACGACACATTACCAGCTTCTACAAGCTTGATAATCTCGTCTTCCTTACCGTCGTACTTCAACTTCATGTTCTGAGTATCGAAGTCGAAGGTGGCATCGGTGTTGTAGTTGAGGTTCATGTTAACCTTGTCGCCCACCTTACCATTCACATTGAGGTTTATCTTCTCGTCGAAGTCCATCGTAGTGGTCTTACGGTTGCGGATAGGCAACGAAGGGTTGTCGATGTTCTTCAATGTGGCACCAAACTTCAGCTCTGCTGTACCCTGGGTTTTAATACGTACGCCGCCAGGACCAAATATCTTCTCTGCAGGACCAAGGTCGAAGTGCATATCAGAGAAGTCAAACTTCTCCTTACCTTTAGCCTTGAAAATCTCGTCGTTCTTGCCACGATAGAATTGGTTGCGTGCCTGCTGCTCCGTCCATTTACGATACTCCTCAGGAGTCATCATTATTGGTGCATCCACCCATGTGCCAGCAATCTTGGTACCAACGATATAGCGGTCGATGGTATCGTTGTATTCCACATTATACTTGATATTCTCTGGGCGTTGCAAGTCGATAGCGCTATGCTCAAGGTCGCTCAATGAGATAGGCGTTGTGCGCTGAATGCGCCAGCGAGGGTGGAGTAGGGAATCAGGTATGGAATCGGTATCGATAATCAGTTCAGGCTTCTCGTCTTTTAAAGCCTTACGAGCATTCGAAATGTTGCTTGATGCACCATTCCTGTTAAGAGAATTCTGGCGTGCATTAGCTAAACGCTGATTGTTGTTGACGCCAGTAAGGCCTTTTAACTGAGCGGTGCGTCGTGCAGGTATAACATTCTGGAATACAGACATGCCGAGGGCATAGCTTGCCACCGTGGCAACAAGCATAACGATAGTGATAGTCTTTTTCCTGAATGATTTCATACTATTTTATTCTCTTCAAAGCCTCTTTAACAACCATTTCTACAGCCATTGCTGGATTCTCGGTCAGAATCTGCTGAACCACCTTGCTACTTGGCGCAGGAGAGAAACCAAGCATGGTGAGTGCGCCAACAGCCTCGTCTCTAACTCCCATATCGAAAGTAGGAGCCGTTGATGTGCCGCCAGCATGCAATTCGTCGGTGATACCACTCGACATCACCTTGTCTTTCAAATCTACGATGATGCGTTGAGCTGTCTTCAGTCCAATACCTTTCACACCTTTGAGCAATCGCTCGTCGCCATTAGCAATGGCGTTGCAAAGTTCGATTGGCGAAAGGCTTGAGAGTATCATCCTTGCTGTGTTGCCACCCACACCACTCACCGTGATGAGCAGTCGGTATAGGTCGCGCTCTTGCTTTGAAGCGAAACCGAAAAGGGTATAAGAATCGTCGCGTCCGCCTGTCTGCAGCGCTTCGTGTACATACAGTTTAACTTCTTTCTTGCCCTGTATGCCTGTATAAGTGTTGAGTGAAATGTTGAGCGCATAGCCTACACCTGCTACTTCTACTACAGCCATGGCAGGAGTGAGCTCAGTCAGTTCACCTCTAATATATTCAATCATTTATCCTTAGTTTTATGTATATATACATCTTTAATAACGCACGCATGGGGACTTTTATTGTATAGCAATGTTGAAATGTATTACATAATTAGGCGGTATATTATGAAAATATATAAAAAATCACGTCTTTTTGATAGTTGTTTCACGAGAAAAGTGTAATTTTGTACGCTCTTAGGTTGTAAGGGCGAATAAAAGGCATATAACAACCAAACAAACATAAATACATTAAAACATGAAAAAGATTAGAGCTGCCGTAGTTGGCTATGGCAACATTGGAAAGTTCAGCGTTCAGGCTCTTGAGGCTGCACCTGATTTTGAAATTGCTGGTGTCGTTCGTCGTCAGGGCGATAAGAATAAGCCACAGGAGTTGGCACAGTATGAGGTAGTTGATGATATCAAGAAGTTGAAGGATGTGGACGTTGCTATCCTCGCAACTCCTACTCGTAGCTGCCCAGAATATGCAAAGGCTATCACAGCCATGGGTATCAACACCGTAGATAGCTTCGATATCCACACTTCTATCCTCGACTATCGCACAGAGATGATGCCAATCAATAAAGAGACAAATACCGTGAGCGTAATCTCGGCAGGATGGGATCCAGGAAGCGACTCTATAGTTCGTATCCTTATGCAGAGTCTTGCTCCTAAGGGATTGACTTATACCAACTTCGGTCCTGGTATGTCTATGGGTCACTCTGTTTGCGTAAGGAGCAAGAAGGGTGTTAAAAATGCGCTCTCTATGACTATTCCTTTGGGCGAGGGTATTCATCGCCGTATGGTATATGTAGAGCTTGAGGATGGTGCTTCGCTCGAAGAGGTGACAGCAGAAATCAAAGCCGACCCTTACTTCTCACACGATGAGACTCATGTATTTGCAGTAGCTTCTGTTGACGATGTTCAGGATATGGGCCATGGTGTTCACCTTGTACGCAAGGGTGTGAGCGGTAAGACTCAGAACCAGCGCTTCGAGTTTAATATGAGCATCAACAACCCTGCTTTGACAGCACAGGTATTGGTAAATGTTGCTCGTGCCTCTATGCGTTTGCAGCCAGGATGCTATACTATGCCTGAGATTCCTGTCATCGACATGCTCCCAGGTACTCGCGAGGAAATCGTGGCTACATTGGTATAATCACTCTTAACGCTTTATATCATTAGATAATTATAGGAACACGAATATAGCGAATCAAACGAATTTTAAAAGCAAGCAAGAAACGCAAGCTTCAGAGCCCAGAGGGCTCATTCGTGCTATTCGAAATATTTGTGTTCTTCCAAGCTCAAACAATTTGGGTAAATATCATAATCTTGCGAACGGGCCCTTTGGGCTCTGTTTGCTTGAGGTTTTTAAATAAAAACTCCCGCTAAGATGCTTGCGATATTTCGCTTGCCTTAGCGGGAGTTTCATGTTTATAAATGATATTGTTTATTTGTCTTTCTTGTCAGTATACGCATGCTTTGGATAGTCGATGGTATAGTGTAGGCCACGGCTCTCTTTGCGCTCGATAGCCATACGAGTGATAAGATAACCTGTGTTTATCATATTGCGGAGTTCGCATAGCTCCTTAGTTATCTTCACACGCTTAAAGAGGTTTTCTGTCTCTTCGTATAGCAAGTCGAGGCGATCCCATGCACGCTTCAGTCTGAGGTCTGAACGCACAATGCCTACATAGTTGCTCATTATCTCGCCCACTTCCTTTACGCTCTGTGTTATCAACACCTTCTCTTCGTTGGTAAGTGTGCCTGTATCGTTCCACTCTGGTACTTTCTCATTGAAGTCGTATTCGTCAACATGCTGCAACGAGTGTTTAGCGGCTGCATCAGCATATACCACAGCTTCTATCAACGAGTTGGAAGCCAAGCGGTTGCCACCATGCAAGCCTGTGCACGAACATTCGCCAAGAGCATACAAACGGTCGATACTTGATAGACCATTGAGGTCTACCTTTATACCGCCACACATATAATGGGCTGCAGGGCGAACAGGAATATATTCTTTGGTGATATCGATGCCTATTGACAAACATTTAGCATAGATATTTGGGAAATGAGCCTTTGTCTGCTCAGGGTCTTTGTGGGTTACGTCGAGACAAACATGGTCTAAACCATGTATCTTCATCTCTTTATCTATGGCACGTGCCACGATGTCGCGTGGTGCCAACGATAGACGCTCGTCGTATTTCTCCATAAACGACTGTCCGTTAGGCAATCGCAATATGCCACCATAACCACGCATAGCCTCGGTGATGAGGTATGCAGGATGGGTTTCGCCTGGATGGTAAAGGGCTGTAGGGTGAAACTGTACAAACTCCATGTCCTGTACGGTTCCCTTTGCACGGTATACCATAGCCTCGCCATCGCCAGTAGCTATAACAGGGTTTGTTGTGGTCTGATAAACGGCTCCGCAACCACCAGTACACATCACGGTAACCTTACTCAAATAAGTGTCAACCTTCTGAGTTTCAGGGTTGAGGATGTAAGCTCCATAGCAATTAATATATGGAGTGCGACGAGTAACGCGTGCGCCAAGATGATGCTGAGTGATAATCTCTACAGCAAAATGGTTTTCCTTGATTTCAATATCAGGATTGCTCTTCACAGCCTCCATAAGTCCACGCTGAATCTCAGCTCCTGTGTCGTCGGCATGATGAAGAATACGGAACTCAGAATGTCCGCCCTCGCGATGAAGGTCGAAAGAGCCATCTTCCTTGCGGTCGAAGTTTACACCCCAGCTCACTAATTCCTTTATCTGGCTTGGACCATTCTTCACAACCTGTTCCACAGCTTTGCGGTCGCTAATCCAGTCGCCCGCAATCATTGTGTCTTCGATGTGCTTATCGAAATTGTCTACTTCAAGGTTTGTTACCGAAGCCACACCTCCTTGCGCAAACTTGGTGTTTGCTTCGTCGAGTGATGTCTTGCAGATTATGCAGACCTTACCTTTTTTTGCTTTTGCTACTTTCAAAGCGTAGCTCATACCGGCTATTCCTGATCCGATGATGAGAAAATCATACTTGTATACCATGTTTCCTGTTATTGGAAAATATTCTTTATGATGTTGCAAAAGTACGAATAAATCTTAATATACGTATCATAAACAAACTTTTTTTGCTAATTTTGCAATCCAAAGTAATAAAGCAATGAACATTAAGACAATATATATATGTATCGCCATCTTGATGATGGCGATTTCTGCACATGCTCAAGACGTAGAAACAATCTTCGACGAAGATACTGTAGCTGTTGATTCAGCATTGATGGATTCTACAGCTCACGACTCCATAGCCGCTAAGACTATAGAACTGCCATGGCCGCAAAGTCTGGTGGCAACCCTCGACGACCTTGTGAAGTCTGACATCTCGCAAACCAGCCAAATTGGTCTTATGGTCTACGATTTGGATGCCGACTCGGCTATATACTGCCACAACGAACTGCAGACCATGCGCCCTGCCAGCACCATGAAGGTTATCACAGCCATTGCTGCGCTCGACAAACTTGGGGGTAGCTATCAGTTTAAGACCGACCTTTGTTATACTGGCGAGATAAAAGGTCATGTGCTGCATGGCGACATCTATTGCGTAGGTGGCTTTGACCCTAAGTTTAATGTCGACGACCTCAATGCCTTTGTCGAAGGTGTGCGCCGAATGGGCATCGATACCATTATGGGAAACATCTATGCCGATAAAAGCATGAAGGATACTGCCCGACTTGGCGAAGGTTGGTGTTGGGATGACGACAATCCTTGTCTGTCGCCATTGCTCATCGGACGTAAAGACAATTTTATAGATAGATTTGCTCAAAAGCTTGTCGACGAGGGTGTTGTCATCATCGACAAAGACAGCGTAAACTGTGCCTTCCGTTTCATGAATAGCCATGGCAACTTCGTGCGCCGTAAGCCACAAGGTACATATTCTATCACATCGCGTTTCCACACCATCGAACAGGTGATGATGAAAATGCTCAAAGAGAGCGACAACCTTTATGCAGAGTCTATGTTCTATCAGCTTGCTGCATCTACAGGTGCTCGACCAGCCACAGCAAAGAATGCTCGTGCCGTGATAAACCATCTGATAACAAAGATTGGTCTCAACCCTAAGCGATACAATATTGCTGATGGCTCAGGACTATCATTATATAATTATGTGTCGCCGATGCTTGAGGTTATGTTCCTTAGATATGCTTATCGCAACGAGAATATCTATCCGCATCTTCTCCATGCCTTGCCTATAGCAGGCTTTGATGGAACTCTGAAATCGCGCATGAAGCATACCGACGCCTTCGAGAATGTGAGGGCAAAGACGGGTACCGTGACATGCGTAAGCTCGTTGGCAGGATATTGCACAGCCCAGAATGGCCATCGTCTCTGCTTCTCTATCATCAATCAGGGTGTTATCCATTCATCCAACGCCCGCCATTTCCAAGATAGAGTGTGCAATGCTATGTGTCAGTAGATTGGAAGAATATCATGATTGTCTATATAATAAAAGAATGCGTTCACATTGCGTGAACGCATTCTTGTTTTTAAAGCATAGCTGCAACTCTGCGAATCTGCTTTAGCTTTTCTTTCAAAGCATTATCTTTTTGAGCTGTATGCATATTATATCCCATCTGCAATTTTAGTAGGGAATCAGCAGGAATATCTAAAGCTGCCTCAAACATCAAAGCAGAAGTTGTGGTAACAGGACGTTTGCCATTCAGTATTTCGTTTAGTACGGAATATCCCATACCAATGCTTTCAGCAAATTTTCTTTGCGAAATGCCACGCGCTTCTAATTCATCTTTCAGCACCTCACCAGGGTGGGTTGCGTAAAAACCAAAACCTAAATTTGACATAATGCTATTTTTATTTATAATGGTTTGATAATTCTAATATATTGCATATCGTAATTTGTTTTTCGTTGCCAACAACTTCTGAGTGAAACTCTATTCTGTATTGGTCATTGACTCTAACAGATTCACGGTCTTTCTTATCTCCTACAAGTACTTCATAATGTAAAGCTTTGTATCGATAAAAATCTTCTGTACTGTTCAAGGATGCCATTAGATCGATTACTCGAACATACTTCTTTATGATTTGAGGTTGAAAGCGATATTTTTTATTATGCGCTTTTCCTTCATAATATAATTCTCGGAGATAATCCTCTTCAAATGTTATGTCCATTTATATATGTTTTATTGGTTGCAAAGATAGTGCCAACGAGTGCAATGTGAGTTACTCACAAATTGCCGAGTGCAGCCTATCTTATGCAAAGATAATACTTTATTATTTATGTTCGCTTTTTTAGCGAATGTTTTTAGTGTTTTTTAAAGAAATTGTATTCTTTTCCATATGGCATTAAGCGACTATCTGAGGTTGTTTTAGTTGTATTTGTTGTTTTCTTTTTTGCGTAAAGGTAAAGAGACTGTATTGTTAAATCTTGGAAAAACGGACAAAAATATATGCAAATGCCTTGGAAAAACGGACAAAACACCTCCGTCTTATATTGGAAAAGAGGACAAAGAGATACTAAAAACCTCCGACTTTTTTATAATTTAGTATCTATAAACCTCTGACTTTTTAAAAAATAATAGTTAATCATCATGCATTTATTCTTGTTAAAGTGCTAGTAGTCAATCCTCTTTATGCTATTTATCTATGTTTATGTTTTTTAAGCCTAACGCTGTAGACATAGAGTTCGAGGAGTGAAGAAAAGAACATAATAAGAATTATATTCATTATAAAAGATAAAAACGAGATTTTTGGTGATTTTATCTTTTATACAAGATAAATTTGCTATTTTTACGAAAAATATCTTTTCAATATAAGGAAACTGATATAATAACAAATTTTTTATAGATTTTTGCTTTCGAAACCTATGTTTCGGAAATGAGTGTGTAGAGATTGGAAATGTTGTTGATGATAATATTATACTAAATGCTTTGATAATCAATATATTTGTATTATCTTTGCATTTGAAACCGCTGTTTCTGAAACGTAGGTTCCGAAAATGAGGCAAAATAAATGTTATATAAAACAGTTAAATTATGAGATTCTTTGGAAGAAAAGACGAGATTGCTGAATTACACAGTATTCGCAATTTATCATTACGTACAGCACGCTTCACCATCGTGACAGGCAGAAGACGTAGCGGAAAAACATCATTATTGCTTAAGGCATATGAGGATGTGGAAGACTTGTTGTACTTTTTTGTGGCCAGAAAGTCGGAGGAAGAACTGTGCAAGGATTTCGTCAACGAGATTAAGGAAAAGCTGCAAATACCTATTCTTGGAGACGTATCGCGATTTGCTGATATATTCAAGTATCTCTTGCAGTTGTCGAAAACTCGCCCGCTGACTATAATAATCGATGAATTTCAAGACTTCAAAAGAGTGAATTCTTCTGTATTCTCTGACATGCAGAAGATATGGGACTTAAATAAGCAGGATGCTCATGTTAATCTGGTGGTGTGCGGCTCGATATATTCGCTTATGAATATAATCTTCAAAAACAACAAACAACCACTGTACGGGCGACAGACAGGCGAGATAAAGGTGACACCTTTCCCTCCATCTGTAATCAAGGAGATTCTGTGTACATATAATCCTTCTTATACTAACGAGGATTTATTGGCTCTTTATTCTTATACAGGAGGTGTGGCAGAATATGTGGAAATGATGTTGGATGCTGGGGCTAATACTAAGGAACTGATGACCGAGAAATTCATTGGCAAGAACTCGTATTTCATATACGAAGGCAAAAATATGCTGATAGAAGAGTTTGGTAAAGACTATGACCGATATTTCGAGATATTGCAGCTGATAGCCTCTGGTTATACCACCCGTTCGGAAATAGAGGGAATCATGAAGGTTGAACTGTCTGGCTATCTCACAAAACTCGAGAACGACTATTGTCTGATTTCGCGCAATATGCCAATGTTTCAAAAGACCAACCGCAACATACACTATCAGATAGAAGACAACTTTCTGCGCATTTGGTTTAGGTATGTCTACAGATATAACTATATGTTGGAGGTTGGAGCCAATAAGAAACTGAAAATCATCATGGATAGAGACTACACTACGTATACTGGCAAGGTGCTTGAGAGATACTTCAAGTCGAAAATGATAGAGAGTGAGCTATACACTAATATATCTTCGTGGTGGGACAGAAAGGGTGAAAACGAAATAGACATAATAGCTGCCGACGAAATTGAACAAACTGTTTGTTTCTATGAGGTTAAGCGTCAGGCTAAGGATGTTGTCATCGGTATCGTGAAAGAAAAAGCTGAACATTTCTTCCAGGTTACAGAAAAATTCAAGAAATACAACATAGAGTTTAAGGGCTTGTCAATGGAAGATATGTAATGCATTTCGTGGGCTATCTTTTCTCTTTTTCTATTATTCTCCTTTCGACCGCATCAGTTTCCTGAAGATGATTTGCGAGAAACATCCGTTGCCGGCAAAGATGAAGAAGTTCCTGACTCCAGAGAATTATTATGAAGATTGCTTCGGTATCTATCGGATGGAAAATGTGCCGGTGGAGAAAATCCGCATACCCTCGCCGTTAGACCTCGCCGTGACTTCCTGCAGGAATTGCTATGGTATGGCAGAAACATCATTGTGTTAAAGCCCGAAAGCTTGCGCCAGGAAATGATTGGCATCTTGAAAGACATTACAAAGAGTTATGAAACTGGTTAATGTTTGAATGGAGAGGAATAAAAGAATCCTCAGATTGTGAACTGCACCCCAAAAGTTTTGTGTCTAACTTTTGGGGTGCAGTTCATTAAGACTGTCTTAGGTTGTATTAAATTATATTTGCTTGCAATCATATTGACATTTGAAAGCAAGCAAAAATACGTTTGCCAGAAAGCATAGATACGTTTGATAGAAAGCATAGATTGCTCGAAGTATAACTTCGAAAACGAACTAAGATAGTTAACTCGTTGAATGAAAGCAACTTACTTACTTGTTATACCTATAATTCTTAAATTTGATTCTAATATTGGTTTTTTCTTACGATTATTAAGAAAATCTGCTACAAATACTTTTTTTTCTTGGTTATGACACTATTTGTCATCTCTGTATAGTTCCTTTGCAGTCGAAAACAAAACATTAAGTAGGTGTTCAAAATTAATTTAAATGATTTTATGCCATATTTTGGCCCGTATGTTCAGCTCCGAAGAGGGAGTGTAGCGGGCTACACGACCGATGAGAGCTGGGCATACGGGTCAAAAGAGGGCGTAAAGGCATTTGAAAGCATAACCTTTTTATAAGATTCATATATGCGATTAATTTTGAACACCTACTTAACTATAATACAAAGGAAAGGAACCACTTATGTTCAGAGGTTTTACACAATTCGTTTGCGACGATTGCGGACACAAATTTACTGGTCCAGATATGGAGTGGATGTGTACTGTATATCCGGCTCCTGTGAAATGTGCAAAGTGTGGCGGATGGCATACATATCCATCAGGATTTCATGTATGTCTACCACTTGGTGGATTGTTTGGCTGGAACAAACGTATCTACCGACGCATATGGAAAAGCAGAGAAGAAACTGTATAAGATATATAAGAGGAATCCATAAGATTTCTTGTTAAAAGTTTGGTGGTTCATCAGATTTTTACTAAATTTGCCATTGGATTAGTGACAGGGCAGGTGAAAGTCCTCGCTTGAAGTCGCTACGATGCAGAGAAACAAGATAATCTTGTGGACACGAGCAAGCAATTCAGTTCTGTAAGTTGAAATCTGGTAAATTGAAACGTAGAAAGAACGCGAATCTGTTTGAGCGAGTCTATACCGTCATAGGTGTGGATTCCTCTTTCGCATTTTCTTTTCTACGGGTTTTACCAGAGCCTAACTTACAAGGAAGTGAAGAAAGTAGGGGTTCGCACCTCCTTTTTTTTACTTATGAACCATTATGAACTTGTATGGTTCACAACAATTCAATATCTTTGCATAAGATAGGCTGCACCTCAGCATAACATTCAAG
>HF994089.1 GCA_000436915.1 Prevotella sp. CAG:1092 | reverse complement strand
GACCAGCAGCTACAGCAACAGCTGCAGCTGCAGGCTCGATACCATACTCGTCCTTGAGGACAGTTGCCAACTCATTTACTTCTTTTACTGTGAGGTTTACCAACTCCTCAGCAATAGCTTTAATATCTGCCATTTTATTCTTAATTTTTTAATTTATTCTTAAATATTGTTATCAACTAGTAAATTTAAAGCTTAGGTCATGCGGCCCGAAGCCTTGAATTCTGATTACTCAGGACGCTCGCCCAAAGTCTTAAGCACACCGTGGATGGTGTTGCCACCAGACTGAAGTGCGGAAATAACGTTCTTTGCAGGGCTCTGCAAGAGAGCAACGATCTCTGCAATAACTTCGTTCTTGCTCTTAAGTGCAACAAGCTCAGAAAGTTTGTCAGCACCTACATATACACATTCCTCAGCATAAGCACCCTTCAAAGAAGGAACACCAGCGTCAGCGTACTTCTTCAACAACTTAGCAGGTACGTTAGCTGTCTGTGCGAACATAACAGCTGTGCTACCCTTAAGTGTACCATATAGAGGTTCGAAATCTACATCAGAAGCCTCAAAAGCCTTGTGAAGGAGGCTGTTCTTAACAACAACCATTGTGATTTCGTTCTTGAAGCACTCACGACGAAGGTTGCTTGTAGCTTCAGCATTCAGACCTGTAACGTCAACGAGGTAGAAATGAGGAAATTCCTGCATTTTCTTACCAAGCTCAACGATGATAGTATCTTTTACTTCTTTCTTCATTTTACAAAACTTTTAGAGTTATTCAACTGATTTAGGATCAATCTTGATACCCTTACTCATAGTGCTTGAAATAAAGATACTCTTGAGATATGTACCTTTAGCAGAAGAAGGCTTAAGCTTGATAACAGTCTGGATGAATTCCTTAGCATTTCCGAAAATCTGCTCTGGAGTCATGCTAACCTTACCAATAGAGGTATGGATGATACCAGACTTATCGACCTTGAAATCAATCTTACCCTGCTTAACTTCCTTAACAGCCTTAGCAACGTCCATTGTCACAGTACCACTCTTAGGGTTTGGCATCAAACCACGAGGACCGAGAACACGTCCAAGAGGACCAAGCTTACCCATGCAAGAAGGCATAGTGATGATAACATCGATATCTGTCCAACCACCTTTGATCTTCTCAACATATTCGTCAAGACCAACATAGTCAGCACCAGCTTCCTTAGCAGCAGCTTCCTGATCAGGA
>HF994088.1 GCA_000436915.1 Prevotella sp. CAG:1092 | reverse complement strand
CATTCACATCAACTGAAACAGCGTTCCCTATCATGGCATTGCAAACTGCAATGTAAGGGTAAAGAGACCCATCATTGCTATTGCTTGCAGTTACGGACGACAGCACTTCTCCATTTTGCCTAAATGTAACAGTAGCTCCTTTCAAATTTGTTCTTAGCGTATAATTTGCATACCTTGAATCCGCCCCTTGTGTCAATACAGCGTTGTCTGACGCAACCTTGCTAACAAAGTCTTTGTTTTCTATCTTATAAGAAACGCTTACGTTGTATGTTTTATCATTTTCCTTGTCAGTATTGGTTGGAAATGTCAAAACCCCACCACTTATCGTGCTTCCGTTGTCACTACTCCAAGTGAAATCATCTTGACTTGACTTAACAAAAGTGTCAGACGTAATTGTTGCGACAAAATCTGTATAGGTTTCCAATGGGTTGTCAGCAAAGCATCCTAACTCATAATGGTCGTACACTTCTTTATATGTGAATTTAGCCGTGAATGAAAAGGTTGTGTCGTTGTAATTGCATGCAGCCGTTTTTGAGATAATTTCCATACGCTCGTCAACGTATTCCTTTAGCTCGTTTAAGTATCCAGTTTTTATTTTGACGTGCCCAATGTCTTGCTTAACCGTGAATGGTATTTTCTTTCCACCATCTTGGTGAAACGTTACAGTTGCAGTTCTTTCGTTTGGCTCACCGTTTTTCTCAACCTTCAAGTGTATATCATCTGGAATCTTCCCATCGTTGTCATCAGATGTCACAATGATTTTAGTTGGTCTTTCCTTTGCATTATATTCATATCCCTTTCCCTCTTGAACAACAAAAGAAAGCCAAGACCAAGCACTCTTTGGTATGACACCGTACCACCGTATTTTCTTTCTCATATTTTATTTTTTGTTAATAAATATTTTGTTTTTAACATATTTTTAGATATATTTGCAATTGTTCACGTCTTTTTGTCTAAAAAGACATTTATTAAACTACCCACAAGCTGAAGACTTGTGCATTTCCTTGCGAAAATCGATATGAAATATTTAAGTTTATGATAAAATTAGTAATACATTGCAGTGACATACACTTACGGTGCTTCCAACGGCATGAAGAATATGCTGAACAACTGACACAATTTATCGAAAAGTGCAAGAGCCTTGCGTCACAATACAAGAAGGAAGAGGTTAGAATTGTTATTGCTGGGGATTTAGTACACCAAAAGAATACTATATCCAACGAGCTGTTTGTTTTTGCGAGTACCTTTATAAGGCAACTTGAGGAAATAGCACGAGTCATAATAATTAGCGGTAACCACGACTTGTTGGTCAACAACACAAGCAGGAAGGACACGATGACTGCTTTGT
>HF994087.1 GCA_000436915.1 Prevotella sp. CAG:1092 | reverse complement strand
CAGATTTGAACTTGGAGCAATCTCTAAGCGTAACGATTATACAACATATCATTTGTCGCTTGCAAATATAAAAAATGTCAAGTTCAGATGTAATGAAAAGTATGCTCGGTATCTACAGAAACATCACGATAATATTAGGCAAGCAACACTGACAAGATTGCCTTGTGGTGAATACTACTTGTCAATCTTGGTTGATGGTGATTTGACTCACAAAGTAAAAGAAATAGATGCTGTTGTTGGTATAGACCTTGGAGTTAAGGATTTTGTGATAACAAGTGACGGAGAAGTTTTCGATAATCTTCATTTCAAGAAAACTGAAACCAAGAAGATTAAGAGGTTACAACGTCAGTTGTCTAAGAAACAGAAAGGAAGTAACAATAGAAAGAAAGCAAGGATTAGACTTGCTAAATTATACAAGAAAATAAACGATAGTAAACAATACTATCTTCACGCAGTAAGTAATTCACTCATTGACGAAAACCAAGTCATATGTATGGAGGACTTAAACGTGAAAGGAATGGTGAAGAATCATAATCTTGCCGAAAGCATTTGTGAAATGGACTTTGGTGCATTTAGAAGGATGCTTGAATACAAGGCACAGTGGTATAACCGAAAAATAGTATTTG
>HF994086.1 GCA_000436915.1 Prevotella sp. CAG:1092 | reverse complement strand
AATAGCCGCCCCGCCCCCTCCCCAACAGCGAAATGGTCCAAATCCGTAGCCGAAATGATTCAATTTCGGCTCTTATTGTTTTGTGGGTTATACTTATCTTTGCCCGCAAATATAACTCACATTAATTAAATTAAATTTTTATGAGAAAACAAGGCCTATTTATTTTGTTGCTGCCCATGTCGTTCTGTTCCATGATGCGGGCGCAAACAAGTTTTACTTATGGTGGTCTTAATTACACCGTATTGTCGGAAGCCGATGGTACTGCAATTGTAGGTAAAAATGCTCCCTCACGTGAAATATTCCTCCAAAAGGAGTGATTTTCTCAAATTTTATGCTCAAATTTGCCATGTCATTGATGATTTTTGCTTGTCTTGATTTGCAGCACTAAGATAGGTAAAAAATCTGACATGGCAAAATCCTGAACTGCTCGGCTTTGCCGCTTGCCACAAGCAAGAACTTTTTGTTGTTCAGGTACTTATAATAAAAGTTAAACTAAAGTGTTGCGGAATTTAGGACAATAACTATTTTTAGCATTATGAAGATAGTATTTTCTATTGCATCACTTGTAGTTGGTGTCATCGGTCTTGGAGTGTTCTTCAAACCTGTCCTCAAAATCATCTGTGGTATAGGTGGCTTAGTCGTGTCCATCCTTGGCAAAGATGAGAATACAGGCATGGTAATAGATAGTATTCGTAGCTGGGGAAGAAACGTTGCCTGCTTAAATATCATTTGGGTTTGCTTAGAGTTTGGCCTCAAGTTCGCAGGTATTGAACTAACCCGTTGAGGAAACGAGAGAATGAGAAAATGAGAAAATGAGCAGACTCGAACGAAGGTCATAATGAGAAAGATACTGCAAAGCATAGAGGAACAAGCGGGGCGCAAGATGCAAACCCCGAAGGACTTCCAGTGGCTGTCGGACGAAATATTCCGTCGGCTCCACCATACCCTGTCGCCCAGCACGCTGAAACGCCTCTGGGGCTACTTCCCCTCGGTGCGCCAGCCCCACCCCTACACCATCGACCTTCTCACCCGCTACGCCGAAAGCCTGAGCCAATGTATGCTCGCCAAGGGCGACGAGTTCCAGTCCGTAGGCGAATACCTCAGCCTCTTTGGCATCTGCGACAAACAGGAAACGCCCGACATCTACTGGAGCCAGCCCCTGCCCAACCACCTGGGCATCATCATCTGGAGTCCCGAATATCAGCACCCCGAATGGCATAACCAGGGCGACACGTCGCACCTCATGCCCACCATCACTGAATGGTGGACACCCACGGACGCCGACGCCACCTTGGCCGACATCCGCAACCACGACAACTACCTGCGCTCCGTCTCGTTCAACGAACTGCGCATCACCTTCATGAAGAACATCACCAGCGAGGGCTACACCTTCCTTGGCATCTACAAGCTGGCGCCATCCTCCACGCCACAGCGCCTCGTATGGCAGCGCATAGCCGAGCGGCTCGACTTGCGCCATCTCGACCAACTCGACCTTCTGCGCCAATAGCCGCCCCGCCCCCT
>HF994085.1 GCA_000436915.1 Prevotella sp. CAG:1092 | reverse complement strand
GCCGAACTTGCCCACAGCAAATGGCTTGCCGATATCGACTATTGGAAGCAGAGTGTGCCTCAGGGTGGAAAACTCTTAGACTGGAAACCAAATGCCTATCGCTATACTGACGGCAAAACCTCGTTTTGCTTTGGCGTAACTGCCGACAAGCAATTCTTTAGCGGTAGCAATCCCGACGAGGCTGAGAAATCCATCGTAGCTTCGCCTAATGGCATTTCGCCAATGATAGCCGACCAGGTAAAGGGCTCAAAGTTTGCTTTGGTTGCCAATATCTCAGCCCTCACAGGCTCTAATGCTTCAGCCGTAGCCTCTATGGTACGCCCAATATTCGGAAATGTAGAAACAATATTATATAAGGTGAAATAGCGGGGTGGAGTGGAAATCCCATAATCGTCCGCTTTTTTATAACATAAACATGAACACTATACATTTAGAAAATGTCTTGCCTCATGTGTTTTCGCAGCAACAAGGCGACTTGCAGTCAGAAGTATGGCTCTCTGACCTAAAGCTCGAAAAAGGCAAGAAATATCTTATCGAAGCACAAAGTGGAAAGGGCAAGAGCACTTTCTGCAGCTATCTTCTTGGCTATCGTCGCGACTATAGCGGCAGCCTGAAGTTTGACGATGTTGATACCATGACCTATCGCGTTAGCGACTGGATATCCGTTCGCCGCAACCATATCAGCATGCTTTTCCAGGAGTTGCGCCTCTTTCCTGAGCTTACAGCCCTTGAGAATGTGCAAATCAAGAATCGCATCACTCAGCATACCGACCAGCAAACCATCCTTTCGTGGTTCGAGCGCCTTGGCATAGCCGACAAGGTGGATAGCAAGGTTGGCCTTATGTCGTTTGGACAACAGCAGCGTGTGGCTATGATGAGAGCCTTGGTTCAGCCCTTCGACTTTATCGTAGCCGACGAGCCTATATCGCATCTCGACGACCACAACTCCGACATCATGGCGCAGCTGATGCTCGAAGAAGCCGGCAAGCAGGGTGCCGCAGTCGTTGTCACCAGCATCGGCAAACATATGAAGATAGATTATGATAGGGTAGTGCTGCTCTGATGGAGTAGGCATCCTGGCGGATAACAATATTACTAATACAATGATTTGGAAATTACTCAGACAGCATATTAGCATTGCCCAGTTTGCGGGCTTTGCTCTTGCCAACCTTTTTGGTATGCTCATCCTTATGTTGGGCTATCAGATGTATCGTGATGTGGAACCAGTATTCACCTCCGGCGACAGCTTTTTGCGCACCGACTATCTCATTCTGAGCAAGAAGGTGGGTGCTGCGGGTGCCTTTGGTGGTGGCGACAATCGATTCTCGGCTTCCGAGCTCGACGAACTCTCTTCGCAACCTTTCGTCAACAATCTTGGCAAATTCACGTCTACCGAATACAAGGTTATGGCACGCATGGATATCAATGGTAGCGAGGTGCTGAGCTCAGAACTCTTCTTCGAGAGTGTGCCCGACAAGTTTGTCGACCTTCCTGCCTCTAAGTGGCACTATGATGCAGGCTCTACCGAAGTGCCCATCTTGTTGCCTCGCTCATATATGGCGATGTATAATTTTGGCTTTGCCCAGAGCCGTCAGCTTCCAAAACTCTCCGAAGGTTTGGTGGGCATGATAAATTTCAATCTCTTTGTGGCAGCCAACGGTTATAGCGACCATTATCATGGCAAGGTGATAGGCTTTTCTTCGCGCCTAAACACCATCCTCGTGCCACAATCATTCATCGAGTATACCAACAATCGCTATGCGCCAAGCGCCACCTCATTGCCTAATCGCCTGATTCTCGATGTGGCAAATGCTGCCGACAACAATGTTGCCAACTATCTCTCGCAGCATGGCTACGAGGCTGAAGACAACAATCTCGCTACCGAGAAAACCACCTACTTCCTTCGCCTCATGGTGTCGGTAGTGGTAGGCGTAGGTATCATCATCTCGCTGCTCAGCTTCTATATCCTGATGCTCAGCGTATTCTTGTTGGTGCAGAAGAATACCACCAAGCTCGAAAACCTATTGCTCATCGGCTATAGTCCGCAGCAAGTGGCTTTTCCATATCANNNCAGCAAGTGGCTTTTCCATATCAGTTGCTCACCATAGGTCTTGGTGTAGTAGTCTTCGTCTTGGCATTTGCCATCCTTGCCTTTGTGCGCACATACTATATGAATATCCTCATATCCCTATTCCCCGACATCCCCGATGGCAATATGCTGCCAGCATTGGTATGCGGACTCTCGCTCCTTGTCTTCGTTTCGCTCTTCAACATCATGGCGATACGAGGCAAAATAGTAAAAATATGGAAACGCAAGGAATAAATCTTGCGCAAGGGATAAATAAGTATTCAAAAAGAAAGATGGAACACGACATACTGATATCGTTGGGCTCTAACCACGATGCCAACAACAATATGCAACACGCTCACGAGGCTCTGCGACGTAAGTTCGCCGACGCCTCTTTTTCGCGTGTGTTGTCTACTGAGCCTATTGGCATTGCTGGTCCCAATTTCCTAAATTGCTTATGCCGTGTTCATTCTTCGTTGCCATTGCAAGAAATTATAGCAATGACAAAGCTTATGGAAACAACTCTTGGCGATAGTCGCGAAGAACGACAAAAAGGCTGCATAGCCATCGATATCGACATCTTGCGCTACGATGACCTTCGCCTTCATCCTTCCGACTGGCAACGCCCTTACATTCCCCAGCTGCTTGCGGATTTAAGTGAAGAATTTAAGTGAATTTCTTGTCCACTGCCTCTATGCCCTTGATGGTGCAGAAACCGCGGAAGAAAACGAAGATCACGTTTTTGAATATAAAGTCGCAGTCGTATTGGCTTATATCCTCATGCTCCACCACATACTTAGCGCTCAGTCGCATAATCTTCGACAGCACATTATAGTTGAGCTCAGGGCGGAAATATCCCTGTTCAATACCAGCCTTAAAGAAAGTCTGAGTATCCTTCTCGTCCTTATCTGCCGTGACTGCGAGATACTCCGTCACCTTCTGATATTTCTTCAGCTCCTCGTAGAATATAGGGTTTATCTTCTTGCATGATTCCACATGCATATTATAAAGTTCAAAGATAATGTCCATCACATTGCCGTTCACCTTTTCTGAAAACTCAGCCACGTGATTGTGCTGTTGTTGCTTATGATGTTTCAGTACCTCTAGCAACAACACCTCTTTGTTTTCGTATGTTTCATACAGAGTGCGCTTAGAAATAGTTAGGTCGTTAGCTATGTCGTCCATTTTGACAGCCTTTACGCCTTTCTGCCAAAACTCCTTCATAGCCACATCTATAATGCGCTGTTTGAGTTCTTCCCTATAAGCTTGTGGTGATGTTAATTTGCTCATGAGTTTTATGTCTTTTTGTATTTTGCTGCAAAGTTACGAAAAAAAGAATAAAACTTTATCTTCTACTATAAGTTTTATTATAGATTTATTACATTTTTATTCTACTTTTATATAAATGACAACGTTATCGTGCTAAAAAGCCGAATTTTTCTTTTGATATTTCACTCGTTTCTACTATCTTTGCATACAAAACAAGAAAGTGTGCAATATTACAGTTCACTTCCCTTGATAATAGAATTATCAACACAATAACATATACACTAATGGTAAAGATTACAAAAGAGGCCGCTCTTGAATACCACGAGAATGGCCGTCCGGGTAAAATCGAAGTAAAGCCTACTAAGCCTTACACTACCCAAACCGACTTGAGCTTGGCATATTCACCTGGTGTGGCATATCCATGTCTCGCTATTCAGGAAAACCCTGACGACGTTTACAAATACACCGACAAGGGCAACCTTGTTGCCGTTATCTCCAACGGCACCGCTGTGCTTGGTCTTGGCGACATAGGCGCTATGAGCGGTAAGCCTGTTATGGAGGGCAAGGGATTGCTCTTTAAGATATATGGCGGTATCGACGTTTTCGATATCGAAGTTGCAGAGAAAGATCCTGAGAAATTCTGCGAAGCTGTAGAGAAGATTGCTCCTACCTTTGGCGGTATCAACCTTGAAGATATCAAGGCTCCTGAGTGTTTCTATATCGAAGAGCGCTTGAAGAAGACTCTCGACATCCCTGTTATGCACGACGACCAGCACGGCACAGCCATCATCTCGGCTGCTGGCTTAAAGAATGCTCTCGAAGTGGCTGGCAAGAATATTGCCGATGTCAAGATCGTAGTAAATGGTGCTGGCGCTGCAGCTATCTCTTGCACCAAGCTCTATGTGGCTCTTGGCGCTAAGGTCGAAAATATCGTGATGCTCGACTCTAAGGGCGTTATCACTTCCGACCGCGAAAAGCTCACTCCTCAGAAGAAACTCTTCGCTACCGACCGTCGCGATGTCCACACTCTCGAAGAGGCTGTTCGTGGTGCCGACGTCTTCGTAGGTTTGTCTAAGGGCAACGTGCTCTCGCAAGACATGATTCGCTCTATGGCTCCAAGCCCTATCGTCTTCGCTTTGGCAAACCCTGTGCCTGAGATTAGCTACGAGGATGCTATGGCAAGTCGCCCAGACGTATTGATGTCTACAGGTCGTTCCGACTATCCTAATCAGATCAACAACGTAATCGGTTTCCCATACATCTTCCGTGGTGCCCTCGACGTTCACGCTCGTGGCATCAACGAAGAAATGAAGCTCGCTGCCGTTCATGCCATTGCCGATTTGGCTAAGCAGCCTGTGCCTGATGTGGTAAACGAGGTATACCATGTCAACGACCTCACCTTCGGTCCAAGCTACTTTATTCCAAAGCCTGTCGACCCACGCCTCATCACCGAGGTTAGTGCTGCCGTTGCCAAGGCTGCCATAGAGAGTGGTGTGGCTCGTACTCCTATCACCGACTGGGATGCCTACAAGCAGAGTCTACGCCAGTTGCTTGGTCAGGAAACTAAGTTCACACGCACCATCCATGCTGCTGCTGCCGAACACCCACAGCGCGTAGTATTTGCCGAGGGCGAACACAACACCATGATGAAGGCTGCCGTTCAGGCAAAGACCGAGGGTATCTGCTATCCTATCTTGCTTGGCAACCCAAACCGTCTGCGCCGTATGGCTGCACGTCTCAAACTCGACCTCACAGGCATCGAGCTCATTGATATGCGTGCCGACCAGGAGCAGGGTCGTCGTGCCACCTATGCTAAGCACCTCTCTGAAAAGCGTGCGCGCGATGGCTATACCTTCCAGGAGGCTTACGACAAGATGTATGAGCGCAACTACTTCGGTATGATGATGGTTGAAACTGGCGATGCCGACGCTTTCATCACAGGTCTCTACACCAAATACTCTAACACCATCAAGGTTGCTAAAGAGGTAGTAGGCATTCGTGAGGGCAATTCCACCTTCGGTACCATGCATATCATCAATAGCCCTAAGGGAATCCTGTATCTTGGCGACACACTCGTAAATGGCGACCCTACCACCGACGACCTCGTGGCTATCGCCAAGTTGGCTGCTCATACCGTCGACTTCTTCAACGACACTCCAAACATCGCCATGATAAGCTATTCTAACTTCGGTTCTGATAAAGCCCCAGGCTCACAGAAGGTTAAGGATGCCGTCGCACGTCTACACCAGGAAGAGCCAGAGCTCTGCGTAGATGGAGAAATGCAGATAGGTTGCGCTCTCAACCGTCAGTTGCGCGACGACCTATATCCATTCTCTAAGCTTGCAGGCAAGGATTGCAACACCCTCGTGTTCCCTAACCTCACCAGCGCTCGCTCTGCCTACAAGCTCCTTCAGATGCTCTCTAACGATGTAGAAATTATCGGTCCTGTCCAGATGGGCTTGAACAAGCCTATCCACTTCACCGACTCTGAGTCGTCGGTTCGCGATGTTGTCAACATCACCGCCATCGCCAGTCTCGACGCTTATGTCGAGAAGATCAAGGGCGGCAGAAAATAATCACTCTTCAGATTCCTTGCCCTGGCTCCTATGCCCAAGGGCAATATCATACCCTAAAAAAGCATGGCGCACACACGTTGTGTTGCGTCATGCTTTTTTTTGCTTGCTATATGGCTAACAATAATCTTCTCTGCTGTTAATTTTGCCTAATACTATATATGTTCGTGCGAAAAAATGTAGTAATATGGTGAATATTCGTGCGAAAAAATGTATCTTTGCTGCAGATATTCGTGCAAATAAATGTAGCGATATCCTATAAACTCGTGCAAAAAAATGTAGATATGAAGAGAAATGTATTGTCAAAGCTCATCGATTGGAAGAATAAAAAGAATCGTAAACCGTTGATTCTCAATGGTGCAAGGCAGGTGGGTAAAACATATATATTGAGAGAGTTTGGCTCTCAATGCTATGAGAAGATGGCTTATGTCAATTGTGACAAGAATAAAATGTTAGAAAAGATATTCTCGCAAGATTATAATATCAGTAGAATATTGCTTTCTCTTTCTGCCATTCTTCATGTTAATATCGAGCCTGGGAACACTCTTATCATTTTCGACGAGATACAAGAAAGTCCTACAGTACTAAACTCCTTGAAGTATTTCTGTGAGGATGCACCACAATATCATGTAGCTGTTGCAGGTTCGCTACTTGGTATTTCACTTCATAATAACACTTCGTTCCCTGTGGGTAAGGTTGATATGATAAAGATGTATCCTATGACTTTCGATGAGTTTCTTATGGCAATAGGCGAACAACCATTGGTTGATATTCTTGCCACAAAAGATTTTTCTATTATCGATTCCTTGTCTGTTCGTTTTATTGATTGTCTGCGTCAGTATTATTACGTTGGAGGTATGCCTGCAGCTGTAGCAGAATTTGCCAGCACTAAGAATCTTGAGGAAGTGCGCAATATTCAGAAGCAAATCTTATTCGATTATCGAAGAGACTTCTCTAAGCATGCTCCTAGTCAGGAGGTTCCCCGCATTAATATGGTGTGGGACTCTATTCCTGCCCAGCTTGCTAAAGAAAACAAAAAATTCATCTTTGGCGCTTTAAAGAAGGGGGCAAGAGCTTCTGAATTCGAGATTGCCATACAATGGCTTTTGGATGCTGGACTCATATATCAGATAAACCGAATCACAACACCTTCCATACCTTTGAAATTCTATGAGGAAATGTCGGTATTCAAGCTTTTTGTTCTTGACATAGGACTAATGGGTGCTATGTCAGATGCACCTGCAGAAAGTGTAATCGTGGCAGATTCCTTGTTTAAAGAATACAAGGGTGCATTTACAGAACTTTTTGTATTGACACAGTTGATAACAAACGACTTGCCTATATATTATTATAGTAGTAATGATTCGCGAGTAGAAATAGATTTAGTGGTACAAAAAGGTACTACAGTTGTTCCTATAGAGATTAAGGCAGAAGAGAACGTACATGCCAAGTCTTTGCGCACATTCATAGGCAAACACCAAGAACTAAAAGGCTTACGCCTTTCCATGATGTCATATCAAGACCAAGGTTGGATGGAGAATAGACCTTTGTATGCCGTTGGCGATTGGGTATAACCTCTTTAATATTATTAATTGAAAGATTATTATAAAATAGCTTGAGATTGAGGAAGAAAAGCATTATCTTTGCATCTTGATAACTTGTTAAGCCTTTCTGCGATGTTTGTATACGTGGATTGTTATAGTTTTTGTGTCTTATAATATGGCGTGAAGTTTGTTTGTTTAAGCGAGCTAACTGCTTGTGATATATGCTGTTTGCTAAAAAATGGAGCTATATTTCTATTTTATTGGTGTCCGCTAAAGTTTTTTGCTTG
>HF994084.1:2225-5393 GCA_000436915.1 Prevotella sp. CAG:1092 | reverse complement strand
CCGAGTGCAGCCTATCTTCTGCAAAGATAAATATAAAAATGATAACCAACAAGTTTTTGCCAACAAATCGTTCATTCGCAATGAACACTTTTCGCAAAATCATTCATTCACGATGAACACTTTCTGCAAATAACCCTTTAGTTGCACACATCGTTTGCCCTATAAACTTTTAGGGAAGACGTGCAAACGCAGAATAGCCAGGAGGTTTTACCTCGTCATTCAGCTTCATGGCAGATTCCTTCCCTCCTCCTCCATCTTGCGAAATAAAAAAGCATCGAATACAACCGCAGGAGATATAGCAAAGAAGATTGTATAAAACCAAAGAGAGCACCCACCACGGATGCTCTCTTATTATGTTTATACGCTTGATTCTTTAGTTAGTAAAACGATCTCTACTTCAATCTCACCTCTGGCATTCTTGCCTTAAACTCGGAATCTACCAAGTGGCACTGTTCCTTGATAATTCCACGACGATAAATAGCTGGCTGCAAGCAATATAGGTCAAACATTTCCTTATTCACATCCTCTACCTTTTGCCAATGAGGGAAGAATAACTTCATATAAGCCGTGGCTATACGCTTAATCGCCTTGGAATCACGAACGTCAGATTTCGCCTCAAACTCAACCAACTCATCAAACAATAATCCGTAAGAGTTCTGGATTCGCATTGTATGTAATATCTCTGAGAAATATTCCACATTGATAGTCCAACCATTGAATATCATACTATCATTAACACGTGGCAACTTCCAACCTTCTATAAAGCTATGGAAGCGGTCTAGCAAAGCAGACTCCTTAAAGTTGTTTGGTAAAGAATCGAAATAATTTGGTGATATAGGCAAACGATTGGCTGACAAAGGTATATTTCCCATCAACATCAAACCACACTCCGATGTAAACTCATTATTGTCGATAGTGGTCTTTCCACTCTCCAAATACGATTTCAATGCAGCCTGAATCTCTGCAGGTTCTTGGAAGATAATGGTCTGAATCTCATCAAAGACAGTAAAATCATGATTCTTGATGATACCATTTTGTTGCTTTTGTTTGTCATAGAACAACTTGGCACGAGTTACCTTTCCGCCACTCACCAACCAACCATACTTAGACAAATTACCAAAGACATACGATTTACCCGTACCCTTAGGAGCAAGCTCTATCACATTCAACCTTGGTTCTATAAATATCAAAAGACGAGTCAAAAACTCCATCTTTTGAGTCATTGAAGTAAAGCCATCCGGGTCGTACTCCATGGCAGACAACAATACATCAAACCATTCCTCATTTGTAAAGTGTTGACGAGCCTCACGCAAATACTCTATATCTACAGAACTATAAGGTTTGAAAGGCTTGAAGTCAACCATTCTCACATGGTTTTTCTTATCATTATCGTCATCGGGCAACAAACAGAGTTTTACAATACCCCATTTTTCACCATCAACCAACTCGCCAGGATGCTTGGCATATACATAATCTGGTATGATTCCCTCACGTTGCTTGATTCCATAGTCAGGAATAGCAAACTGCTTTTCTCCCTTTACCAAATCTATATAAATGGAAAAGCGAGCCAGCAATGTCACTTCCTTACCTGCCAATATATCATCCTTGACAGTTCCACCATTGGCAGGAATCACTTTATCCAAAAAAGCATTTAATCCCAAAGTATCTATCTCACCTGTACTGATGTTCAGATAACGCTTCAATAGATAATCCTTCACAAACGAAGGCAAGTTGCGACCAGCAAAAATGCTGTTCGTAGCCTTTGGGTCTTTGTATATTGACATAGCAGAGAAATAGTGTCTCACTTTCTGCTGTAAATCTTCTTTCATAAACTTCAATGATTAAAAATCAAACAAATCTTCTTCCGTTGCACCTACTTGCCAGTGAATAGTACATTTATCTATCTCCTTACTACCGACACATACACTTATTTCATCCTCACTTTCGTCCATATCAAGAGGAACTGACATAAACTCCTCCTCTCCAATTTTATTTAAACTATACGATTTGTCTCTATATATAATATAAGGTGTATCAGAAGTAGCCAATCCCTTAATCTTTAACCTAACCTTAGGGTCTGTGGCTGATACCTCAGGCGTAAGAACTATGACGCTCCAGTGGCTATTATTCGGACTATTAGAAATCACGAATATCGGAACAAGGACTTCTTCTGGAGTGCAACCTCCATGAATACCTTGGTCACGAGGTACTTTATTGCATAATGACTTATGATTTAAAGCACAAACCGTATTGCCATTATCCAAGACTAAATAATTCTTGTCCGTAGTCACCTTACCTGTTTTACATATAGCCAATCTACCATGATGGTCTGATTCAAAACCTGCAAGATTCAATCCATCTTGCAGCTGAGACAAATAAGTTAGACCATGGTCACTGACTATAGCGATTTTCTTGCCAGCATAGGTGCTGACAACATTTTCTATTGCTTCCTTTACAATTCTCATTTCTGAAATAATCGTATCAGGATAGCGATTCGTTGATTGATGTGCCAAGGTATCCAAATCCCCAATTTTCATTGTTTGGATGTCTGTTTCAGAAAGACGTTGCAAATCCTTCTTATTCGCTTCTGTTGTCGTTGGCAACAAAGCCCTTGCCACCATTGTTTCATTCAGATAAACATTGTCTTGTAGATGTCTCTCCAAGATAGATTGAATATATGGAATCCATTCCACTCCCAACCCATCTATCCAATAATACACCTCAATATCTTTACGCCCTGCCAACAATGTAGAAGTGGTTTTCAATGATTGATACCAAGTATCAAACTTCACACTGTCTGCATTATGGTTAGATACAACTTCTTTTACCTCGTCCGTATAAATGTTACTTAACTTAGCTTTTTTATAAGCATCTATATAAGGCGATACCCAAGAGCATTTTGGAGTAAGCAAAGGCTGAGCTTGCATATAATCATATAGGTCTGAGAAGAATGTCTTGACTTCATTCAGATAGATGTAACCTTTGCCCAACCAAGCAATAGTCAATTCTTTTTCCTTGTTTGTAATGCCAGAGAAATACTTAATTGCCTCATGATAACCATTTTGCTCAGCTATCTTTTCCAAACGATTCCCAACAACAACCTCTACATTCTCTGAAAGTTTCACGTTCTTGTGAGAAGCCTCGTTCAGACAATAACGACGCTCTTCT
>HF994084.1:0-2201 GCA_000436915.1 Prevotella sp. CAG:1092 | reverse complement strand
TCTTCTATTTCTGTCTTTACCGAAGTCATATACATCGCCACTTCTGTAAACAAGTCGGCATTAGAATAGCCATTCATTTTAGACAAACAAGTGGTCAAGAAACCATCACCTTGATTTAAGGTTTCATAGCATGAGCAAAGCAACCATCTGTCAAACAAGCTACTATGTGAGAACCATATCTTCAAGAAAGACTTATAGTTAGAAATCTCACTTACATCAAAATAGTGAGCCACAAACGAACACAACTCAAAGTCCTTTGACAAGTCAATCTGCTCTGCCAAAAGTCTCCAGTTTTCTTCATCATTCTCTACATAAGTTATATCGCCTAAATCCAAATGCAACCCAAACTTTAAGAACTCATAAGCATTCTGTGGACTTACATAACTAAAAGCATTGTCTGGTTGCGCAAACTTTGCATTGGCAAATATTGACTTAGAGGTACAAACTATAGTTCTCTTCTGATGTACCTCCGTATCTTTCCAAATATCCAACCACTCTCCTACTGTATGAACAACATTAGCTCTGTTCTCTATATTCTTCACACCATAACAATAATCATCATCGACAAGAATCATCGTATAATTCTCACCAACAGATTCCTCATCATGCAGATGCCATACATTGATTTGAGTATCGTTTTCAAAAGCAGCCATCTTACCTTCCAAACCAATAATCGGAATATAGATTCTTTGCGAACATTCTACTCCTTCTATTGAAGCCTCAATAGATTTCAATGTTTTCACCAAAGCATCAAATGTACGATGCTGCTGATTGTCATAGAAACGAGCCAACTCCGAGAAAGGAGTAATCACACTATCCTTACCATTAAGAGAATAAATATATTCAGAAATATCCTCACTCAACTCTTGATAAGTAATCATTAAGTCAGGATACTCCTTATCTATCCATTTATCAACACTTTGAACAGCCACCCCACATTCTTCGAGCATATACATGACAAACTCAAAGCTATCATGGAAGTTGTCAAAAAGCACAAAACGGATTGGGTAGCGGTTAGCCGTAGCCGCTCCCATTCCGTTTATATTCTTGTCTTCTTCCACAAGAGTCTTCAACTCTTCGAAAGAAGTTACTGTCTTAAATCTATCCTCACCAAACATGCTTCATTATGATATTAAGGGTTTGCTCATCTGCATTATCACACAAATCTTGCAGCAAATCACGCAACATTTGATTAGAAGCCAAAGGTAGAAGCTTACGTGCCACTTCACTTCTCTTAGCCTTCATTTCTTGAGAGTCAGCTAGAGAATTAGTAGCAACAGTTACTCTCGCATCACCATAGCCTTGACCGCTATTGTTTGTCAATTCAGAATCGTTAAGAAAACTATCATTTTGATTAGCATCATTCCGTCTAAACTTATCTTTATCTTCTTCAAAACGTCTTTGGTTTTCTTGTCTCAAACGCTCTTGCTGTTGTGCCAAACGCCAATTTTTCAGTGTATCCTCTACATTACGTTCTGTCCACAAACCTATAGTTCCTTCAAGATGTCCTTCAAGGAAAGCCTTAGCCTCAGCAAACTCAGATTCTGTCATATTGATGTACTCCAATCCCATGACATAATTTATGAAGCCCTTTTCAAAGTTATTGGCAGATTCCAACAAAAGGTTTCCCAAGTCTATATTGTTCTTTAATCCCTCAGCAACCTTTGCCATCAAAGTAGGATTCTTCACGCTCTCAGAGTCTGTGATAACCTTGATGATACCATCTATCAATTCTTTGTTCTCATCAGAGCATTCTGGTACATATTTTAAAGACCACAACGGATAGCCAACACCTGCAGAATATTCATGTGTCATAGCCCAACGTGCATCAGTCAAGCTACTTACATCAGAATACTTTGGCAACTTGTTCAACTTAAATGTTTTTATCAAATTCTTGGTAATAGAACCTGCTTCTTTACTTTCAAACATGAAGTTAAGCTTTGCCGAAGTTCGTCCATTTTCCCAAGCCTTGAACATTTCGACTACATCATCCACAAGATGATTTGCTGTTCTTGGCTTACCATTCAAGTCAAAAATCTTACCTGCATATTTACGCATCGCAAAGGCAACCATTGCCATTGGAGCATACGACTGGAACAAGCCAAATGGTGGTTTTGTCAACCCAATCAGTTTATCTCCAAGATTAAACGACTGGTTCTTATTGGTGTGATTAACCTAAAATCCGCAAGCAATCTCAATGA
>HF994083.1:6020-37333 GCA_000436915.1 Prevotella sp. CAG:1092 | reverse complement strand
TTTTTGGTTCGAATTAATTACTCACCAAAATATCTTTTGTAAAGACCAATAAAGCCTGCACAATGGCGAGCTTCGTCTTTAGCCATTTCATGAACTGTATCATGAGTTGCATCCATGCCTGCAGCCTTAGCATTCTTAGCAATACGGAACTTGTCTTCGCAAGCACCACGCTCTGCCTCGATACGTGCAGCAAGATTACTCTTAGTATCTTTCAATACATCACCAAGCAACTCTGCAAACTTACTTGCGTGTTCTGCCTCTTCAAAAGCATAACGCTTGAAAGCCTCTGCAACTTCTGGATATCCTTCGCGATCTGCCTGACGAGACATTGCAAGATACATACCTACCTCACAGCATTCGCCATTGAAGTGAGCCTCAAGATCCTTTATCATCTCAGGAGTAGCATCCTCATTGCGAGCGGCGCCCAGAGTGTGAACAGTTGCAAACTCAGGAGCATCAGAAGGATCTGTTATCTCTTTGAATTTGCTGCGTGGAGCTTTACACAATGGACATACTTCAGGAGCCTCGGTTCCTTCATAAACGTAACCGCAAACGGTACAAATGAATTTCTTCTTCATAGTTTTTTTAAATTTATGTTAGATTATTGTATTATTATATTGATATTATACATCAATGATGTATTTACCACTTACAAAAATACCTACTTTTGATGAGAAAAAGAAGAAAAACTTGATATTTCTGCAAGTCTTTAACAACATTTAGTTAAGACTTGCAGATATATTAAGTATCGTTTGCTTTTATAAGTTAAATATTATTTGCTCTTCTTAAGTTCTGCTCCAGGATATAGATCGAAACGAATTTTCTTGCCTTTAGTATCAATCTTCGACTTATCCCATTTGCCGTCAAGAATATAGATGCGAGTCGTTTTATCTGTAGGAGCTTCGTCGATAGCTTTTTGCAATGACATATAGTTGCCAAAACCACGCTTAGAGACAACATAGTCATAATGGCGTACATGCTTTTTAAATGCTGGCACTTCCTTAGCTAAAGCATCAACAAGGAGTGAAGCAACATTGTGAGCACCATATATATTATAATGTGTATTGTCTTGACGACCCTTAGGAATAGAAGCAACTTCGCCAGGTTTGAACCACATATGAAGTTTACGTGAACCAATGATGCCAAGCGACTGCTCATAGTCGTGAGTAATCTTGTTAGCATCAACAAAAGGTACATTCATCTTCTTAGCAACGTTACGTGGCGACAATAGATATGCTCCATGAGTATCTATAAGTGTGTCGGAATTGATTTTTTCGTCTGTATATACAGTGTTTCGTAGAGATTCATCATCAATGCCATTGTCAGATTTGCGGAAGAAATTGCGTCGAACAACTGAATTCATCAATACAGGAATACCTCCCTTTTCACGAGTTTCGTTTACGTAACGAGTAAGTGTGGCATCAAATGTAGTGCCTGGCTCGGTATATCTATCAGCCTTCTTCTTTTCATCGTTATGACCAAACTGTATTATTACATAGTCGCCAGGTTTGATGAGGTCGAGCACTTTTGCCCAATGACCTTCACCTATAAAACTCTTTGATGAGCGACCATTCAAGGCATGATTGTCTACTCGAATCTTTGAATCAAAGAATCCTTGTAATGCCATTCCCCAACCACGCTCAGGATTAGTTTCTGGATGAGACTTATTGGCTGCTGTTGAATCGCCAACAATAAATACAGTAGTATGCTTATTGCTCGAAGCAAATAAAATAGCAGCTACGCAAAGAAGCAAGGAATTGATAATAGTCGATAGTTTCATAATAGTTTTTTTGTTGTTTGTTTTATTTAAATACAATATATAGTAAAGGCTTTGCCAAAAATGTAAATATGGTGGAGCTTTTTATGTCTCCACCATATTATATATATAATTGAATTAAGCTAAAACTTCGGCAATGAGCTCTTCTGCAGAAACAAGCTTTTGTTGGCCAGTCTCCATGTTCTTCAAGGTAAACTTTCCTTCATTCATCTCGTTTTCACCAGCAAGTGCAACAAAAGGAATATGCTTAGCATTGGCGTAGCTCATCTGTTTTTTCATCTTTGCAGAATCAGGATACATCTCTGTACGTATGCCTGCAACACGAGCCTTGGAAACTGCTGGCATACAATAAGCAGTCTCCTTGTCACCAAAGTTAATGAACAACAACTGAGTTGCATTAACAGCATCTTTTGGATAAAGGTCGAGAGTGTTGAGAACATCGTAGATGCGATCAGCTCCAAATGAGATACCTACTCCACTCAATCCTGGCATACCAAAGATACCTGTAAGATTATCGTAGCGGCCACCACCTGTGATAGAGCCTATCTGAACATCAAGAGCTTTAACCTCGAAGATCGCACCTGTATAATAGTTAAGACCACGAGCCAAAGTGAGATCTAGTTCTATCTCATTATTCAAGCCGCAAGATTTCAATGTATCAAGAATGAAGCGTGTTTCCTCAACTCCCTTGAGTCCGATTTCGCTGTCTTTCAACACCTCCGCAATAACGTTGAGCTTTTCATCGTTAGTGCCAGAGAGCGAGATGATAGGCTGAAGCTTTGCTATAGCCTCTTCGCTGATGCCATCGTTGCGCAATTCTTCGTTAACATTATCCAGACCAATCTTATCAAGCTTGTCAATAGCTACTGTGATGTCTACAATTTTGTCAGCTTCTCCAATAGTTTCTGCAATACCTGAAAGAATCTTTCGGTTATTGATCTTGATACATACGCGAACACCAAAGCGTGTGAACACAGTATCAACAATCTGCATAAGCTCAACCTCATTAATAAGAGAATCTGAACCTACAACATCAGCATCACACTGATAGAACTCACGATAGCGACCCTTCTGAGGACGATCAGCACGCCATACTGGTTGAATCTGATAACGCTTGAAAGGCAACTGAAGTTCGTCGCGATGCATAACGACATAACGTGCAAAAGGTACGGTGAGGTCGTAACGTAATCCCTTCTCACACAATCGTGCAGCCAGGCGTAGTGGGTTATGCTCCTGAAGCTCTTCCTCACTTACCTTTGACAAGAAGTCGCCAGAGTTAAGAATCTTGAAGAGAAGTTTGTCTCCCTCTTCGCCATATTTACCCATAAGAGTCTGCAGGGTTTCCATGGCTGGAGTTTCTATCTGTAGGAAACCATAAAGAGCGTAAACACTCTTTATGGTGTTAAAGATATAATTTCGTTTAGCCATTTCCAAAGGTCCGAAATCTCTCGTACCCTTTGGTATGCTTGGTTTCTGCGCCATTTATTAATATTTAATGTGTAAAGTTTAATGTGTAATGCTTAATGTCAGAGCTATATTTACCTTCAAAGTAAACACTAAACATTAAACATTACACACTATGAATTTATTTACGTACGATAGTCTGAGCACGGTCAGGACCGATAGAGATGATGCCGATTCTTGTTTCAAGGAATTCCTCGACAAAGGCAATATAATCCTTGAATTCCTGTGGGAACTGATCCTCAGAAGTAAACTGTGTCATATCAGTCTTCCATCCCTTGAACTCCTTGTATACAGGTTCTACGTCATCGATCTCGTAAGGAAAATCTGTTGTTACAGAACCATCCTTAAGTTTGTAAGCTACACAAGCCTTGATAGTTTCGAAACCATCGAGGACATCGCTCTTCATCATGATAAGTTCGGTAACTCCATTAACCATGACAGAATATTTGAGCTGAACGAGGTCACACCAACCACAACGACGCTCACGACCAGTAACAGCACCATACTCATGGCCAAGTTCGCGAATCCTAGCACCAGTCTCATCGAAGAGCTCTGTTGGGAAAGGACCTGCTCCAACGCGTGTGCAATAAGCCTTCATGATACCATATACATTGCCGATGCGGTTAGGGCCAATGCCAAGACCGATGCAAGCTCCTGCACAAATGGTGTTAGAAGAAGTTACGAAAGGATATGAACCGAAGTCAACATCAAGCATTGTACCTTGAGCACCCTCGCAAAGAATATTCTTGCCAGAGCGGAGCACCTTGTTGATTTCAACTTCGCTATCGATAAGCAGGAACTGCTTCAAGTATTCAATACCCTCCATCCATTTTTTCTCAACCTCTGTGATATCGAAGTTTGTATAACCAAGGCTAACGATAGTTTTGAGGTGAGCAGCCTTGTGTGCTGCATACTTCTCCTCGAAGTTGTCGAGGATATCGCCTACGCGAAGACCTGTACGGCTTACTTTGTCGGTATAAGTAGGACCTATGCCCTTGCCTGTAGTACCAACCTTGTTTTTACCCTTTGAAGCCTCGATAGCTGCATCAAGTACACGGTGGGTTGGCATAATAAGATGAGCCTTCTTAGAGATATAGAGACGACTCTTGAGGTCGTGACCACTCTTCTCTAAATCCTTGGCTTCATCCATGAAAAGGTCTGGAGCCAATACGACACCATTACCGATGATGTTTACCTTGCCTCCCTGGAAGATTCCTGAAGGGATGCTACGCAAGACATACTTCTCGCCTTCAAATTCAAGGGTATGACCAGCATTAGGCCCACCCTGAAAACGTGCAATAACATCGTAGTTAGGTGTCAACACGTCGACAACCTTACCTTTGCCTTCGTCGCCCCACTGCAATCCGAGCAGGACATCAACTTTACCTGTATTCATTTCTTCGTATTTGATTTATGATGTTCCATCAATGTTTTGTTTCTTGTATTCTTAGCCATGCACGACGAACATATACCATATATATACAATGCAAATCCCTCTTTGCGGAATCGCGATAGCTTGGTATTGTTGACGGCATCTATTACGATTTGCGATTTAAGTTCTGTCACCTTGCCACATACTGTGCAGATTTGATGGCAATGATTGTTTGCAACATCGCAAAGTTCGTATTTAGTACCCGTGGGCAACTTATGCCTAACGATAATCCTCAACTTTATAAACAGTTTAAGAGTATTATATAATGTGGCTCTGCTAACTATGAAGTTTACATCAGCCAACTTGTTGCTAAGCTGCTCAATTGTGAAATGTCCACGTATATCACAAACAGTATCAAGAATGGCGTACCTTTCAGGTGTATGCCTGAAATGGTTTGTTTCAATGTAGCTATTCAGGATAGCTTTCATTCGTTTCTTGATATCGTTGTTCATATTAATATATGTATAGCTTATTAATAAACTCTCGGACCAAAGATGAAAGTACCCACTCTAACTTCTGTAGAACGACAAGTGACAGCTATCTTATAGTCGTCGCTCATGCCCCATGATCTTTCGCAGAAAGAATCATCATCGGCAAAATATGTAGCCTTTACTTCATCAAAAAAGTCAGCAGCGGTATTCATCTCGCTTCTTATCTGATTTTCATCGTCAGTGTTTGATGCCATCATCATCAGTCCTGAGATATGAACATGCTTCATACTGCGCCATTCACCATCGGCAAGTAGCTTTCTGCAGTCGTCGAGTGAGAGTCCGTATTTTGTAGCTTCTTGCGTTATATGTAGTTCGAGAAGTACGTTAATAACCCTATCGTGCTTAGCGGCCTGCTTTTCAATTTCTCGAAGGAGCTTCAATGAGTCAACTGCGTCTATCATTGAGATATAAGGTGCAATGTATTTCACCTTATTAGTCTGCAGATGACCTATGAAATGCCATTCGATATCAGAAGGCAATTCTGCCACTTTCTGCTTTAGCTCTTGCTCATGACTTTCGCCAAAGACTCTTTGTCCAGCATTATAGGCTGCCATGATATACTCCGAAGGGTGATATTTGCTGATGGCAACCAATCTCACGCCATCAGGCAAATTGCCTAGCACTTCGTGAAGATTATGTGCGACATCAACATTTATCATACCTGCTCTCCTTCCTTTTGTTGTTCTGCCTGCTCGTATTCAGGCACATCATTGCGTTCAGCAGGCTTCTTTGTTGTCACATGCTCGTATACATCCATAATCATTGTTTCTGCAAGATTAGAGATGACATAGTCAATTTGGGTTGTACCCATCACTTCCTCAATATGCTTTACAGCACCAGGGAAAGAACTTGCCTGAACGAGATAGTAAACAGCAGTACGCTTCTCTTTCTCTGTCTTTTCATCAATAGTGATAAATTGAAGTTTTGCCTTATACCAGCGATCATCGTTGACATTCTCGCTAAAGAAAATCTCTTTATACGAAGCGTGCTTGATGTCTGTTATAGTGAATTCGCCACTAATATATGAAGACATTTCTTCAATAATCTTGTTCTCAGCCTCAGTAAAGCTAAGAGCATCGACAACATACTGCTCAGAAACTTTCTTTTGCATGCCGTCTTCCATTGTTTTTTCGTAGCGTATCTTGGTTTCGTACCAATCAGATGTTCTGCTTCTCATGTTATATTTATGATAAAATATTGATGTTTAGCCATTGTTCTTTTTGCAGACGTTGACTATTATTTATAAACTTGATTGCAAAGGTAACAAATTTTATTCAAAACCATGCAAAGCTAAACAAAAAGTAGCATCGAAGAACAAAAAACTATAAAAAATCCAGTCCTGCAGCTTTAGTTGCATGCTTGGCAATTCTTTCATATACTATGCCTAAGTCTGCAAATCTAACTAATGAGTTTATTGCTGCATGTGCAACACCAACATTATTTCCTTGTAGTGCTGTTATTGTCTGGTCTACATATTCATTAATACCACGCTCGTTAGGTTCCTGTCCATAACTAAAGAGTCTGCCAATAATACAGAAACCACATAGCTGATATAATGGTTTATCAGAAGCTATCCATTTGTATGCAATTTCAGGAGCGTAATCTACATACTGCAAAAGATTGAGAGCAAGCATCTCAGCCATTTCTTGAGACACTACTTGCTCCATCCATATATCAGCAATCTCTGCATCCATTTTGTCTGCAGGCATAAGCATTGTTGCTAGTATTTTGCACTCACGGATATTCTCTTTCCAAAGTGCAATAGCCAATTCGAAATCTTTATCATATTTCGAAGCAAGTGTTCTAAGATTAACGAGGTTTACTCCCCAGTTAATTTTATATTCTACACCTTTCTCTCTCATAGAGTGGCTCGCAACTCCATTCATCATAGAACGGAATGAGCGCTTTATCTCTTTCAGTATTTCGTTTTTCTCTTCAGTCATAATATATAAATATGTATTAACATAATTAAGACGTATGCCATACATCGTGATAACGATAGCATACGTCTGATAATTCATTTATAGTAACCCGTATTCGTGGCTATATCTAAGCATCTGCTGCTCGTAAGTTTCTGTATAGTCAGCAACCACATCCTTTACTTCACCATTATCAGTATAAATGATTTTAAGCCAAGGGTTTAAGAAACCTTTATAAGGTGCTATATTAAGAGTCTTATATCGCTTAAGAATCTCGCAATGAAGTTCAGCATCAACCTTCACTCCATAGGTTTCTACTAGTTCTCTTGCTGCCAAGAAATCACCTTCGCTCTTTATTCGCTGCACTTCAGCAAGTAGATGAGCAAAGACTTGACGAAGCTTCTGATAGTCGTTTACAAAAACATAAGTTTTGCCATCAATTTTCTTTAGTTCTACAGCGCCATCGCCATTATCAAGAGCCCAACGAGCTATCAATGCACGATTGCGCATATGGGCTTCCTCTATCTGATGTCCTGGTTTGATTCTAACCAGCTGAGTCATCAAACCATTCATCATATAGGTATAATATTGTGATTTATAAGCCTCGGGATTTGGAACAAGTCCAAGGTCTACAAGCTTTTGATCGGCAATATAATATAATCCGAACAAGTCTGCTCGAGCTTCCTCGATGGTATTGGAATACGCCTTTAGTGCATCAGGGTCCACTCCTGGAAGAAGTTGACCACTACCATGACCAAGACATTCGTGCAAATCTGTATGTAAATCATCGCAGATATCACCATATTTGTCAATAAAAGAACGAGTTGGCTCGTCTATAACAAACTCTCTATCAAAACCATTGCCTCTTGCAGCCTTATTATAAGCGTCTGTTAGATTACCTATAGTAACACTCTTAGAACCATGTTCTGCTCTTATCCAGTCAGCATTAGGTAGATTAATGCCGATAGCTGTTGATGGATATTCATCGCCACCAAGCATTGCCGCACAAACAACGTTAGCTGTTACACCTTTCACGATCTTCTTCTTAAAGCGAGAATCTACCGGCGAGTTGTCTTCAAACCATTGCGCATTATCACTAATAGTACGTGTGCGACGAGTTGCAACCAGATCTTTATATTCTACGATACCTTCCCATGAAGCCTTTAATCCAAGCGGATCGTTATAGACTTCGATAAAGCCATTAATAAAATCTATTCGACCATCTTGTTCTTTAAGCCATTCGATAGAATATTTATCAAATACTCGCAAGTCGCCTGTCTGATAATAACTTATAAGTAGAGAGATAATCTTTTGCTGCTGCTCGTTTTCTGCATATTCGGCAGCTTGACGCAGGTAAGATACTATTATTTCTATAGCCTTACTATACATGCCGTCTATTTTCCATACTTGCTCTATCAATTCTCCATTCTGTTTTACCAAACGAGAGTTGAGGCCAAACGAAGGAGGATTCTTGTCGACCGTAGCTTTAAGCGAAGAATAATAGTCTTCTACTTCATGTTGCGAAACGTTATGATAGAAATTGCAAGCCGAAGTTGCCACAAGATCGCATCCATCAGCTTTATTAACCTTCTTTGGCAAGAAGCTAGGGTCGAAGATTGCAGACTTAAGTCTGTCAAATAAACCATCTACAGTCTCACCTTTTGCCAATGGCAACAAAGAAGGTTCGATGCTTTTCATAGCATCAAGAAGGAATGCTGGAGAGAACTCCGGAGCAAACTTCTCTGAACCATAATGATGATAAATACCATTGCTAAACCATATACGCTTAAGATATATAGTCATAGCTATGAAGTCTTCACACTCTTTGTTACCCTGATAATTAACATATACGGCCTCTAACACCTTTCGGATGTCGAGGTTATAAAAACCAAATTGGTCGGTAGTGATATCTCTACCGGCCAATGTTGCTTTACTCAAATAATAAACATAGAGCTTCTGTCTTAAAGACAAAGATTCGAAACCATTGAGGCGATAACGTAGCATCTGTAAGTCAGCAAAGCGCTCGCCAGAATAGCAAAAACCTTCAAACTCTGAATTTTTATTCTGCTGTTGCATTTTTTACTTTATTCTTAGAACCTGGCTTTCTTCCTCTTTTCTTTGGCTTTTCAGCTAATTGAGGATGTTGGGCCAGATGTGTCATCTTGTATTCACGAGGAGTTATACCTTTAAACTTGTAGAAGGATGCATAGAATGACTGACGGTTTGCAAAACCCACCATATCAGAAATATCCTCCATGTTTAGGTCTTGGTAACGTTTGTCGACCAGCAAAGTCATCGCCTCGTCAATACGATATTTATTGACGAATGAAGTGTAGTTCATGTGGAAACGAACATTGACAACTGCTGAAATGTAACGAGTATTAGTATGCAAATCTTCTGCAAGCTGTTTGGCAGAATAATCCTTATCTTTATACTTCTTTTGTATAAGAATAATTTCTAGGATTTTCTCCTTAAGCTTATCCATTAACTTTGGGCTTACCAAGGTACGATAGGCAGCCTCTTTCTCTTTGGGTTCAGTAATGTTATACTTTGCCATGATCTTTACCTTTTAATATTTATATTTCTTTCTGCAAATTTATACATTAATTCTTTAACATAAAAAGTTTTTATAGTTTTTTATGGTTAAAAAAGCAAAAAGTATGACATCACATTTATTACATTCACATTATGTATTCAACATACCATTAAACAGCATGCTGATTAAGGCTAACTTTATGGTATACATATTATAAAGTGTCGTGAGAAAAGCTTGATATCATTTTGTTAATCCACAGGATTTGTCTAACTTTGCATTATCTTTACACAATATAGATTAACGCAAGAATTTATGAAAAAACTATTCTTAACTACCATTTTATTGGCTTTTGTAGCTATCAGCATTTCTGCAAAGAAACATTATACCGTAGTTTTATCGCTTGATGGCTACAGATGGGATTATACACAATGGTATAATACTCCATTTATGGATATGATGGCAGAAAAAGGCGTAGAATCAGGACTTATCCCCTCCTACCCTTCTAAAACATTTCCAAATCATTACACCTTGGCTACAGGATTGTATCCAGACCATCATGGCATAGTGGCTAATAATTTCTACGATGTTAAGACAGGGGAATCATTCTCTTTAGGCAATGCAGAACAGAAAACTAACCCTGTATATTATGGTGGTGACCCTATATGGAATACTGCTAAGCGACAAGGACTTAAGACTGCTGTTTTCTATTGGCCAGGTTCTGATGTATGTGTAGGTGGCAGCTACCCTAACACCTATTATATATATGATAAGCAACCAAGACTCACTATGCAACAACGTTTGGATGGAATAATTGAGCAATTAGCATTGCCAGAAAAAAAGCGTCCAGACCTTATAATGGGATACTTGGAAGAACCAGATGGAAATGGTCACAACTTTGGACCACAAGGAAAACAGACTAGAGCAATGGTACAAAAGGTTGACTCTATGCTAACAAACTTTTATAAACGTTTGCAAGTTCTTCCTGTTGCCAATGATATAAACCTAATTATCCTTTCAGACCATGGTATGGCATGGGTAGCAAAAGGTAATAATGTGCCAATACGTCATTTGTTGAAAGACGAATGGTTGGTAAAGATTGAGGGTCATATTCCTGCTAACATCTATGTAAAACCAGGATGTCAGGATTCTGTATATAATGCTTTGCATGGTATCGAGCATGCAAGAGTATGGAAGAGAAATAACATACCCGCTCGTCTTCACTATGGTACAAATGGTCGCGTAGGCGATGTGATAGTAGACCCGGATTTAGGATGGCTTATACAAGATAAGGAAGCAAACGAAGGAGGAGCACATGGCTTTGATCCTGAATATAGCGATGTTCATGCTTTGTTTCGAGCTGTTGGTCCAGACTTCAAACATATAAAATTCCCTCACTTTGCCAATGTCAATGTTTATTCCCTTATTTGCCACCTTTTAGGCATCAAGGAGTCTAAAAACGATGGAAATATAGACAATATTCGTACTATTTTGCAGTAATATGTACGATATTGCACCTTATATATAAATAATACCGCTATTTTTGCACTAACATTTAAACAAACTATAAAAAACAAAATATGGAAAGAACCTGGAGATGGTTTGGCAAGAATGATAAGATCACTCTTGCCATGCTACGTGAGATTGGCGTGGAGGGAATTGTAACAGCCCTGCACGATGTACCTAATGGCGAAGTGTGGACTCGCGAAAAGATTAATGACCTCAAGTCTTATATAGAAAGCTATGGTATGAGATGGAGTGTTGTTGAAAGCTTGCCTGTGTCAGAAAGTATAAAATATGCAGGTGCCGACCGTGATCAACTGATTGAAAATTACAAGCAAAGTTTGCGCAATCTTTCTGCAGAAGGTATACATACAATCTGCTATAACTTCATGCCTGTATTGGACTGGGCACGTACAGACCTGGCTCATCCAAACCCTAATGGCACAACAAACCTTTATTTCAGTTATCCAGAATTTGCATACTTTGATATTCATATCTTGAAGCGTGAGAATGCTGCAGAGGATTGGAAGGTTATGGGCGAAAAGATTAATCGCGACATCCTTAGCGAAGTGGAAGAATTGAAAGCTAAGATGACTCCTGCCGACGACCACAAGTTAGTAGATAATATTATCGTAAAGACTCAGGGATTCGTTAGTGGTAATATTAAGGAAGACGACGAGCATCCAGTTGAATTGTTCCGTCAATTATTAAACCTTTACAAAGGCATCACTAAGGAGCAACTCCGCGAAAACATGCGCTATTTCCTCAATGCCATCATGCCTGTTTGCGAAGAGTGTGATATGTATATGTGCGTGCATCCTGACGACCCTCCATTCCCTATCCTTGGTTTGCCACGTATCGTGACATGCGATGAAGACATAGAATGGTTCCTCAATGCTGTTGACAACCATCATAATGGTCTGACATTCTGTGCAGGCTCACTTTCAGCTGGCAAACATAACGATGTTGTTGCTCTTGCTCGCAAATACGCAAGTCGCACATGGTTCGTACATCTACGTTCATGCCATATCTTCCCTAATGGCGACTTTACCGAAGCAAGTCATCTTGGCGGACGTGCTGACATCATAGAACTGGCTCGCATCTTCGAGAGTACTAATCCTAAACTTCCTATGCGTGTAGATCATGGTATGACCATGCTTGGTGACGAGACAAAGGGATATAATGCTGGTTACTCTTTCCTCGGCCGTATGTTTGCCATGGGACAAGTACAGGGTATTCTTGCTACTGTTGACCGCGAACATGGCATTCCATATCATCAGCCAGGATTCTTTGAATAACTATTGCAATAAAACAAATCTTTAAAATATAATATTAATATAATGAAAAATCTATTCGATGTTAAAGGCCACGTAGTGGTAATAACAGGTGGAACAGGTGTGCTAGGTCGTGCTATTGCAAAATATCTGGCAGAGCAAGGAGCTAAGATTGCCATCCTTGGAAGAAAAGAGAATGTTGGCAACGCTATTGTTGAAGATATTAAGCAGAATGGTGGCGAGGCTTCATTTTATAAAACCGACGTAATGAATAAGGAGAAATTGATTAAGAACCGTGAGGATATTTTGTCAAAATATGGTCGCATCGACTCTCTACTCAACGCAGCAGGTGGCAACATGAAGGGTGCAACTATAGGTCCTGACCAAAACTTCTTTGATCTCGATCCTGCACAGTTCCAAACAGTCTTGAATCTCAACCTCACAGGTACCGTTATCCCGACTCAGGTATTTCTCGAACCTTTGGTAAAGCAAGGTAAGGGAACAATAGTAAACTTCTCTTCTATGGCAGCTTTCCGCCCTATGACTCGCGTATGCGGATATGCTGCGGCAAAGGCTGGCATATCTAATTTTACAGCCTACATGGCTCATGAGTGTGCAAAGAAGTTTGGTGAAGGCATTCGTGTAAATGCTATAGCTCCAGGTTTCTTCATCACAGAGCAAAACCGCTCATTGCTTACAAATCCTGACGGTTCGTATACAGAACGTGGTAAGGACGTTATACGCCAGACTCCATTTGGTAGAATGGGTGAACCTGAAGAATTATGTGGCACCATTCAATACCTCATCTCTGATGCCTCTAAGTTTGTTACAGGTACTGTAGCTGTAGTAGATGGTGGCTTCAATATCTTTGCAATGTAAGAATATCATAATATTGCATCTTAACAAATAAGCAGACATAACAAAAATGGCTGGATTCTATGTGAATCTAGCCATTTTGTTTATCACTATTCCGAGGTTGGCTTCTAAGCATTACCAATACTGCTTCAGCCGCCAACAAAACCTGTAAACTCGGGTTTATGCTTGCTATCAAATCCTCGTTTGACTACTGCAAAATCTACCTTTGACTACTAGCAAATCTTCGTTTGACTTCTAACAAAGGTAATTTTCAACATGAAAACATTTTCTACTTAATCTTATCGAAGCCCTCACCAAAGACCCCTTGGCAAAACGACTGCGAAACAAGCGCTACAGGGTCGATATGTTTTACAAGGTTGAAAACCTCTTGCGATTCATACTTACGTGCCAAAACTATAAGGATATGAACATCGCCCTTAGAATACCATCCTTTACCATTCACGACAGTGCAACCACGATCTACAGCCTTATTAATGGTGTCGGCAATCTCTTCATATTTCTTTGAAATGATGAGGAATTGAACAGTCTGACGCGAACCGTTGATAACATAGTCACAACAAACGCTGGCAACGATAGTAAATGCCACTCCATATACTATAAGTTCTGTACTGTGGAACAACAAGTATGATGATGATATGATACAGCAGTCAATAACCTGCATCGCTCTACCAAAGCTCATACGGGTATACTTATTGAGCAAAGCCACGATAATATCAGTACCACCAGTAGAACCATTGTGCGAGAACACAATACCTAAGCCTGCACCACCAAGCGCACCACCAATAAGAACGTGCATAAACTTATCTTCACCTACTGTGATAATAGGATGTGCTTCGAAGAAAGGTTGCAACATGCCAACAAACAATGACATGATACTCACACCGATAACTGTTCGGATAACGAATTGCTTGTTCAAAGCTTTGAATGCAAGGATGAGCATCATCACATTCAAGACCCAAATCATCACGCCTGGTGGTAAATTGAATGCATAGAAAAGCAAGGCGGAGATACCTGCCACACCACCCATCACAACCTTCTCTGGAAGAATAAAGGCCGTATAACCTATAGAATAGGTCAAAATGCCGAATGTGATAAAAAATAAATCCTTATAACGCTGAAAATACCGCATAGTAGTGGTATTAGAGCTTATGTCTTTACTCATAATAATTTAAGATGTTTAAGAAGTTTTTTATGTAAAGGTACTTTCCTCATACAAAACAGGGCTATAAAAGTCGCAATGTCTTTGACAACTGCAAAGTTAAAATAAAAAAATGAAAAACAAGCATAAACTACTAATAATAAGATATTTTTGCCTATTAAGAAAATATTTCGTACCTTTGCAGCAAAATTTAAATTATTATATAATAGGTATACACAGAAATGATAACAGTAACGAATCTTGCTATCCAATTCGGAAAGAGAGTCTTGTATAAAGACGTTAACCTTAAGTTTACACACGGCAATATCTACGGTATCATCGGTGCAAATGGTGCAGGAAAGTCTACTTTCCTTAGAGCTATTAGTGGCGACCTTGAACCTAATAAGGGTACTGTAGAATTGGGACCAGGCGAACGTCTGTCCGTATTGGAGCAGGACCACTTTAAATATGACGAGTTCAGCGTGATGGACACAGTATTGATGGGCCATCAGCCACTTTGGCAGAACATGAAGGAGCGTGAGGCTCTTTATGCTAAGCCGGAAATGACAGAAGAAGACGGAAACCGTGCTGCAGACTTGGAATTGAAATTTGCAGAAATGAACGGCTGGGAAGCAGAGAGTGAAGCTGCACAACTGATGCAGAACCTTGGTATCAAGGAGGAATTGCAGTCAAAGCACATGAGCGAGCTTTCAAACAACGAAAAGGTTCGTGTGATGCTTGCAAAAGCTTTGTTTGGTCATCCAGACAACTTGTTGCTCGATGAGCCTACCAATGACCTTGATCTTGAGACAGTTGAGTGGTTGGAGGACTACCTCGGCAATATTGAGCAGACAGTTCTTGTGGTTAGCCACGACCGTCACTTCCTTGATGCAGTTTCTACTCAAACTGTGGATATTGACTTTGGTAAGATTACTGTATTCTCAGGTAACTACTCATTCTGGTACGAGAGTTCACAATTGGCTCTTCGTCAAGCCCAGAACCAGCGTCTTAAGGCTGAAGAAAAACGCAAACAGCTTGAAGAATTTATCCGCAGATTCTCTGCCAATGTGGCAAAGAGCCGTCAGACAACATCAAGAAAGAAGATGCTCGAACGTTTGAACGTTGAAGAAATTCGTCCATCAAGCCGTAAATATCCAGGAATCATTTTCCAGATGGAACGTGAACCAGGAAACCAGATTCTTGAAGTAGAAGGATTGAAGGCTGTAGATACAGACGGAACAGTATTATTTGATAACGTATCGTTCAACATCGAGAAGGGGCAGAAGACAGTATTTCTCTCTCACAACCCTAAGGCGATGACTGCTCTCTTCGAAATTATTAATGGCAACAGAGAGGCAGACGCAGGTACATATAAGTGGGGTGTTACTATCACAACAGCATACCTACCTTTGGACAACACAGAATTCTTCAACTCTGATATGGATCTCGTAGAGTGGCTTTCACAGTATGGTCCTGGTAATGAGGTTGCTATGAAGGGTTATCTTGGACGTATGCTCTTCTCTGGCGAAGAGGTATTGAAGAAGGTGAATGTACTTTCTGGAGGTGAGAAGATGAGATGTATGATTGCTCGTATGCAGTTGCAGAATGCTAATTGTCTTATCCTCGATACTCCAACTAACCACCTCGACCTTGAGTCAATCCAGGCATTCAACAACAACCTTATACAGTTTAAGGGTAATATCTTGTTTGCTTCTCACGACCATGAGTTTATCCGCACGGTTGCTGACCGCATCATCGAGCTAACTCCAAGTGGAACTATCGATAAGCTTATGCCTTACGATGAGTATATCTATGATGCTCAAATCAAGGCTCAGAAGGAAAAGATGTATAATGTTTAAACTATAAATAAACATATTTTTATATAGGTGGGTGCTAACACATCCACCTATTATATTATATGGCACAATATTTGTATTGTAATACATAAAAAACATTAATGATCAAATTATGAACAACGAAGAAATAAAAGAGAAAGAGAATACTGCACAGACTGCCAATGAGACAGCAAATGCAGAAAATGATACAGAAAACACTTCAGAAGCAAACACAGAAGCTTTCGACAACAAAGAACAAGCTGCTGCTGAGGAAAAAACTGAAGAAAAAGACCCTCTACAGAAGGCTCAAGAGGAATTAGAAAGCCTAAAAGATAAGTATCTGAGAACTGTAGCAGAATTTGACAACTACAGAAAACGCTCATTGAAAGAAAAGACAGAACTCGTGCTTAATGGTGGCGAAAAGACTATTACTGCCATTTTGCCAGTACTTGACGACATGGAGCGCGCTGTTGCTAATGCAGATAAAGCAGATTCTGTGAAAGCTTTAGAAGAAGGTTGGGAACTAATCTTCAAAAAACTCAGAACTATTCTTGAAGGATTGGGAGTTAAGAAGATTGATACCGACGATAAGGAATTTGACGTAGACTTCCATGAAGCTATAGCTATGGTTCCTGGCATGGGTGATGACAAGAAAGGCAAAGTTGTAGACTGCGTACAGACAGGCTACACTTTGAACGACAAAGTGATTAGACATGCAAAAGTGGCTGTAGGTCAATAACTTTTAAAACAAACAATAATTTAAAAGAACAATGGCTAAGAGAGATTATTATGAAGTGCTTGGTGTTGACAAGAACGCTTCAGAAGACGAAATAAAGAAAGCCTATCGCAAATTGGCTATTAAATACCACCCTGACCGCAATCCTGGCAACAAGGAGGCTGAGGAGAAGTTTAAGGAAGCTGCAGAAGCTTACGATGTTCTCCACGATGCAAAGAAAAGACAGCAATACGATCAGTTTGGTTTCAATGGTCCTAGTGGCTTTGGTGGTAATGGCGGCTTTGGTGGCGCAGGCTTCAATACCGAAGATATCTTCAGCATGTTTGGAGACATCTTTGGAGGACACGGAGGTTTTGGAGGTTTCGAAGGCTTTGGTGGTTTCGGAGGCAATGGTGGCGGTCGACGTCATGCACAATATAGAGGAGCAGACTTACGACTGAGAGTAAAGCTAAGTTTACAAGAAGTTGCAACAGGTGTTACCAAAACTTTCAAAGTACGTAAACAGGTAGTATGTTCACATTGTCATGGCACAGGAGCAGAAGGAGACTGCAAACCGGAAACTTGTCCAACATGTCATGGTAGTGGTGTTGTTTCACGTACCGTACGTTCTGTTTTCGGTATGATGCAAACTCAGTCGGAGTGTCCAACATGTCATGGCGAAGGTACTGTTATAAAAAATAAGTGTAAGGAATGTAATGGTACTGGAGTCGTTAATGGCGAAGAAGTAGTTGAAATAAAGATTCCTGCTGGTGTTGCTGAAGGTATGGTATTGAATGTACCTGGCAAGGGAAATGCAGGTCAGCATAATGGTATTAATGGTGATATCCAAGTTTTGATTAGCGAAGAAAAGAACGATACTTTCGTTAGAGATGGACAGGATGTTATCTATAGCCTATTGCTCGACTTCCCTACAGCAACTCTTGGTGGAGATGTAGAGATTCCAACTATCTCTGGCGACAAGATTAAAATCAGTATTAAGTCGGGTACACAGCCAGGAACAACCCTTAGAGTTAGAGGAAAAGGTCTGCCAGCAGTTCAAGGTTACGGAAGGTCCGTAGGCGATTTGATAGTAAACGTAAATGTTTATGTGCCAAAGACTTTGAGTAAGAAGGAAAAAGAAGCGCTTGAAGAATTTAAGAATAGTGACAACTTCAAGGGCGATGCTAACATCAAGCAGACTATATTCAAGAAGTTCAGAAACTTCTTCACAGAAAATAGATAAACATGAATTATCAAGAAACATTAAACTATCTATACAACAGCACCCCTGTTTTCGAACATGTGGGTGCTGTTGCGTATAAGGAGGGTTTGCAAAATACTCTTGCTCTTGACAAGCACTTTAATCATCCGCATACCAACTTTAAGACAATTCATATTGCCGGAACAAATGGCAAAGGTTCTTGTTCGCATTCACTTGCTTCAATATTACAAGAAGCAGGCTATAAGGTTGGATTATACACTTCTCCACATCTTGTAGATTTTCGCGAACGAATAAGAGTTAATGGTCAGTGTATCAGTAAAGAACGAGTTGTAAAGTTTGTTGAAGGCGAAAGAAAATTCTTCGAACCTTTACATCCTTCTTTTTTTGAATTGACTACAGCTTTAGCCTTTAAATATTTTGATGAACAAAAAGTAGACATAGCCATTATCGAAGTTGGACTTGGCGGCAGATTAGATTGTACAAACATCATTTCACCAATACTTAGCATCATCACTAACATCAGCTTTGATCATACACAATTCTTAGGCGATACTCTTGCAAAGATTGCAGCGGAGAAAGCTGGTATTATTAAAAAAGGTGTGCCTGTAATAATAGGTGAAGCAAATGAAGAAACAAGTCCTGTTTTCCAATCTAAAGCCAATGAGGTAAATTCGGTTATTGTGTTTGCTGAAGACAATGCAATTGTAACATCATCTTCACCTATGGCTGATGGAGGAAGAAGATACTATCTTTCAAACAATAGCACTTTGGTCGGTGAGCTTTCAGGTGACTACCAAGAGCGCAACATGAATACCATTCTTTGCGCTTGCAACATCCTAAAGCAAATGAATATTATAAAAAATGATGATGTCATCGCTAAAGGACTTACTAATATTTGCAAGAATACTGGACTATTGGGAAGATGGCAAACAATTCAAAACAATCCAACCGTTGTTTGCGACACAGGTCATAATGTAGGTGGATGGAATTATCTTGCTCCACAGATAAAACGGCAGCAATGTAATCAGCTGAGAATTGTATTTGGTATGGTAGACGACAAAGATATTAATTCTGTTATGTATCTTTTGCCCAAAAACGCTATCTATTATTGGACACAAGCAAAATCTAAAAGAGCCATTAAAGCAGAAAGGGTTGCAGAGATAGCAATTAAACATGACTTGCGTGGCGAAATATTTGATAATGTTGAAGTTGCGTATACAAAAGCGCTACAAGATTCTAATAAAGACGACTTCGTTTTTGTGGGAGGTAGCAGTTACATTGTTGCCGACCTACTAACATTTTTGTCACGTTAATAGTTTTTAACGTTCAAAACACAAGATTTTTTCGGCTTTTCGTTTGCAATTCTAATTAATTTTTAGTTACTTTGCAGATATCAAAGAGTAACTAAAAACTATTTAATTATGAGTACTAACGAAACCGAAAACATCTGTGGTCTGAAACGTGCAGATTTTCAGGCCACAATAAATGGCAAGCAGACAGACTTGTATGTTTTGAGAAACGATAAGGGACATGAAGTTGCTATAACAAACTATGGTGGTGCTTTGGTTGCTATCATGGTGCCAGATAAAGAAGGCAAGTTGGCAAACGTAATCCAGGGTCATGATAACATACAAGATGTAATAAATTCTCCAGAACCATATCTCTCAACTTTGATTGGTCGTTATGGCAATCGTATTTGCAAAGGTAAATTTCAACTTCACGGTAAAGAGTACAACCTTCCAATCAATAATGGTCCAAACTCTCTTCATGGTGGAAAAAAAGGCTTTAATGCTAAGGTTTGGGACGCTCTTCAGATGAACGATTGGTCATTGGTTCTTAAGTATGTAAGCCCTTATGGCGAAGAGGGTTACTCTGGCGAAGTTAGAGTAACAGTTGTATACTCTTTCACTAACGACGATGAGCTTGTTATTGAATATATGGCTACAACAAACAAAAAGACCATTATTAACTTAACAAGTCATGGTTTCTTCTCATTATCAGGTATTGCCAACCCTACCCCAACTATCGACAACCTGATTTGCGAAATCAATGCAGACTACTATCTCCCTATTGATGAGACAAGTATTCCTACAGGTGAAATTCGCTTCGTAAAGGGTACACCTTTCGACTTCCGTACACCTAAGCCTGTTGGTCAGGATATTGATGCTGACGATGAGCAGATTAAGAATGGTGCAGGATATGACCATTGTTATGTTCTGAATAAGAAAGAGGAAGGTGAATTAAGCTTTGCTGCAAAGATTACAGAGCCTGTAAGTGGCAGAACTATGGAAGTTTACACCACAGAACCAGGAGTTCAGCTTTATACAGACAATTGGGCTGATGGCTACGCTGGTCAGAATGGTGCAACATTCCCACGTCGCTCTGGTATTTGCTTTGAAGCACAACACTTCCCTGATTCACCAAATCATCCATATTTCCCTTCTGTGGTTCTTAATGCTGGTGACCAATATAAACAGAAGACAATCTATAAATTTGGTGTAGCTAAATAACCAATAATAGCATAACAGGAGTGGCTGATTTCTTATCAGCCACCCCTTTGCGTGAATATACTATACATTATATATATTACATCATATGTATTACATCACATATGATGTTGTACAGATATAAGCGCACATAAAGTCTAAATAATAAATTATCAACATTAATAAAACAATCTTAAATCAATGTCAGAAACAAAAAACGAGAAGAACATTGTTGCTATTATCACCATGTTCTTTATTTTCGCCATGATTAGTTTTGTAACAAACATGGCTGCGCCTTTCGGTAACATTTGGGGTATGACCTACAATTGGGCAGGTATGGCTGGTAACCTTATGAACTTTACAGCTTACCTCGTTATGGGTATTCCTGCAGGAAACATGCTTATCAAGTACGGATACAAGAAGACTGCTCTTATAGCACTCATCGTTGGTGCTGTAGGTCTTGGTATTCAGTTGCTTTCTGGTGTAGTAAACAACATCTATGTTTACTTGCTTGGTGCACTTGTCTGCGGTTTCTGTGTATGTATGCTCAACACCGTAGTAAACCCTATGCTCAACCTTCTTGGTGGTGGTGGCAACACTGGTAACCAGCTTGTACAGGCTGGTGGTACCCTTAACTCACTTTCAGCAACAGCAACTCCTGTTCTCACAGGTTTCCTTGTAGGAACATTGACAAAGGATTCTTTCCCAGACGTTGCACCTCTTATCATTACAGGTATTGTTATCTTCCTTGCAGCATTTTGCATCATTTCGTTCATCAAGATAAAGGAGCCACAAGGTGACCTTAAGAACGTAACATACGAAAGATCTCCACTTGCATTCCGTCATTGCTTGCTCGGTATTATAGCTATCTTCTTCTATGTAGGTATCGAAATTGCAACTCCAGGTATGATGAACCAATGGATAAGCCGCGAAGGTGGTTTCGAAGGTGCTGCAGCAGTAGCAGGATCTTTGGCTGGTATCTACTGGTTCTTGATGCTTTGTGGTCGTCTTACCTCTACTATCATCTCTGGTAAGGTTTCTACTCGCACTCAGATGATTACAGTTTCTACAGTAGGTATTATCCTCATTGTTGCTGCTATCTTTACAGGCGACGTTACAACAACTCTTAATATCGACCTCGGTATCATCAAGATTGAAAATGCAACAGTTCCATTGTCTTGTGTATTTATCTTCCTCTGTGGTCTTTGTACATCTATCATGTGGGGTGGTATCTTTAACCTTTCAACAGAAGGTCTTGGCAAATACACAGCAAAAGCTTCTGGTATCTTCATGGTAATGGTATTTGGTGGTGGCATGATGCCATTCTTCCAGGATCTTGTTCTCGTACAGCAACTCGGTATTAGCTACCTTAATTCATATTGGCTCATTGTTGCCATGCTCGCTTACATCCTCTTCTACTCTATCTGGGGTTGCAAGAATGTGAATAAGGATATCAAGGTAGACTAATCATTATTTGATTTATATTTAAGTTTTAAATAAAACCATCTAAGTTAAACCTTTAAAAATATTAAAGCTATGGATATAGAATTTGTAAGAAGTAGATTTATTAAGCACTTCGACGGTAAAACAGGAAACATATATGCATCACCAGGTCGTATCAATCTAATTGGTGAGCATACAGACTACAATGGTGGATTCGTATTCCCAGGTGCAGTAGACAAGGGTATCATGGCTGAAGTTCGTCCAAATGGACTTAACACAGTTATCGCCTACTCTATCGACCTTAAGGATAAGGTTGAATTTAAGGTTGACGATCCTGTAGGTCCAAAGACAACATGGGCACGCTACATCTATGGCATCGTTCAGGAAATGAAAAAACTCGGTGTTGATGTAAAGGGTTTCAATACAGCATTTGCTGGTGATGTTCCTCTCGGTGCTGGTATGTCTTCAAGTGCAGCTCTTGAGAGTTGCTTCGCTTATGCACTCAACGACCTCTTTGGTGACAATAAGGTTTCTAAGTGGGATATGGTATTGGCAGGCCAAGCTACAGAGCACAACTATATCGGTGTAAACTGTGGTATCATGGACCAGTTCGCAAGCGTATTCGGTCAGCAGGGTAAACTTATGCGTCTCGACTGCCGCAGTCGCGAATTCGAATACTTCCCATTCAACCCACAGGGATACAAGCTCGTATTGTTGAACTCAAAGGTTAAGCACGAGTTGAAGGGTTCTCCATACAACGACCGTCGCAATTCTTGCGAGAATGTAGTTAAGGCTCTTGCAGCGCACTTCCCTAACAAGAAATTTGAAACTCTTCGTGATGCTGAGTGGGATGAACTTGAGGCTGTAAAGTCTGAGGTTAGCGAGGAAGATTACACACGTGCTCACTTCGTACTCGGTGAGAAGGATCGTGTACTTGCAGTTTGTGAAGCTCTTGAAAAGGGTGACTACGAGACTGTAGGAAAGAAGATGTTCGAGACACACTATGGTCTTAGCAAGGAATATGAAGTAAGCTGCGAAGAACTTGACTTCCTCAATGACTTGGCTAAAGAAAATGGTGTTACTGGTAGCCGTATCATGGGCGGTGGCTTCGGTGGTTGCACTATCAACCTCGTTAAGGTTGAGGTTTACGACAACTTCATCGCTACAGCTAAAGCTAAGTTTAATGAGAAATACGGACATGAACCAGAGGTTATCAACGTTGTTATCAGCGATGGTTCAAGAAAGATTTGCTAATTCATAAGAAATCATTATTATTAGCTTAATAATACAAACAAAAGGTCTGCAAACTCCTGTCTTGCAGACCTTTTTTTGTTTAAATAGTGTAAAAACCACACTTTGTGCATAAAAACTTAATGAAACATTATTGACTTTAACAAAAAAGTTGTATCTTTGACGCTGAATATATCATATTATAACAACTAATAACCGAATATTAATTATGAGTAACTTAAAAAACCTAATTCTCGGAGCAGGTGTTGCTGTTGCATTAATGGCATCATGCTCAGGCAATCAAACTCTTTCGGGATTAAACCCAACAGCTTTCGACACCACTATCAATGGTAAGAAAGTAGCACTCTACACTCTCACCAACAAAAGTGGTATGGAAGTTTGCATCACTAACTTTGGTGGTCGAGTTGTTTCAATGATGGTTCCTAACAAAGACAACCAGATGGTAGACGTTGTGTTAGGATACGACAACATTAAGCAGTATGCAGATACTGTAAATAGTCCAAGCGATTTCGGAGCAACAATTGGTCGCTATGCAAACCGTATTAATAAAGGTAAGATGACTATTGCTGGTAAAGAATACCAGTTGCCAACTAATAACTTTGGTCATTGCTTGCATGGAGGTCCTTCAGGATGGCAGTATCAGGTTTATGATGCAACACAGATTGACGATCAAACTCTTGAGCTCAAATTGGTTTCAAAGGATGGAGATAATGGCTTCCCAGGAACAGTTACTGCAACAGCTACTTATAAGCTTACAGACGACAATGCACTTGATTGCACATTCGAGGCAACAACTGATAAGGAAACTGTAATTAATATGTGCAACCACTCATATTTCTCACTTACAGGCAATCCTTCTCAACCAGGTACCGACATGGTACTCTTTATCAATGCTGATAAGTACACACCTACAGATTCTACCTATATGACAACAGGTGAAATCAAGGATGTGTATGGTACTCCTATGGACTTTACCAAGCGTCGTCCTCTCTACGAATGTATTGGTGACACAGCCTTCCAACAGATAAAGAATGCTAATGGTTATGACCACAACTGGTGTTTAAATACTTACAAGGATGGTAAGGGCAACGATAAAAAGGTAGCAGCAAGTCTTTATGCACCTAACACAGGTATCTATCTTGAGGTGTTTACTAACGAACCTGGTATACAGATATACACCGCTAATTTCCAGGGTACAGGAATTGCTTGTAAGCATGGTAACAAATATCCTGTACATGCATCTGTATGCATGGAAACACAGAAATACCCTGATGCTCCAAACAAAAAGAATTTCCCTTCAGCAAACCTTAAACCAGGAGAGAAATATCATAGTCATGTAGTTTACAAATTCTCGGTAAAATAATTATTATCAACTAAAAAAACAATGAATTGGAATTCAACAGAGTTCGTATGGCTTGACTGGGCAGTACTCGCCATTGGTGTAATCGGTGTTATATGGGCAGTATGGCATGCGATTGTAAAAGACAGAAAAGCACAAAAGGGTGAAGATTCTTCAGCTTACCTATTCGGTAAAGGTGAACCATGGTATGTAATTGGTATGGCTATCTTTGCAGCCAATATAGGTTCAGAGCACCTTGTAGGCTTAGCAGGAACTGGCGCCAAGAGTGGTGTTGGTATGGCTCACTGGGAAATGCAGGGATGGATGATCCTTATCTTAGGATGGTTGTTTGTACCATTCTACCAGTTGCTTATCAATAAGATGGGAAAGATTATCACCATGCCTGACTTCTTGAAGTTCCGCTACACACAGCGTACAGGTTCATGGCTCTCTATCATTACTCTTGTAGCTTACATACTTACTAAGGTAAGTGTAACAGCCCTTACTGGTGGTATCTTCTTCGAATATCTTTGGGGCTTGAATTTTTGGGCAGGAGCTATCGGACTTATTGTACTAACTACCATCTTTACAGTATTTGGAGGTATGAAGGGTGTGATGACTTTGTCTACTATTCAGACCCCTATCCTTGTAATTGGTTCATTCTTGGTTCTCTTTCTTGGTCTTTCAACTCTTGGCGGTGGTAGCATTGCTGCTGGTTGGGCAGATATGATGGATTACTGTGGAAAGTTGAACAACGGCTATGGAACAACACACATGTTCCACTGGGAGGCTGGCGATTCTATGTACCAGGAGTATCCAGGCTTCGTAGTATTCCTTGGTGCAACCATTATTGGTTTCTGGTATTGGTGTACAGACCAGCATATCGTTCAGCGTGTACTTGGTCAGGTTCCTGGCGAGAGCAATGCAGAAGTTATGAAGCGTGCTCGTCGTGGTACTATCGCAGCTGGTTTCTTCAAAGTTCTCCCTTGCTTCATGTTCTTGATTCCAGGTATGATTGCTGCAGCTTTGGCTCAGAAGGGCGCAATCCAGATGAATGAAACAGACGCTGCTTTTGCCATCATGGTTAAGAGTGTATTGCCTGCAGGTATTAAGGGTATTGTAACTATCGGTTTCATCTGCGCACTTGTTGCTTCATTGGCAGCATTCTTTAATAGCTGTGCAACACTCTTCACAGAAGACTTCTACAAACCATTGAAAAAAGGTATGTCTGAGGCACACTATGTACTCGTTGGTCGTATTGCAACAGTAGTAGTTGTAGTTCTCGGTTTTGCATGGTTGCCTATCATGATGAAGATGGACACCCTATACAACTACCTCCAGGGAATTCAGTCACTCTTGGCTCCAGCCATGGTAGCAGTATTTGCTATGGGTATCTTCTTCAAGAAGATTACTCCTAAGGCTGGTGAATACACTATGATTGTAGGCTTCCTTATCGGTATGCTCCGTCTTGTTACAAATGTTATCACCGACACAGGTAAAGCTACAATGGATGGTGCATTCTGGGATGCAACCTCATGGTTCTGGCAGACTAACTGGCTTGTATTTGAGTGCTGGTTACTCGTATTCCTCATCATATTTATGGTTGTGGTGAGCTGCTTCACTCCTGCTCCAAGCAAGGAACAGGTAGAAGCTATTACTTTCACATCAGACTTCAAGAAGTCTATTCGTGAAAGCTGGGGCACTTTCGATATCGTTGGTTCACTCATCGTTATCGGTCTTTGTGCAGCTTTCTATTGGTACTTCTGGTAAACAACAAACTTGGTGTCTTGGAGGTAAAGCACCTTCAAGACACCATATTAAACAATAAAACATTTAAGACACCCAATCAAAACCTATTCAATAAAAAAATACCCACACCTCTAATATTACTAAACCTTTAATATAACTTAGAACTATGACAAATTTCTATGTTCAACATAATAAAGCATACGTTGCTGTTGACTGCATTATCTTTGGATTCGATGAAGGTAAGTTAAAGCTCCTTATAGGTAAGCGTAAAATGGATCCAGGATTTGATGAATGGTCATTATATGGCGGTTTCGTAGAACAAAACGAGAGCATAGACGAGGCTGCCAGTAGAGTGTTGTACAATCTAACAGGCATGAAGAATGCCTTTATGAAACAAGTTGCAGCATTCGGTGCTGTTGATCGTGACCCAGGAGAACGTGTAATCTCCATTGCCTACTATTCTTTGATAAACGTCAAAGACTATGACGACAAACTTCGTCAAGAGCACAATCTTTCATGGGTAAGTCTTGAAGAATTGCCACAGCTCTATTCTGATCACAACAAGATGGTTCAAACGGCATTGAACATTCTTCGTCACAACATTAGTACAGAGCCTTTAGGCTTTAAGCTCCTACCCGACCTCTTCACACTCACACAATTACAGCATGTATATGAAGCAGTATTGGGAAGTGAAATCGATAAGCGCAATTTCCGCAAGCGCATAAAGCAGATCGACTTTATAGAAAAGACGGAACTCATAGACAAGAAAACATCTAAACGAGGAGCTGCACTCTACCGCTTCAACAAGAAGTCGTATGCTGAAGACCCTTCGTTTAAATTACAATAATAACTAATTATCAATAATATATATAACACCTATTTAAACATATTTTTATGTTAGAAGAACTCAAAGAGAAAGTTTTCCGTGCAAACCTCGATTTGGTTAAGCACAACCTTGTAATATTTACATGGGGAAACGTTAGCGGAATCGACCGCAAAAAGGGTCTTGTTGTCATCAAGCCATCTGGAGTTTCATACGACACTATGAAGGCTTCCGACATGGTAGTAGTAGATCTTGAAACTGGTAAAGTTGTAGAGGGCGACCTAAACCCTTCTTCCGACACACCTACTCACCTTGTGTTGTATCGCGAATTCCCTGAGATAGGTGGTATCGTACATACTCACTCTACCTACGCTACAGCATGGGCACAGGCTGGCAAGGACATTCCTAATATTGGAACTACACATGCCGACTACTTCCACGATTGCATTCCATGTACTGACGACATGACAGAAGCTGAAGTAAAGGGCGAATATGAGCTCGAGACAGGCAATGTTATAGTTAAGCGTATCAAAAAAGGAAACATCAACCCTGTTCACACTCCTGGTGTTTTAGTAAAGAACCATGGTCCTTTCTCTTGGGGTAAGGATGCTGATAATGCAGTTTACAATGCAGTAGTAATGGAACAGGTTGCAAAGATGGCATTCATTTCATTCTCTGTAAATCCTAACACCACCATGAACCCACTCCTCGTGGAGAAGCATTTCAGCCGCAAACACGGTCCTAACGCCTACTACGGCCAGAAGAAAAAAGGATAAAAGACTTTAAACACCTATAAAACAATAATAACAATACAATAAACCATTAAAAAACTTAAAACTATGATCAAAGCATTTGAGAACTTAGAAATTTGGTTCGTAACAGGAGCACAGCTTCTTTACGGAGGCGAAACAGTAAAAATCGTTGATGGCCACTCTAAAGAGATGGTCGATGGACTCAACAATAGTGGAATCATTCCTATTAAGGTTGTTTATAAAGGCACAGCAAATTCATCAGCCGAAGTAGAGGCTGTCATGAAGGCTTCTAATAACGACGAGAAGTGTGTTGGTATTATCACATGGATGCACACATTCTCGCCAGCAAAGATGTGGATTAAGGGTCTTCAGTCATTAAAGAAGCCTCTCCTCCACTTCCATACACAGTACAACGCTGAAATTCCATGGAACGACATCGACATGGACTTCATGAACCTCAACCAGTCAGCACATGGCGACATCGAGTTTGGTCATATCTGCACTCGCATGCGTGTACCTCGCAAGGTTGTTGTTGGCTATTGGAAGAGCGAAGCTGCTCAGAAGCAGATTGCTACATGGGCACGTGTTGCAGCAGGTGTTGCTGATGCTCACAACGTACGTTGCTTGATGTTTGGTATGAACATGAATAATGTTGCCGTTACCGATGGCGACCGTGTAGAGTTCGAACAGCGTCTTGGCTATCATGTAGACTACTATCCAGTATCTTCATTGATGGAATACTACAAGAAGGTTACTGATGCAGAGGCTGATGCTCTCGTTGAAGAATATAAGAAGGCTTACACCATCAAGATTGATGAGTCGGGTGAAGAAGTATATTGGGAGAAGGTTAAGAACGCGGCTAAAGCAGAAATCGCTCTCCGTCGTGTACTTAAGGAGGAAAAGGCAACAGCTTTCACAACAAACTTTGATGACCTTGGTGATGCAAACATCGACGATCCTAACTTCTGCGGTTTCGACCAGATTCCAGGTCTTGCTTCACAGCGCTTGATGGCTGAGGGTTATGGCTTCGGTGCTGAGGGCGACTGGAAGACAGCTTGTCTCTATCGCACACTTTGGGTTATGAACCAGGGTCTTGAAAAGGGATGCTCATTCCTTGAGGACTACACTTTGAACTTTGCTGCCGACTGCACATCTTCACTCCAGAGCCACATGCTCGAGGTTTGTCCATTGATTGCTACAGATAAGCCAAAGCTCGAGGTTCACTTCCTTGGCATCGGCATTCGTAAGCAGCAGACAGCTCGCCTTGTATTCACATCAAAGACTGGTCATGGTATCAAGGCTACAGTTGTTGACCTTGGTAACCGTTTCCGTCTTATCACAAGCGAAGTAGAGTGCATCGAGCCAAAGCCAATGCCTAAGCTCCCTGTTGCTTCAGCTCTTTGGGTTCCACAGCCAACATTCGAGATTGGTGCAGGTGCATGGATTCTCGCAGGTGGTACACACCATAGTGCATTCTCTTACGACATCACAGCTGAATACTGGGAAGATTTCGCAGAGATCGTTGGTATCGAGTACGTAAACATCGACAAGAATACCACCATCAGTAGCTTCAAACAGCAGCTCCGTAACAATGAGATTTATTACATGCTTAACAAGGCTCTCAAGTAATAGACATGACTGCAAAACAAACAATAGAATCAGGTAAAGCCATTCTCGGTATCGAGTTTGGCTCTACCCGTATCAAGGCTGTTCTCATCGACGAAGAGAATAAGCCTATAGCACAGGGTAGCCACGAGTGGGAAAACCAACTCGTCAACAACCTTTGGACTTACAGCATCGATGCTATCTGGTCAGGTTTACAGGATTGCTATGCTGATCTCCGCAAGGATGTTAAGGCAAAGTATGATAGTGAAATAGAGAAGCTTGCAGCTATAGGTATCAGCGCTATGATGCATGGCTATATGGCTTTCAACGACAATGAAGAAATCCTTGTTCCATTCCGCACATGGCGTAATACAAATACAGCTAAGGCAGCTGCAGAGTTGTCTAAACTCTTTGTTTACAACATTCCACTTCGTTGGAGTATTTCACACCTATATCAAGCCATCCTCAATGGTGAAGACCACGTTAAAGATATTGCCTTCCAAACAACATTGGCAGGTTACATTCATTGGCAACTCACAGGCGAAAAAGTTCTTGGCATAGGCGATGCTTCAGGTATGATGCCTATTGACCCTGAGACTAAGAACTATAATGCCGACATGGTGAAGAAGTTCAATGGTCTTATTGCATCAAGAGGCTATAAATGGACTTTGCTCGACATTTTCCCTAAGGTTCTAAATGCTGGACAGGATGCAGGTCGCTTGACAGTTGAAGGCGCTAAGAAGCTCGACGTTTCTGGTCATTTGCAGGCAGGGGTTCCTCTTTGTCCTCCTGAGGGCGATGCTGGCACAGGTATGGTTGCAACAAACGCTGTTAAGCAGCGCACAGGTAACGTTTCTGCCGGCACATCTTCATTCTCTATGATTGTTCTTGAGAAAGACCTCACCAAGCCATACGAAATGATTGATATGGTAACAACTCCTGATGGTTCACTCGTAGCTATGGTTCATTGCAACAACTGCACTAGCGACCTCAACGCCTGGGTAAATCTATTTAAAGAATATCAGCAGCTCTTGGGCGTGCCAGTAGACATGAACGAGGTATTCGGTAAGCTCTACAACCATGCACTCGAAGGCGATGCTGATTGTGGCGGACTCATCTCTTATAACTACATCTCTGGCGAACCAGTAACAGGTCTTGCAGAAGGTCGTCCAATGTTTGTTCGCTCTGCTAACGACAAGTTCAATCTTGCCAACTTTATGCGCTCACACCTCTACGCTTCAGTAGGTGTCTTGAAGATTGGAAACGATATTCTCTTCAATGAAGAGCATGTTAAAGTTGACCGCATCACAGGTCACGGTGGTTTGTTCAAAACTAAGGGCGTAGGTCAGCGCATCCTTGCTGCTGCCATCAATTCTCCAATCTCTGTAATGGAGACTGCAGGTGAAGGTGGAGCATGGGGTATTGCTCTCCTTGGTTCTTATCTTGTCAATAGCGGTGCTCACGAGTCACTTGCCGACTTCCTTGAGAACAAGGTATTCGCAGGCAATACAGGTGTAGAAATTGCTCCTACAGCAGAGGATGTAGCAGGCTTCAATATCTATATCGAGAACTACAAACGTGGTCTCGCTATAGAGAAGGTTGCAGTAGAAAACAAATATTAATCCCCTACTCCACGTATGAAAAGAATATTCACAGCATTAACTGTAGCTGCCATGTCATTGGCAG
>HF994083.1:0-6012 GCA_000436915.1 Prevotella sp. CAG:1092 | reverse complement strand
TGCCATGTCATTGGCAGCTACAGCTCAAAACACAACGCTCACCATACATGCCGACCAAGGTAATCAGAAAATCCATAAAGAAATTTATGGACAGTTTGCTGAGCACCTTGGCTCTTGTATTTATGGAGGTCTATGGGTTGGCGAGGAATCAAAGATTCCAAACATCAAAGGCTATCGTAAGGATGTCTTTGAAGCTTTGAAGTCTTTGCAGATTCCTGTACTTCGTTGGCCTGGCGGTTGCTTTGCCGATGAATACCATTGGATGGATGGCATTGGTCCTAAAAACCAGCGTCCAAAGATGCAGAACAATAACTGGGGTGGAACGATCGAGGACAACTCTTTTGGTACTCACGAGTTTTTGAATCTCTGCGAAATGCTTGGCTGCGAGCCTTATATCAGCGGCAACGTTGGTAGTGGCACAGTAGAAGAATTGGCTAAATGGGTAGAATACATGACCTCTGATGGCGAAACGCCAATGGCAAATCTTCGCCGCAAGCATGGTCGTGAGAAATCATGGAATGTCAAGTTCCTTGGTGTAGGCAACGAGAGTTGGGGCTGTGGAGGCTCTATGCGTCCAGAATATTATGCCGACCTCTATCGTCGTTATTCAACTTACTGCCGTAACTACGATGGTCATCATCTCTACAAGATTGCTTCAGGTGCAAGCGACTACGACTACAATTGGACAAAGGTGTTGATGAACAATGTTGGTCATCGCATGAATGGTCTTTCGCTCCACTACTACACAGTTACAGGTTGGAGTGGTAGCAAGGGTTCTGCCACTAAGTTCAACAACGACGACTACTATTGGACAATGGGCAAATGCCTTGAGATTGAGGATGTAATCAAAAAGCATTCTGCCATCATGAATCAGAAAGATCCAAAGAAGCAGATAGGTCTGCTTGTTGACGAATGGGGAACATGGTGGGACGAAGAGCCTGGAACTATCTCTGGTCACCTATACCAGCAGAATTCTATGCGCGATGCTTTCGTAGCAGCCTTAACACTCAACGTATTCCATCGACATACCGACCGCGTTCGCATGGCTAACATTGCTCAGGTGGTTAATGTGTTACAGTCTATGATTCTTACAGACACCATGGGTACTGGCCACATGGTTCTCACTCCTACTTATCATGTATTCAACATGTATAAGGATTTCCAAGAGGCAACATATTTGCCTATGGAAGTAAAGACTGACTCTATGTCAGTACGAGGCAATCGAACTATTCCGTTACTATCTACAAGTGCTGCTCGAACAGCAGATGGCACAATTGTTGTTTCACTTGCTAATGTAAGTCTCGACAAAGAGCAGAAAGTTAACCTTTCTCTTGATGGTATAGCTTCAAAGCCGAAGACTGTTACAGGTCAGATTCTCTCTTGCAAATCAGTTGCCGACTATAATGATTTCGAAAATCCTAATCGCATAGTCCCTACAGAATTCAAGGGAGCAAAACTCACTAAACAGAATGTTTCAGTAAAAATACCTGCTAAATCAATAGCGGTAATCAAAATTAAATAGAAATAAGTTTTAATAATAACATCTTATGAACGATAACAAAGTAATGTTGCATGCAGCAGACAACATCCGTATTCTTGCTGCATCTGCTGTAGAAAAGGCAAAGTCTGGTCACCCAGGTGGTGCTATGGGTGGTGCCGACTTCATCAACGTGCTCTATTCTGAGTATTTGAAGTATGATCCAAAGAACCCTGCGTGGGTTGGTCGCGACCGTTTCTTCCTCGATCCTGGTCACATGGCTCCTATGCTCTACTCTCAGCTCTGCCTTATCGGCAAGTTCTCTCTCAAAGAGTTGCAGCAGCTTCGCCAATGGGGCTCTCCTACTACTGGTCACCCAGAGTTTGAGATTGCTCGTGGTATTGAAAACACTTCTGGTCCTCTTGGTCAGGGTCATGTTTTTGCTATTGGTGCAGCTATCGCAGCTAAGTTCCTTGCTGCTCATACAGGCAACCCAACATTCGAAAAGGAAACCATCTACGCATACATCTCTGATGGCGGTATTCAGGAAGAGATCTCACAGGGTGGCGCTCGTATAGCAGGAACTCTCGGTCTCGACAACCTCATCATGTCTCGGGCTCGACAACCTCATCATGTTCTACGACTCTAACGACATCCAGCTCTCTACAGAGACTAAGGACGTTATGAACGAAGATACAGCAGCTAAGTACCGTGCTCTCGGATGGGAAGTTATCGAAATCTGCGGCAACGATGTAGACCAGATTCGTCAGGCTCTCGATGCTGCTAAGAAGGTAGAAGGCAAGCCAACCCTCATCATCGGTAAGTGCGTTATGGGTAAGGGTGCTTTGAAGGCTGACGGTACTTCTTACGAAGCTAACTGCAAGACCCATGGTGCTCCTCTTGGTGGCGACGCTTACATCAACACTATCAAGCATCTTGGTGGCAACCCAGAGAATCCATTCGTTATCTTCGACGATGTTAAGGAAATGTACGCTAACCGTGCTAAGGAGCTCGAGGCTATCTGCGCAGAACGTTATGCTGAAGAGAAGGCTTGGGCTGATGCTAACCCTGAGAAGGCTGCTGCTCAGGCTGAATGGTTTAGCGGCAAGGCTCCTAAGATTGATTGGAGCAAGTGTGTACAGAAGGACAACGATGCTACACGTTCTGCTTCTGCTGCATGTCTTGGCATTCTTGCAGAGCAGGTTCCTAATATGGTTTGTGCTTCTGCTGACCTTTCTAACTCCGATAAGACTGACGGTTTCTTGAAGAAGACTCATGCCTTCACCATGGGCGACTTCTCGGGCGCATTCTTCCAGGCTGGTGTTGCTGAGCTTACTATGGCTTGCTGCTGCATCGGTATGGCTCTCCACGGAGGTGTCATTCCTGCATGTGGTACATTCTTCGTATTCTCTGATTATATGAAGCCTGCTGTTCGTATGGCAGCTCTCATGGAACTTCCTGTTAAGTTCATCTGGACTCACGATGCATTCCGCGTAGGTGAAGACGGACCTACTCACGAGCCTGTTGAGCAGGAGGCACAGATTCGTTTAATGGAGAAGCTGAAAAACCATCATGGCAAACCTTCAGTTCTCGTTCTTCGTCCTGCTGATGCTAAAGAGACAACAGAGGCTTGGAAGCTTGCTATGGAAAACATGTCTACTCCTACAGCTCTCATCTTCTCACGTCAGGGCATCGCTAACCTTCCTGAAGGCAACGACTACAGCCTTGCTGCTAAGGGTGGTTACATTGTAGGTGGCTCAGACGAAAATCCTGATATCATCCTCGTAGCTACTGGTTCTGAGGTTTCTACTCTTGTTGCTGGTGCAGAGCTTCTCCGCAAAGAGGGTGTTAAGGTTCGCATCGTTAGCGTTCCTTCTGAGGGATTGTTCCGTCTTCAGAGCAAGGAATATCAGCTTTCTGTTCTTCCTCACGATGTTAAGAAGTTCGGTCTCACAGCTGGTCTTCCTGTCAATCTCCTTGGTCTTGTACCTGAGGCAGAGGGTAACATCTGGGGCTTGGAGTCATTTGGTTTCTCAGCACCTTACAAGGTACTCGACGAGAAACTTGGCTACACTTCAGAGAATGTTTACAAGCAGGTGAAAGCCATCTTGGGATAAAACAATAACAATCATAATGGAGATAAAAACTGTGGGCTTAGCCAGTGACCATGCTGGCTTTGCTTTGAAACAATTCGTTAAACAATATCTTGATGAGCACGGTATGCCTTATAAAGATTATGGCACCTACTCTGAAGATAGTTGCGACTATCCTGACTTCGGTCATGCTTTAGCTGAAGGCATCGAGAAGGGCGAAGTGTTTCCAGGAATAGCAATCTGCGGTAGTGGTGAGGGCATCAGCATGACTCTCAACAAGCATCAAGCTATCCGTGCCGGACTTTGCTGGATTCCTGAAATTGCTCATCTTATTCGTCAGCACAACGATGCCAACGTCCTCGTAATGCCAGGACGCTTCATTGGCAACGACATGGCTCGCAAAATTATGGACGAATACTTCGCTACCGACTTCGAAGGAGGACGCCATCAGAAGCGTGTGGATAAAATCCCTGTGAAGTAACTCCCTACCCGATTACAATTCTAATTCTACATCAGAATTATTTTTCTAATCCCAAGAGTGAAGAACCCAACGACCTCTCGTCTAAGTTCTTCACTCTTTTTTTATTCCCCTTATTAAACCTCAATAGAAGCTAATCTCCTTAAATTCCATAAAAAATAATAAAGATTTCAGTTATTCCCCAATTTTTGAACATCTATTTAATAGTAATTGAATTAAATAGATTAATTTTGCAGCGAATTAAAGAAATGAAAATGAAGAAAACAAAATTTATTCTATTATCGGTCCTATGTTCATTCCTCGCATTTGGAATGACATCATGCGACGACGACGCTAAAGATGATGACTATCAGAAAGAATTCATCCAATTTGACAATGTCACCCTAACTGCTGGTAGCACACAAGAATTGGCTAAGGGCAAAGACCTTTCTTGGAAGTCTGACAACGACCTCGTAGCTTCAATAATGGGAGGCAAAATTATTGCCAAACGAGTGGGAACGGCAAAAATGGTAAGTTCAAAGGGTGCTTTCGTCGTTACAGTCAAAGGTCAGTATAATGACTTCAGCGAACCTTATATTCAGTTCGGACATAATCGCGAAACAGTGAAATACTATGTTAAAAACAGCGATCAGCTGATTCGCGACGAAGACACCTTATTAATATATAAGGGAAGCGACAAGATAGAATATACAATTTATCATTTCAACGACAAGAAATTGGATGGCTCCTACATCGCTACATTGCCTGAAAATCAAAGCGAAATGGAAAACTGGGCATTGGAAAGATACCTTCCAATGGCTTCTCTCGACAACAGCTTCAGCATGACAAGCTTAAATATGAAGACTCTCATCCGCATGACATCACTTTCTATCTACGGCAAAGAGTATCGCATGCTTGGATTTACTCAACAATAGTTTTAGTTCAAGCAAAAGTTTTAGTATTATCTCAACAAAATAAAAAGAGTGGAAAGCATATGGAGAAAACTCCTAAACTTTCCACTCTTATTTTTTATTTCCTTAAGCGTAGAACCTTACAATATTCTGCCGCGGAAGCTGAGCTTTATAACTGGCCAAACCTTAAAATCATTCATGATCTTGGTAATATCGTCAGATGCTTCCTCATCAAGCTGGTCCATAAGATTTTTAACATCTACACCATCTGCATAAACCTTTGGCTTACCATGAAACTGAACACCCATTTCAAAACGGAAACCAATACGGTTTTTTGGAATCAAACGACCAAAACCAAGACCGAGATAAGGACGGAAATTGTTAACCTTCAATCCACCATTAACATCACCATTCTCATCAAAAGGAATGTTGTAGTCGCCAATCTGAATACCGTACTTTTCCGCCTTATCATAGTTGTTCTGAATATAATCACTATGACCAGTAACCTGAACAAGCTTTTCGCCACCTACAGAGAAACCTGCAGTAACAAAGAATGTACCACCTGTTGGATAACAATCAAACTTCACATCAAATGATGTGCGCTTCAAAGAGCCCTTCACATTCAGAGTTGCGTCATCACCGCTAAGTTCTGGAAGACCATCTACATTTGGCTCAATATCAACATCTGTCTTGATATTAATATCTGGCATAAAGTTCAAACCTGCTCTTACGCCAAAATATTTGTTAAAGCAAGTTGAAACGTCAACGCCAATACCTTCTGTACCAGCACCAACGCCTATACCTATTCTGTTACCCAAACCATACTTAAATTCTGCACTTTGAGCAAACATAGCACTTACCGACATCATCGCAAGTGTGCTATTGAGAGAATTACTTTCTTCATAACGTTATTAATTTTATTATTAGTTATATTTGTTGATGTTTATTCTGCAAATTTATATTATTTTTATCATTAAAACAAGAAAATGAACAAAAAAGTTATAACAACACTTAAATTTTGTCATTTGGCAGCATTTTCTTAACCCTTAATTCCGCAACACTATAATTTAACTT
>HF994082.1 GCA_000436915.1 Prevotella sp. CAG:1092 | reverse complement strand
TTGCGGAACTTCAAGAGGTCAGTCTTGTTGAACTGTACGAGATCGCCAAGTGTTTCAACATCGGCAGCCTTCAAGCAGTTAAGAGCACGAACACTGAGGTTCATGTCAACAAGCTTAGTCTTGAGGAGTTGACGCATGTGAAGTACTTCCTCATCAAACTCCTGGTTTGTCTCCTCATCCTGATTCTCGATAGTAATCTTTTCATCAGAGAACAACATGAAGTGATGGATAAGTATCTTCGCTGCCTCTTTCAAGGCATCCTTTGGGTGGATGGAACCATCCGTTGTTACTTCGAGTACGAGCTTATCGTAGTCAGTCTTCTGCTCTACACGATATGGCTCAACAGCGTATTTAACGTTACGGATTGGGGTGTAAATTGAATCGATTGGGAGTACATTGACATCAGTGCAGAACTCACGGTTCTCATCAGCAGGTACGTATCCACGACCCTTGTTGATAGTAAGATCAATCTGCATTGAAGCCTTGGCATCTAAATGACAAATCACCAAATCAGGGTTTAACACTTCAAATCCAGTCAGATACTTATTAATATCACCTGCTTTGAATTCGGTGGAATTCTCTACGGAGATAGTTACTTTCTCGTTCTCGAATTCTTCTACTACTTGCTTGAATCGCACTTGTTTGAGATTCAAGATGATGTTTGTGACATCCTCCTTTACACCAGGCACCGAAGAGAACTCATGCTCAACACCACTAATACGGATGGTATTGATAGCATAGCCTTCGAGCGATGAAAGAAGTATGCGGCGCAAGGCATTACCAATGGTAACACCGAAGCCAGGCTCAAGAGGACGGAATTCGAACTTGCCGAACTTGTCATCTGCCTCAAGCATCACAACTTTATCGGGTTTTTGAAATGCTAATATTGCCATTAACTTAATGATTTATTGTTTAGAATACAACTCAACGATTAACTGCTCCTTGATGTTCTCAGGAATGTCGGCACGCTCTGGCTTGTGCAAGAACTTACCGCTCTTGGTATTCTCGTCCCACTCAATCCAAGGATACTTGCTGTGGTTGAAACCTGCAAGTGCAGCCTCGATAACCTCGAGAGACTTAGACTTCTCACGAACTGCGATAACCATACCTGGCTTAACAGCAAAAGAAGGAATATTTACTACCAGACCGTCAACAACGATATGCTTGTGACCTACCAACTGACGAGCAGCTGCACGTGTAGGAGCCAAACCAAGACGATATACTACGTTGTCGAGACGGCACTCAAGATTCTGAAGAAGAACCTCACCGGTGATACCCTCAGCCTTAGCTGCATGCTCGAACATGTTACGGAACTGACGCTCGAGAACACCGTATGTATACTTAGCCTTCTGCTTCTCAGCAAGCTGAGCACCATACTCAGATACCTTACGACGACGGTTGTTACCGTGCTGGCCAGGAGGAAAGTTACGCTTTGCAAGTACCTTATCTGCGCCGAAGATTGGCTCACCAAAACGGCGTGCAATTTTAGATTTTGGACCTATATATCTTGCCATAATAATAAATTCTATTTAATCAATTGTATCTAATGGTTATTATACACGACGACGCTTAGGAGGACGGCAACCGTTGTGTGGCAATGGAGTTACGTCAATGATCTCAGTAACCTCGATGCCTGCTCCGTGGATAGCACGGATAGCGCTCTCACGTCCGTTACCTGGACCCTTAACATATGCCTTAACCTTACGCAAGCCGAGATCAAAAGCTACCTTTGCGCAATCCTCTGCTGCCATCTGAGCTGCATAAGGAGTGTTCTTCTTAGAACCGCGGAAGCCCATCTTACCAGCTGAAGACCAAGAGATAACCTGACCCTCGCTGTTGGCGAGCGATACAATGATGTTGTTGAACGAGCTATGAACATGCAACTGTCCGAGAGCGTCAACTCTTACATTTCTTTTCTTAGATGCTGCTGTTTTCTTTGCCATACTTAATTTCCTCCTAATTACTTAGTAGCTTTCTTCTTATTAGCAACAGTCTTCTTCTTT
>HF994081.1 GCA_000436915.1 Prevotella sp. CAG:1092 | reverse complement strand
ACCATCAGCGTATCTCATAGATGTGGCTAAACGAAATATCGAAGGTGAAATATCTCTGGATGAAACCAGAAAACTTATTGACTCTTACTATCAGAGCAAGACGGTTCGCACACCAAAAGATGAAGAAGAGGAAGAAGCAGATAAGGTTTCGGCTAACATTGCAAAGATCCTCGCCAGCAAAACATTTGCCTTCAATACCAACGGTTACGTATCTCTGCATCGAAGAATATTCGAGGGAGTATTCAAGCACGCAGGAGAAATCCGCCAATACGATATTTCCAAGAAAGAATGGGTGCTCGAAGGAGATTCCGTAAACTACCTGAATTGGGAAGACTTGCGAAGAGCCTTGGATTGGGATATAGAGCAAGAGAAGAATTTCCAATATAAAGGTCTAACAGATGATGAGAAGATAGAGCATATTGCTAAATTCATTTCAGGCATTTGGCAAATCCATGCTTTCAGAGAGGGCAATACCAGAACCACGGCGATTTTCACCATCCAATATCTCCGTTCGTTAGGATATGAAGTGAACAACGAAATGTTTGCCAAACACTCCTGGTATTTCCGCAATGCCCTGGTTCGTGCCAACTATCGCAACATTCAGAAAGGCATAGATTACTCTCCTATCTACCTGGTTCGTTTCTTCAG